>NZ_JBVJGZ010000006.1:95904-140150 GCF_055587025.1 Streptomyces sp. NPDC048600 | reverse complement strand
CCACTATCCACCCCCATGCCGCAAGAGAAGGAAAGCAGAAGGCCCCCCCCCCCCCCCCCCCCCCCCCCCCCCCCCCCCCCCCCCCCACGCCGACCGTTCGCACGCCGTGTACGCGGGGAGGTCAGCTCGTCCAGAAATCCCACCAGCGCGTCAGCACGAGCATGCCGATCACTCCCAGGTGCAGCACCGGCGGCACCCAGGCGAACTCGTCGAGGAACGTACGGACCCAGCCCGGCGCGGGAAGGAAGCCCTGGCGGACGGTGTGCGCGAGGACGTACCAGAACAGGACGGTCGTGGCGATCCACGCCAGACAGCACCACAGGCACAGTGCGTTGATCCGGTACAGCGACTCGAACTGGAGCCAGGAGACGAAGCCGATGCCGAACAGACAGCCGGCCAGGAAGGTCAGCCAGTACCAGCGTGGGAAGACCGCCCCGGCCAGCAGGCCGACGCCGACGCAGATCACGATGCCGTAGGCGACCAGGCCCAGCATCGGGTTGGGGAACCCGAACGCCTCGGCCTGGTCGCTCTCCATGACGCTGCCGCAGGACACGACCGGGTTCAGGCTGCACCCCGGCGTGAAGTCGGGGTCCTCCAGGAGCTTGAACTTGTCGATGGTGATGACCCAGGCGGCCAGCAGTCCGGCCGCGCCGGTGATCACCAGCAGCAGGGCGAAGGCGCGGCCGGAGCCCGCCGTGTGCCGCACCCGCTGTCCCGCGGCGGCGGTCACCCCGGCTCAGACGCGCAGGCTGCGCGCGGGCAGGACGACGTGCGCGGCGGCGGTGAGGGTCTCCTCCGCGCCCGCGAACGCGGCCAGCGCCTCGGGCTCGATCGGACGGCCGGGCGCGGCCTCGGGCCAGGGGCGCGTGGTGAACACCAGGTAGGCGTAGCCGCGTTCGCCGACGGCGGCGAGCCACTCGGGCGGGGCGGGGCACTGGGCGTTCAGCGGCGGCAGGGTGAGCACGGCCTGGCCGGCCTCGACCAGCAGGCTGGCCGGCACGTTGGACGTGACGTTGCCGTCGACGAGGTCGCCGCCGACGGGCAGTCCCTTGTCGGCGAGCAGCCGGGCCACGGCCTCGCTGGTCGCCTCGGGGCCGCCGGGGCCGTCGCCGAGGCAGTAGGCGAGCAGGTAGGGCATGTCGGCGCCGTCGGGGGCCTCGCCGCTCCACGCCATGACGACGAGGGTGCCGAGATCGGCGGGGTGGAAGGGGCGGGTTGTGCTGGGGGTTGAGGTCACCGCGCGACCATATCGACGGGGCGGAACACCGCCGGGCGGGTTCTCACCCGACCGGGGGACCTCACGGGCGGGCTCCACACGATCGAGGGACGGCTTCTCGAACAGCGCCGGGACAAACACGGAGAGAGCCGACACCGTGCGTCGCACCCCACGCACCCGGAAAGGCGTGGGACACGGCACGGTATCGGCTCTCCGCGTTTACCGGGCCCCGGAATTACGGAAAAGGGCCCGGAATTCGTCAGCCCTGGAGCGGCAGGCCGCCGAGCAGACCGCCCGCGGAGTTCAGTGCGGTGGTCGCGCCCTTGACCGTGTTCAGCACGGACTCGGGGTTCTCGGTGTTCAGCGCGTCCGACTGGTGCTGGAGCGGCATCGCGTCGGCGACACCGGGCTGGAGGCGGCCACTGGTGACGTTGTTGACGGCGCCGGTGAGGCTGGTGGGCGTGAGGTCGGCGGAGCTGGCGGCGAACGCGGGTGCGGCGGCACCGGCGAGGGCCAGGGAACCGGCAACGACAGCGGCAGCCTTCAGGGACTTCATCGTGTTCCTTTCTTCGGCAACTCGTGTCACCGGGGGAAATTCTGACGCCGTGCACAACGAGATGACGCCGGAGCGGAAACTCCGAACGTGGGGGAAATTTCCGTGATCTCGGTTCCGCGTGTTGAATTCGGTCGGCCGGGAGGGGAGTCGGAGGGCGACCGGAGCCGGACCGGTCGCCGGGGAGGGACCACCTCGCCGGCTGCCGGGGAGGGACCGCCTGAACGGCCGTCCCCCGCCGGCTCGCGGGAGGGGCCGGTCACGACGGCCGTCACAACGCCTGTCACAACGTCGCCGCCGGCCCGCGCGCGCTGCGGAACCGGCGGCGACGGCCGCGGTGCTGTGTCAGACGAGCGGCGGCAGCCCCGAGGCAGGCAGCGCGGGCGCGTCCACCGGGAGCGGCGGCACGTCCACCGGGACGGACGGTGCCTCCGCCGGGACGGAGGGCGCCTCCGGCACCGCGGGTGCCACCGGCAGTTCCGGAGTGCTCGCGGGCAGTTCCGGAGCGCCCGGCGGCAGCTCCGGCGGGGTCACCGGCAGGCCGGGCAGCTGGGGCAGCCCCGGCAGGCTCGGCGCGGGCAGTGCGCCGACCGGCAGCGCCGAGGCGAGCAGGTCGACCAGGCCGGCGACGAGGGCGGTGGCCGCCGGGAGCACACCGGAGACGTTCCCCGAGGTGACGGCCGCGAGCAGTGACTCGACCGCCTTCTGGAGGCCGACGAGCGCGTCGCCCGGCGGGTCGGCGGACGGCGCCCGGTCGGTGCCGCGGGTCAGGGCGGGCAGGCCGGGCGCGGCGGGTACGGCGGGTGCCGCGGCCGCGCCCGGAACCATGGACACCGTGGGCGCGGCGAGTGTCTGAGGAAGCGTCGAACTGGAGGAGCCCGCGGCGACCGCCTGGGCGACGGCCGCCTGGGCGGCTTCACCCGACCGGGTGGCCTGCTCCGCGGTGAGCCGGCCGTTCTCCGCCTTGAGCGCGGTGTCGACGAGGTCGGTGACAGGGGTGAGGGTGCCTAGGTCGCCCAGGCTCTCGACCTGGGCGAGGAGCGAGTCGGCCCCGGGGACGGGCGCTCGGGACGCCGCCCGGGTGCGCTCCTGACCGGAACCGCTGTCGGCCGCGGCCACGGCCGGACCGGCGATCCCGAGAACAAGGGCGGCGCACAGGGCGGTGGTACCGATACGCCTTACGGGCAGACCACGCATACGTGTTCCTTTCGGTGGTGCGTCAGATCTCGTGTCCACCGTGGGAGTGACGTTCGCTCTCCGCAACTGATCGATCACGTCACGCTTCAGGCCTGTCGCACCCGATCACCGCCCGCGCGGGCATCACTCCAGGCCGAAGGCCCGCCGAGAGTGATCCACGCCCCTTGCGCGGAACCCCCCATTCGGAGCGGGGAACCATGCGCACCCGCAACGACGAGCCGGCCGCCCTCCCTGGAGCGGGAGGACGGCCGGCTTCGCGAGAACGCGTCAGGCGTTGACGCAGGTGTTGCCGAACGCCGGGTTCAGCAGGCCGATCACGTTGACGGTGTTGCCGCAGACGTTGACCGGGACGTGGATCGGAGCCTGGACGACGTTGCCGGACAGCACACCCGGGGAGTGGGGGGGGGCGCCCCCCCCCCCCCCGGCGGGGGGGGGGACCACAGCACCACCAGCTCCGGCCAAGGCAAAGGCAGAGGGGCGGAACAGGCCCTTTTCCGCACATGACATGGAGAGGAGCTCCTTGGGGATTGACACAAACACCAGGGCGGGGATGCCCGGCGTTGTGAAAACGCATGGCACGCCGATGAGTTGTGCCGCCAATGGGGTGATCTCACCGAAGGCCCGGCTTCACGATTCCGACACACATGCCCATTTTCGGAGGATTAGTACGGATAACGGCTAGAGTTGCGGGCCTCCCGACCCACCCTTATAGCCAGCAAATCGCACGAAAGGGAAAGCCGGTCATGCGCATTCCCCCGGGTCCCCCGCGGAACGCCGTCGCCGAACCCCTGGACGACGTACCGATTTCGACGGCCGGCAGGGCGGCGGGGGCGCGCGAACCGGCGTACGCGCACGGCCCCGGTCCCGTCCCGGAGGCGTTCGAACGGACCGCGGGTCTGCGGCGCGGCGGTGACCAGCCGGGCTCCCGACTCGTTCCCTCACGGGACGCGGCATGGGCCGGCGTGCTCTCCGTCGCCGTCGGCGCCCAGCAGTGAAGCGCGTTCCCGCACGTCCCCAGCGTCATCCGTGAGCGAGGAAACCGCGCATGCACCAGTCAGCAACCGACCCCCCGCCGCGGGTCCTGCACGTCACGCAGCCGGTGGACGGCGGGGTGGCCCGGGTGGTCGTCCAGCTGGTCGGCGCCCAGCTCGCGGCCGGGCTGCGGGTGAGCGTGGCCTGCCCCGACGGACCGCTGGCCGGCCTGCTCCACAAGGCCGGTGCCGAAGTGCTGCACTGGCCGGCGACCCGCTCGCCCGGCCCCGCGCTGGCCCGGGAGGTGCGCTCCCTCGGCCGTCTGACCGGGGAGGTACGGCCCGAACTGGTGCACGCGCACAGCGCGAAGGCGGGTCTGGCGGCACGGCTCGCGCTGCGCGGGCGGATCCCGACGGTGTTCCAGCCGCACGCCTGGTCGTTCGAGGCGGTCGGCGGCGCCACCGCCGCGCTCGCCCTCAACTGGGAACGGTTCGGCGCGCGTTGGACGCGGCGCACGGTGTGTGTCAGCGAGGCCGAGCGGCAGCGGGGGGTGCGCGCGGGGATCGCCGCGCGGTGGAGCGTCGTCCCGAACGGCGTCGACACCGAGGCCTTCCACCCGGCCCCCGTGGACACCGTAAGGGCGTCCCTGCTGCCGGACTGCGACCCCGCCGCCCCGCTGGTGGTGTGCGTCGGGCGGCTGTGCGAGCAGAAGGGGCAGGACGTCCTGCTCGAGGCCTGGCGCAGGGTGCTGCGGCGTGTGCCCCGGGCGCGGCTCGCGCTCGTCGGGGACGGACCCCTGCGCGAGCAACTCGCCGCGTTGGCACCGGAGTCGGTGCTGTTCGCCGGTGCGGTGGCCGACCCCGTGCCCTGGTACCAGGCCGCCGATCTGGTGGTGCTGCCCTCGCGCTGGGAGGGCATGGCGCTGGCGCCGCTGGAGGCGATGGCGTGCGGGCGCCCGGTACTGCTGACGGACGTGGACGGCTCCCGGGAGAGCCTGCCGTCCAAACTGGCGCCCCGCTGCCTGGTGCCCCCGAAGGCCCCGGCCGCGCTCGCGGAGGCCCTCGCCGCGCTGCTGCTCGACCCGATGCAGCGCGAGTCCCTCGGCCACCAGGGACGCCGCCACGTCCTCGCCTCGCACGACGTACGGCACACCACGGGCGCGGTCACGGACCTGTACCGCGAACTGCTCGGCGGCGCACGGCGAACCGCCCCCTCGGCGGCGGATCTCCCGCCCGCCGGGGGCCCCGGCCCGGCCGAGGACCCCGCGCCCCACCCCACGCTCACCGAGGACCCTGCGGCGCGTCCCGCGCCCACCGAGGACAGGGAGCACATCCACTCGTGACCGCGGAAAGCACCGTCCCCTCGCCCGGCACGCAGGCACGGGACCACGGACCGACGCCCCTCACCCTGGTGCCGCGCAGCCATCGCCGCGCCTCGGGCTTCCTGTTCCCCGCGCGCAGACCCAGAGCCCGCCCCGCGTCCCCGCTGCCACTGATCGCCGCCGACACCACGGCCGCGCTGCTGGGCACCCTGGCCCTGACCGACCGGCACCCGGTGCTGGTGGGTCTGCTGGTGGCCTCGGCGTTGCTGCTGCGCCCGCACCGGACCGTGCGGATGCCGGGCGTACTGGACGAACTCCCCGCCGTCTGCGGGCGGGTCGTGGTCGTCTGGCTGGGCCTGGCCGCACTGCTCGCGGCGTACTCCCCGCATGCCGCGCTGTCCGCCCGCACCCTGGCCCTCGGCGTCCTGACGCAGTCGGCGACGGCCATGACCGGACGGGCCCTCGTGCACCGGCGGCGCCGGACCGCGCTGCTGCGCCGCCCCCGCGCGGCCCTGGTGGTCGGCCCGGCGCCCACCGCGCAGCGGGTGGCAGCGGCCGTGCTGCGGCACCCGCGCTGCGGGATGCGGCCGGTCGGTGTCGTCGCGGCCCACCACGAGGGCGTCGAGGGACTGCCCGTGCTGACCACCGGCGGGGAGGTGCAGCGGGCGCTCATCCAGAACGCCGTACGGGACATCCTCGTCGTGCACCCCTCGGCGCGGGTCCAGCAGGCGCCGCTGCTGCGGGCGCTCGCCGAGTCGGGATGCGCGGTGTGGGAGCTGGACGCCGACTCGCCCGCCCACGAGGCACGTGAACTGCTCGCCGGGTTCTCCTGCCGCAGGCTGCGGCTCGGCTCGGGCCTGCGCGGCAGCGCCGGCAAGCGGGTGCTGGACGTGGTGGTGTCCGGTGCGCTGCTGGTGGCGGTCAGCCCGCTGCTGCTGGTGTGCGCGACGGCGCTGCGGTGCATCTCGGGGCCGGGGGTGGTGTTCCGCCAGGAGCGCATCGGCAAGGACGGGCGCCCCTTCACCCTGTTGAAGCTGCGCACCTACCGCCCGATGGACGCGCACGAGGCCGCCACCCGTTGGAGCGTGGCGAACCAGCGGGACATGCCGTGGTTCTGCCGCTTCCTGCGCCGCTCCTCGCTGGACGAACTGCTCCAGCTGTGGAACGTCTTCCGCGGCGACATGAGCCTGGTCGGCCCGCGCCCCGAACGGCCCTACTTCGTCGGCCAGTTCAGCCAGACCCATCCCGGCTACGCGGCCCGCCACCGGATGAGCACCGGCATCACCGGGCTGGCCCAGATCAACGGGCTGCGCGGCGACACCTCCATCGAGGACCGGGCCCGCTTCGACAACGCCTACATCGACAACTGGTCGCTGTGGCAGGACATCTGCATCCTGGCGCGCACCGCGTCCACGCTCGTCCGCCCGACGGGGAGCTGACCCGATGAGCCTCGCCCTGCCGCCGACACCCCGCCGGACACCGTCGCCGGTGTGGCCGGTGGTGGCCGTGGTCGCCCTGCTCGGCCTGCCGCTCACCACCGGCGGAGAGGGCGGCGCGGGCCCCGCCGACGCGTTGTCCGCGCTGGTCGTCGGCTTCTGCGCGGTCCGCCTGCTGCGGCAGCGGCGCCGTCCGCTGAGCCGGACGGCGGCGATCGTGCTGGCCCTGCCGGTGGTGGGGCTGACGCTGGCCGCGGTCGGCGCGTCCTCGCCGGCGGCCGGGCTGGCCGGACTCGGCCGCTATCTCCAGGTGTTCGTGCTGGTCCCGGCGGCGGTGCTGCTGCTGGTCCGGGACCGGGCCGACTTCCGGCTGCTGGCCTGGGCGTTCGTGGCCCTGGCCGGCTGGGAGGGCGCGGTCGGCGTCCATCAGTACGTCACCGGCACCGGCGCCTCCTACCAGGGCCGAACGCTGCGGGCGGTGGGCACCTTCGGCGCGCAGGACGTGATGGGCATGGCGACCGTGGTGTCGTTCGGCCTGGTCTGCGCGGTCGGACTCGCCCTAGGACGCGGCCCGTTCAGGCAGCGCGCCATCGCCCTGGCCTGCGCCCTCGCGCTGCTGGTGCCGCTCGCGCTGTCGTTCAGCCGGGGCGCCTGGATCGCCACGGCCGTGACCTGCGTGGTGCAGCTGTGCCTGGCCGGGCTGCGGAGGGCGCTGAAGGTGGCCGCGGCCGCCCTGGCCGCCGGTGTGCTGCTGGTCGGCGGCCTCGGGTTCGGCACGGCCATGCTCCAGGAGCGCATCGCCAGCATCACCCAGGTCACCGACGCGCCCGACCAGTCGGTCACCGACCGGTACAGCCTGTGGGCGGCGGCTACCGGGATGTGGCGCGAGCGGCCGCTGACGGGTGTCGGCCTCAAGGGCTTCCCCGAGCACCGCGACGCGCACGCCTCGCTCGCCCTGTCCTCGGGCAGCGACACCGAGGGCGCGGGGGCCGCCTTCCGCAGGCAGCCGCTGCTGTCCCCGCACAACATGTATCTGCTGGTCCTCGCCGAGCAGGGGCTGATCGGACTGCTCGCGCTCGCCGGGAGCTGGCTGGCCCTGCTGGTGTGCGCCCTGCGCCGGCTGCCCCGGGCCCACCGCACGGGCACCGGCCTCGACTGCGCCCTGGTCTCCTGCGGCCTGCTGACCTGGCAGCTGACCGACTTCTTCTACGCCGACATCGGCGGCCCCTCGACCGTGCTGACGGCCGTGTCCTTCGGGCTCGCGGCGTGGTGGGCGCTGGCGAGCGGGGCGGACGCGGCGCCCGGCGGCCCGGCCCGCGCGCAGGGGGTCGCGGCGCCCGGCGGTCCGGCGTCCGCCGAGGAGGTCGCGGCGCGATGACCGTGACGCCCTCACGGCCGCCCTGGGCCGAGGACACGGCGGGCCTGCCGCCGGCCCGTCCCGGTGAGCGGGCCGGGGAGGAGCCCGGGTATCCCCCCGCCCCGGCGGGCCCCACCGCCCCCACCGCACGCGGGACCGGCCGACTGTACGCCGCGGACGAGGCTGCCGTACGGACCGGACAGCCGGCCTCGGACGAGGCTGCCGTACCGACCGGACAACCGCTCTCCGCGGCCCGGCCCGCGCCCCGCCCCGCCGCCCCGACCGGGCACACCACCGGAGATCTGCACACCCCGGACGCCCCCACGACACCGGCCGGGCACCCCTCCGCGGGCCGGAACGCCCAGGCCTCTCCACACCCGCGTACTCAGGGCTCTCCACACCCGCGCACCCCGGCCCCGCCCACCGCCCGCACCCACCGCTCCACCGGGCACCTTCCTCCAGTTCCTCCCGCCGGCCACCCCCCGCGCCCCGGCGACCCCGCCGGACTCCCCCACCCCACCAGCCGGTTCCTCGCCCGTGCCGCGCTGGTCACCGCGTCCCTGTCGATGGCCGGGGCGGTGCTCGGCCTGGTGCGCGACCAGGCCCTGGCGAGGCTGTTCGGGGCGGGGAGCGGCACGGACGCGTTCCTGGTCGCCTGGACCGTGCCGGAGTTCGCGGCGACCCTGCTGATCGAGGACGGCCTCGCGTTCGCGCTGATCCCCGCGTTCAGCGTGGCCCTGGCGCGGCGCGCCCGGGGAGGCGGCGGGGACCCGGTGCGGGCGCTGGTGGCGGCCACCCTGCCCCGGCTGGCCCTGGCCCTGGTCGCGGCCGGCGGACTGCTGATGCTGATCGCGCCGTGGCTGGTCGAGGCCATGGCCCCCGGTCTGCCCGACCCCGGTCTCGCCGTCGACTGCACCCGGCTCACCGCGACCTGCGTGGTCAGCTTCGGTCTCGCCGGGTACTGCAGCGCCGTCCTGCGGGCGCACCGCCGCTTCCTCGCCCCGGCGGCGATCTACGTCGCGTACAACACCGGCATCATCACCGGCATGTTCGTCCTGGGCGGGCGCTGGGGGGTGCGCTCGGCGGCGGCCGGTGTGGCGGTGGGCGGCTGTCTGATGTTCCTCGTCCAACTCCCGTCGCTGCTCCGGCAGTTGCGCCGCACCACACCGCGCGAGCCGGGCCGGGAGCGGGAACGGGAACGGGAACGCAGGGTGGGGATCGCCCTGGTCGCCACCGTGCTGCTGTTCGCCCTGTGCCGTCAGTCCCAGATCCTCGTCGAGCGGTTCCTCGCCTCGCTCCTGCCCTCCGGCGCCATCTCGCATCTCAACTACGCCCAGAAGGTGGCGCAGATGCCGATGGTGCTGTCGCTGATGCTGTGCACGGTCACCTTCCCGGTGGTCGCCCGCGCCCTGGCCGACGGCGACACCGAGCGCGCCCGCGGCCGGGTGGAACGGGACCTGGCGCTGGCCGCGTGCATGGTGCTGCTGGGCACGGCGGCGGTGGTCGCGTGCGCTCCGCAGATGATCGAACTGCTCTTCCAGCGCGGCGCGTTCACCGCACACGACACCGATGCCACCGCCGGTGTCATGCGGGTGTACGCGCTCGGGCTGCTCGGGCAGACCCTGGTCGGGGTCCTGGCCCGCTCCTACTTCTCCGCGGCCCGCGCCAGCTGGTACCCGGTCGGCGCGATGGCCCTCGGCATCCTCGCCACCACCTGGACCGGCGTCCTCGCCGTCGGCCCCTGGGGGGTGCTCGGCATCGCCGCCGCCAACGCCGCCGGGATCACCGTCACCGCCGCGCTGATGCTGGCCGGCACGCGCGGCCGGGGCGTCCCCGTCCGGCTCCGCCCGGTGCTGGGCGAGCTGAGCCGTCCGGTGCTGGCGGCGCTGGCCGCGGGCGCCGCCGGGGCGTTCGCCGCGAGCCGCTTCGAGGGGGCGCTGCCCGGCCTGGCCGCGGGCGGCACCACCGTCACCGTCGTCTTCGTCCTGCTGGGCTGGGCGCTGGGCGCCCAGGGCAGCGCACCGGCACTCCGATCCGTACGTCCCGCGACCCTAAGGCGCCCCTATGGCCGTAACCGTTGACACCGGCAGATCACCGTCGAGGACGTCGGCCCCCTGGGTGGCCATGTACCACTCGGTGGCCGACTGCACCGACGACCCCTACCGCATCACCGTCACCCCCGAACGGCTCGACGGACAGCTGGCCTGGCTGCGCAGACGCGGTCTGACCGGTGTCGGGATGGCCGAACTGCTGGCCGCCCGTGCCCGCGGCCGGGCGCACGGGCTGGTCGGACTGACCTTCGACGACGGGTACGCCGACTTCGTCGACGCCGCCCTGCCTGTGCTGCGCCGCCACGGCTGCAACGCCACCCTGTTCGTGCTGCCCGGCCGGCTCGGCGGCGACAACGCCTGGGACCCGCTGGGCCCCCGCAAGCCCCTGCTCACCGCCGACGGCATCCTGCACGCGGCCGCCGAGGGCGTGGAGATCGGCTCGCACGGCCTCACCCATGTCGACCTGACCGAGGCGGACGACAAGGTGCTGGCCGCCGAGCTCGGGGAGAGCCGAGCACTGCTCACGGAGCTGACGGGTGCTCCGGTCGCCGGGTTCTGCTACCCGTACGGCACCGTCGACCGCAGGGTCGTCGACGCCGTCGCGGTCGCGGGCTACGACTACGCCTGTGCCATCGACCCGGGCCCGCTGACCGGCCCGCTCGCCCTGCCCCGGGTGCACATCGGGCAGCGCGACACCGCCGTACGCCTGTATCTCAAGCTCCGGCTGCACGGGCTGCGCCGACGGCCCGTGGGAGGTCCGCGATGAAGGCGCTGCATGTGATCACCGGGCTCGGGGTGGGCGGCGCGGAGCAGCAACTGCGGCTGCTGCTGCGGCATCTGCCGGTCGACTGCGACGTGGTGACGCTCACCAACCCCGGCGCGGTCGCCGACGGGCTGACCGCCGACGGGGTCCGGGTCACCGACCTCGGCATGGCCGGGAACCGCGACCTGGCGGCCCTGCCCCGGCTGGCCCGGCTCATCCGCACCGGCGGCTACGACCTGGTCCACACCCACCTGTACCGGGCCTGCGTCTACGGGCGGCTGGCCGCGCGGCTGGCCGGGGTGCGGGCGATCGTCGCCACCGAGCACTCGCTGGGCGACTCCCAGATGGAGGGCCGTCGGCTCACCCGGGGTGTGCGCGGCCTGTATCTGGCCACCGAACGCCTGGGCCGCTCCACCGTCGCCGTCTCACCGACGGTCGCGGACCGGCTGCGCCGCTGGGGCGTGCCGGCGCCCCGGATCGAGGTCGTCCCCAACGGCATCGACCTGAGCCGCTTCCGTTTCGACCCGCTCCTGCGCCACCGCACCCGCCAGCGCCTCGGCCTGCCCGAGGGCGCCTACGTCGTCGGCGGTGTCGGCCGTCTCACCGCCGGCAAGCACTTCGACGTGCTGGTCCGCGCGCTGGCCCTGCTGCCCGGCGACCACTGGCTGCTGCTGGTCGGCGGCGGCCCCGAGGAGAACGTCCTGCGGCGCACCGCGCACGAGGCCGGGGTCGCCGACCGGGTGCTGTTCACCGGAGAGCGCCCCTACGTGCCGGACGGCTCGCCGGGCCCCGATCTGCCCTCCCTGACCTCCGCGATGGACGTGCTGGCCTCGCCGTCCCCCGAGGAGGCGTTCGGGCTGGCCGTGGTGGAGGCCTTGGCCGCGGGCCTGCCCGTGCTCTACGCCTCCTGCCCCGCCGTCGAGGACCTGCCGCCGGGCGCGGCCGGTGCCGCCCGCCGTGTCACGGGCGGCGCCGAGGAGTTCGCGCGCGCGGTCGGCGAGGTCCGGGCGGCCGTCCCCGCGCCGCGCACCGCCCCCGACGCGGCCCGGCACTACAGCATCACCCGCAGCGCCGCCCGGCTCATGGACGTGTACGCGGCGGCGGTCGCCCCCTCGTCGTCCCCCTCAGCCCAGGAAGTGAGCTCCTGATGACCGACAACCCCACCGCCCAGCACCGCGCGCCCCGCCCGCTGGCCCGCGCCAGGTCCCTGCCGCCGTGGACGGTGATCGCGGCCGGCGTGCTGGCCGGGGGTGTGCTGGGCGGCGCGTACGGCGCGCTGAGGACGCCGTCGTACACCGCGACCGCGTATGTCGTCGCCGTCCCCGCCGACAAGGCCGACCCGGCGGCCGCGCTCGGCTTCGCCCAGGCGTACGGCCGGGTCGCCACCCAGGTGGCGGTGCTCGGCGACGCCCAGGTGTGGGCGGGCGTGCCGGCGGCGACGCTGCGGTCCGCCGTGACGACCGCGACGTCCCCGGACGCCCCGATGGTCGCGGTCTCCGCCACCTCCTCGCGGCCCGACCTGGCCGCCGACATGGCCAACGCCGTCTCCCGCGCGCTGACCCGGCACGCGGCCGACAGCTCGGACGCCACCAACGTCGAGCTCCAGCAGTTCGCCCGCGCCGTCAAGCCCGTCGAGCCGTCCTCCGCGTCCCCGGCGCTGACCGGCCTGGTCGGCGCGAGCGCGGGCGGACTGCTGGGCGGCATGGTCCTGCTGGTCCGGCCCCGGCGCTCCGCGCGCGCCGCGGAACCCACGGCCTCCCTGCCCGCCCCGGCCGTCGCCGCCGACACCCGCGGCGCCCTGTGAAGGCGTCGTACACCTCCGAACTGGTCACCACCGACGCCGGATTCGCCGCCCTGGCCGCCGACTGGAGCCGCCTGTACCGCCGTTGCGCCGCCGCGACACCGTTCCAGAGCCATCCCTGGCTGCACTCGTGGTGGCTGTCGTACGGCCGGCGCGGGCGGCTGCGGCTGCTCCTGGTGCGCGCGCCGGGGGGCGAACCGGTGGCCGCCGCGCCGCTGATGGCCGTACGACGTCCGCTGCCCGCGCTGGTGCCGCTCGGCGGGGCGATCTCCGACTACGCGGACGTCCTGCTGGACGACGCGCACGCCGAGGGCGCGGTCGCGGCGCTCACCGAGGGGCTCGCGGCGGCCGCCCGCAGTGCGCTGATCGACTTCCGCGAGGTCCGGCCGGGCGCCGCCGCCGAGCGGGTCTTCGACCGCTGGGACGGCCCGCGCCACCGGGTGAGCGACTCCGTGTGCCTGGAGCTGCCCGCGCTGCCCATGGACGAGCTGGTCGCGCGGCTGCCCTCCGCCAAGGCGCAGCAGCGGGTGCGCGCCAAGCTGCGCAAACTGCGCGCGCTCGGCGTGCACCGCTCCGTCGTGCGCCCCGACGGCGTGGACGACGCGCTGCGCCGGCTGCTGGAACTGCACCGGCTCCAGTGGCAGGGCCGCAAAGTGACCGGCGAGCATCTGCGGCCCCGGTTCGGGGAGCATCTGGCACGCTCGGTCGGCCCGATGGTGCGCTCCGGCGACGCGGTGGTCACCGAGTTCCGGCTGGACGACGACGTGGTCGCGGTCGATCTGACGCTGATGTCGCCGCGCCTGGCCGGCGGCTATCTCTACGGCGCCCACCCCCGGCTGCGCGAGCGCAAGGCGGACGTGGCGGTGATGCTCCTGGACGCCTGCGCCGAGCACACCCGCGGCGGCGGCCACGGCACGCTGAGCCTGCTGCGCGGGAACGAGCCGTACAAACACCACTGGCGTCCCGAACCGGTCGTCAACCAGCGGCTGCTGCTGGCCCGCAGGCGCACCGCCCCGCTGCTCGGTGCCGCCCTCGCCGAGGTCGCGGCCCGGCAGCGGGCCAAGGAACTGCTGCGCCGGAGGGAGCACGACGGTGGCGGCGGATCCTGAGAGAGCCCGCCGCCACCCGGCGCGTGCGCGGTCAGCGCAGCCGCGACCACCAGTCGAACTTGAGGCACAGCTTCCCGCCGAGCCAGTTCTCGACCCAGTCGCCCAGCTCCACCGGCGAGCAGTTCGCCGGAGGCTGGGTGGGGGGTGTGGTCGGTGTCGGAGTGGGCACCGTCGGGGTCGGCGTGGGCGTCGGCTCCTGGGGGCGGGCCGACAGCATCTCGCGGTAGACCGCCGAGGCCCCGGGGTTGCGCCCGCACTGCCACACGCCGTGCGGACAGTAGTCCGTCACCGTGTTGTACAGCGGTTTGTGCTCGTCCATCCAGGCGAGCATGCGGCGCATGTACTCGGCGTTGTCGCCGTTGCGGAACAGTCCCCACTCGGGGAAGGAGATGGCCTTCCCGTGGGCCTTCGCGAAGTCCACATGGGCCTGGAGCCCGTACGGCTCCTTCACCTGCTGGTCGAACGACATGCCCTCCGGCTGGTCGTACGCGTCCATCCCGATGATGTCGACGGTGGCGTCACCGGGATAGCACTGCGTCCACGGCACCGCGTCGCGCCCACGACTCGGCGTGAAGTCGAACTTGAACCGCTGGCCGGGCACGGACCGCATGGCGGTGACGATCCGGTTCCAGTACGTCTTCCAGGCCGCCGGGTCCGGCCCGCAGCGGTGGGTGTACGTGATGCCGTTCATCTCCCAGCCGAGCACGATCACCGTGTCCGGCACCCGCAGCGCCACCAGCCGTTCGGCCAGGGTGCGGAAGTGACGGTCGAACGCCCCGGACGCGCCCTCCCGCAGCAGCCGGCGCACCTCGGCGTCCGACAGGCCCTCCTCGTTGCGCTCCAGCATGGGCACATTGAGGACGAACATCCGGTCCTCGCGTGCCGTGCGCCAGTCGGCCCACACGTCCAGGAAGCCGGGCAGCCCCTCGATGTTGCTCCAGCGGTCGCCGGGCAGGTAGGTGTGGCCGACCCGTACGTCGGCGCCGCCCAGCCAGGAGCTGAACTCCGCGATCCGGGCCACACCGCGCGCGCCGTAGTCGAGGTAGGCGCCGAAGGCGGGCCGCTGCTCCGCCGCGGCCGGGGCCGGGGTCTGCGCGGCCTGGGCGGCGGCCGCCGGGGCCTGTACCTGGGCCGGGTCGCCCGCCGCGAGCGCGGGGGACGCCGCGGGAGCGGGAGGGTCGCCGACGGCCACCACTCCGATTCCCGCGGCGAAACCTGGACCGGACGCCAGGACGGCCGATGCCGCGACCGTCGCCGCGACCAGCGCCAGGCGCCGGGACCGGGACCGACGTTGCTGTGGGGCCATGCCTGCTCCCTTCTTCTCTCTCGCGCTCAGTACTGACACTCAGTCATATGAATGTGCTCCCCGCCAGCGCCGTTACGGCGTCCGTGTGCCCCGCTCGCCCACCCGGGTGATCCGACGTAAGGAAATCCGTCCGTGCCCCTGTTCGATGTCCGCGTTCCCGCGGTGCTGCTGCGGATCGACCGCAATCCCTTCCACCACGGGACGCTCGGGGCGGTCCGTTCCCTGGGCCGGGCGGGCGTGGAGGTCCATGTGGTCGCCGACTGCGCGCAGAGCCCGGTGCGTGCCTCGCGCTTTCTGCGCGGGCTGCACGCCCCGCCGCCGCCCGGCGCGTCCGACGCCGTGATCACGGAGGTACTGCGCAAGGTGGCGGCCCGGATCGCGCGCCCGGCCGTGCTGGTGCCGATGGACGACGCGGGCGCGGTCGCGGCGGGCCGGCTGCGCGGCGAGCTGGCCTCCTCCTATCTGCTGCCCGGCCCCTCCCGTACCTCGCCGGAGCACGTCGCCGACAAGGCGGAGCTGGCCTCGGTGTGCGCGGCGCTGGACGTACCGCATCCGCGGACGCTGCTCCCGGACAGCCCGGCGGAGGCCGCCTCGGCCGCGTGGCGGCTGGGCCTGCCGGTGGTCGCGAAGTGGAGCCGGCCGTGGCTGCTGCCGCCCGGCAGCGGACTGCGCAGCACGGTCCTGGTGCGGTCCACCCGCGAGGCGCGGGAACTGCACGCGCGCGGCACGGAGGCGGGCAGCGCGCTGCTGCTCCAGGAGTTCCTGCCGCCGGGCGAGAACCGCGACTGGTTCTTCCACGGCTACGCCGACCGCGGCGGCTCGGTGCACGGGGGCGGGTCCGGCCGCAAGCTGCGCTCCTGGCCGCGCGCGGCGGGGCTGACCGCCGTCGGCACCTGGACCCCCAACCCGCGGGTGCGGGCGCTCGCCGAGCACCTGACCGCGGGGCTGGGCTACCGCGGCGTCCTCGACCTGGACTTCCGGCTCGGCGGCACCGGCGACTACCACCTGCTGGACTTCAACCCGCGCCCCGGCGCCCAGTTCCGGCTCTTCGCCGACGGCGCCGGTCTGGACGTCGTCCGCGCGCTGCATCTGGACCTGACCCACCGTCCGCTGCCGGAGGGGCGGCCGCGGCCGGGTCGGGAGTTCGTCGTGGAGAACTACGCCCCGCTCACCGCCCTGCGGCCGGCGCCCGCGGGCCGTGAGCTGGCCTGGCACGCCGCGGACGACCGGGCGCCGGGCCGGGCGCTGCGCGCGCTGTGGTCGCGGCATGTGGCGGGCCGGCTGCTGGACCGGCTGCCGGCGCCACGGCAGGAGCCGCCGGCCGGGGCGCCCCGGGTGGTCCGCCAGGGCGGAGCGCCGGTCGGGAACGGCCCGGACGCGGGCCGGCCGGTTGACGACGAGTGGGCCAACAGCCGCTGAGCCACACGGGCTCTGTGCGCACGGGCGCCCCGGGTGACGGCGCGAGGGACGTCACCCGGGGCGCGGTGCGGCCGGCCGGGGCCGCCGTGGCTCAGCGCTCGGCGCTCAGCGGTGGGACCCGGTCCTGCGGCCGCGGCGGAAGAGCAGGGCTCCGGCCGCGATCAGTGCGGCGCTGACTCCCGAGGCGGCGATCAGGGCCTCGCCGCTGCCGGTGTCGGGCATGTGCGGGCCGCCGGGGTGGCCGGGAGGCTTGGTGCCACCCGTGTGGGGCGGCTGGGTCGGGGGCTGCGTGGTGTGCGGCGGGTGGGTCGTCGGCGGGTGCGTGGTGTGCGGGGGCTTCGTGTGCGGGGGCTTCGTGTGCGGCGGCTTGGTGTGCGGGGGCTTCGTGTGCGGCGGCTTCGTGGGAGGCGGTGAAGTCGTCGGCGGGTGCGTCGTGTGCGGAGGCTTCGTGTGCGGGGGGTGCGTGTGCGGAGGCTTCGTGTGCGGAGGCTTCGTGTGCGGGGGGTGCGTGTGCGGGGGCTTCGTGTGCGGCGGGGACGTCGTCTGCGGCGGGGAGGACGGGGTGTCGCCGTAGCCGCCGTCGGAGTCCTCGTCGCCGTAGCCGGCGTCGGAGGAGTTCTCGTCGCCGTTGTCGCCGTAGCCGCTCTTGTCGCCGTCGCAGCGCTGTCCGAAGGGGCCGGCGCCCATGGCGAGCGCGTCGAAGGCCTCGTCGCACAGGCCGGGCACGGCGGAGCCGGACGGGTCCTCGCCGTGGCCGGAGTCGTCCGAGGCGGTCCGGTGGGTGCCCGACGTCGTGCCGGGCGAGGCGGAGGCGGTCCCGCCGGACACGTAGTCCGCGAGGGCGGGGCTGCCGCACAGGGCCAGAATGCTCGTCGCGGCGGCGGCCGCGACCATTCCCTTGCTCAGGGTCTGACGCACGCTCGTTTCTTCCTGCTCGATGGGATGAGAAAGGCCGGCCCCGGAACGGTGTTGAGGATCGCTCCGGGGTCGGCCTGGGCGCGGCCGCGCGGTGTGCAGTCGAACGACGTCAGTCGTTGACGCAGACGTTGCCGAGCGTCGGGTTGAGCAGGCTGAGCACGTTCACGGAGTTACCGCAGACGTTGATCGGGATGTGCACCGGGATCTGGACGACGTTGCCCGACAGGACACCCGGGGAGCCGACAGCGACGCCGGTGGCGTCCGAGTCGGCGAAGGCCGGAGCGGCGCCGCCGAGGGCCAGGATCGCGCCCGCGACGAGGGCAGCGGTCTTCTTCATGGACTTTCCCTTCTTCTGCGGTCATGCCTCTTTGACGGCCGAAGCCGAGCGGGCTCGACTGGAGTGGGCCCGCACCATGACCGGCAGGTTGTAGAACGAGGGATAGACGGAAGAGGAAACTGACGAACGCGAGTCGCGGGGGAATTCACTCGTCCGTCCTCACAGAATTGACGCCGGGTGAGAGCAGATGAGGAAACGCTTCGCCTGAGCGGAGGAAATTCAGCGGGTAATACGTTTGACGCGGACAGGACCGCCCGGAACGGGTGTGTGAAACACCCCGTTCCGGGCGGTCCCTGACGGCAGATCAGCCGTTCTGCACACCGTTGCCGGACAGCGCCGAGATGTCGCTGAGGATGTGCGACAGCGCCTCGTCGCCCTTGGCCTGGGTGGAGTTCTCGGCGCACTGCTGGTTCTGCGGGGCGGCGAGGACATTGATGTCCTGGACGGCGACCGGCACCAGCACACCGAGCAGCGGGCCGACGTTGGCCTTGGCCGGAAGACCGGCGCAGAGCTTGTTGACGGAGCCCTGCACCAGAGTGGCCTGCGGGCTCATGTCGCCCTTGGTCACCGAGTTGCCGAACGCGGAGTGGGCGCCGTTGCCGCTGGCGGACTTCGTACCGTCGTCGTTACCGATGGCAAGCGCCTGGGGGGCGGCCGCCGCCGCCACGCCCACGACGGACGCGGCGACCGCCGCAGCGGCCATTGCCTTCTTCAGCATTTCGCTTTCCTTTCCTGACCCACCACGCGGGTTTCGTGTCCCGCCCCGCGGGTTCTGCTGACCCGTCAAGCGGGTGCCTGCTCCCGCATCAACCCCGGGACACGGGATTGGTTGCGGGCATTCACCCGGAAGGATCGTCCGGCGGACGGACATTCATGGAATGCGCCCCGAATGCCCCTGGCGCACCTCCACCCGCGTGGGCCGTTCGAGTGAATAGGGGCAACCAAGCACGCCGGGAGGAGTTGGTCAGGAGGCTCCGGTGGACGGGGTTTCTCCAGAAGGGACTTAGCAAGTGATCAAGAAGGTTCTGGCCGTCGCCGCGGTCGCCGCCTCCGTTGCCGGTGCCGCCTCGCCGGCCATGGCGATCGGCAACGACGACGGCACCCACTCCGCCAGCGGCAACGGCGCCTCGCAGTCGTTCGGCAACTCGGCCACGTACGGCAACATGAGCCCGCAGATGGCGCTCATCCAGGGCTCGCTCAACAAGCCCTGCATCGGCCTGCCCGCCAAGGCGAACGTCGGCTCCCTGCTCGGCCTCGTGCCGATCGCGGTCCAGGACGTCAACGTGCTGTCCTCCCCGCAGAACCAGCAGTGCGTCGAGAACTCCACCCAGGCCAAGGGCGACGAGCCGCTGTCGCACATCCTGGACGACATCTCGGTGCTCGCCGGCAACGGCGCGGGCAACCACTGACCCTTCGCGCCACTCGGGCTCACCCTGTGAGCCCTGGGGCTGTATTCCGCAGCCCCGCCCAGCGGGCCGCCGAATTCTCGGCGGCCCGTTGGCTTACCTTGCGTCGCGTGACGATCAATAAGACCCTGCGGCTCGCCGTGCCAAGCCTTGCCCTGGCCACCACCGCGGGCCTGCTCGGCGCCGCTGTGCTCCCCGACCGACAGGCGCCGCGCGCCATGAACATCCTCCTGATGGGCACCGACACCCGGGACACCACGACCGCCGAGGAGCAGCGCGAGTTCTACGCGGGCGGCGTCGCCTGCGACTGCACGGACTCGCTGATGCTGGTCCATGTCTCGGCCGACCGGGACCGGGTGAGCGTCGTCAGCCTGCCCCGTGACTCCCTCGCCGAGATCCCCCCGCACCGCGACGCGGACGGCCGGGAGTACCCGGCCCACCCCGCGAAGATCAACGCCGCCTACGCCGAGGGCGGCCCACTGCTCACCGTCGACACCGTCGAGTCGATGACCGGCGTGGAGGTCGACAGCTACCTCCAGGTGGACTTCCGGCGGTTCATCGACTCCGTCGAGCAGGTCGGCGGGGTCGAGGTGTGCACCGCGCGCACGCTGCGGGACCCCGCCACCGAGCTCGATCTGTCGCCCGGCACGCACAGGCTCGGCGGCGGTCGGTCGCTCCAGTACGTGCGCGCCCGCAAGACGGACGGCAGCGCCGACCTCGGGCGCATCCAGCGCCAGCACCGGTTCCTGGTCGCGGCGTTGAGTGGCCTCCAGGGGCGCGGTCTGCTCGCCGACCCCGCACGCATGAAGCCGCTGGCGCGCACCCTGATGGGGCAGGTGGAGCAGGGCCTCGACGCGGGCGGCCTGCTGGAGCTGGCGGCGGCCCTGCAGAAGGTGCCGCCCTCGGCGACGGAGTTCGCCACGGTGCCGGTCGCGGGGTTCAACCCGGAGATCCCGAAGGTCGGTTCGACGCTGGCCTGGGACCGTACGAAGTCCGCCGAGATGTTCACCAAGCTGCGCGAGGACCGGCCGCTGCTCGCGGACGGTGAGAATCCCCTGCCCAAGGACCCGCCCGGCTTCGAGCCCGCCCCGCCCGTGCGCGGCAGCGCGCTGGCCTGCGACTGAGCCGTACCCGAAGGCGGCCCGAGCGCATGTCCGGGCCCCTCGCGCGCGGGCCGTCGCGGGTGGGCGGAGTGGGTGGGGGAAGTGGGCGGGCGGCGCGGGCCGCGGCGCGCCCGGGGGCGTTCGTCCCATGATCGGAGTGCGCTGCGCCGATCGGGGGGGTTTCCGCAACCCCGGCCCCGTTCCTGCCGTTGTCGATCATGCAACTCCCCACCGGAGTCCGCTTTTCGAAGGGAAAGATCATGAAGAAGCTGTGGGCAACCGCGGCTATCGCCGCCACCGTCGTCGGCGCCGCCTCCCCGGCCATGGCGATCGGTGACGGCGACGGCACCCAGTCCGCCAGCGGCAACGGCGCCTCGCAGGAGTTCGGCAACTCGGCCACGTTCGGCGACATGAGCCCGCAGCTCTCGCTGGTCCAGGGCTCGCTGAACAAGCCCTGTGTCGGTCTGCCGCTGAAGGCCAACGTCGGCTCCCTGGTCGGCGCGATCCCGATCGCCGTCCAGGACATCAACGTGCTGTCCTCCCCGCAGAACCAGCAGTGCGTCGAGAACTCCACCCAGGCCAAGGGCGACGAGCCGCTGTCGCACATCCTGGACGACATCTCGGCCCTGTCGGGCAACGGCGCGGGCAACGGCTGAGCCTCCCCGCTCCCCCGCGACGGCGGGCCACCGGTCCCACGGTGGTCCGCCGTTCGCATGCCCGGGGCGGTGCGGCCGCTCAGCCCCGGTACATCTCCTCGATCGCGTCGGCGTAGGCCGTGACGACCGCCTGCCGCTTGACCTTCATCGACGGGGTGAGCATCCCGTTGTCCTCGGTGAACTCGCCCTCCACCAGGGCGAAGGCGCGGATCGACTCGGCGCGGGAGACGGCCTTGTTGGCGTGGTCGACAGCCCGCTGCACCTCGGCGCGCATCCGCGGGTCCCGGGCCAGTTCGGCCAGGGGGGTGTCGGCCGACAGTCCGCGGACGGCGAGCCAGTGGGCGACGGCCTCCGGGTCGAGGGTGATCAGCGCGGCGACGAAGGGCCGGTTGTCACCGACCACGACGCACTGGCCGACGGGAGCGCGGCTGCGCAGCCGGTCCTCCAGGACGGCCGGGGAGACGTTCTTGCCGCCGTTCGTGATGATGAGGTCCTTCTTGCGGCCGGTGATGGTGAGATAGCCGGCCTCGTCCAGCGCGCCGAGGTCCCCGGTGCCGAACCAGTTGTCGTTCAGGGCCTCTTCGGTGGCCTTCGGGTTGTTCCAGTACGAGCCGAGGACGATGCCGCCCTTGAGGAAGACCTCCCCGTCCTCGCCGATCCGTACGGCGGTGCCGGGGACGGGGCGGCCGACCGTGCCGGGGCGCGGCTCCAGGGGCGGGACGAGGGTGGCCGCGGCGGTGGACTCGGTGAGGCCGTAGCCCTCGTAGATGAGGATGCCGGCAGCGTAGAAGAACAGGTTGAGCTCGCGTTCCAGCGGGGAGGCGCCGCTGATGGCGTAGCGCACGCGGCCGCCGAGCTCCTTGCGGATACGGCGGTAGACGAGCAGGTCGTACAGGGCCCACGCGGCGTACAGGCCCGGCCCCGGGCCCCTGCCGCGGCCGAGGAACCTGTCCAGAGAGGCCTCGCCGAAGCGGACGGCGACGCGGTGGGCGCGGTCGAAGGAGGCGGCGCGGCCGAGCTTCTCGGCGGTGGCGCGGCCGGTGGCGTGGATCTTCTCGAAGAGATAGGGCACGCCGACCAGGAAGGTGGGGCGGAACTCCTTGAGCGCGGGGCGCAGTTCGCCGGGCTTGATGCTGGGGCAGTGGCCGATCTCGATGCGGGCCATGAGGCAGGAGATCTGGAGACTGCGGCCCATGATGTGGGCGAGGGGCAAGAACAGAAGGGTCGAGCCGCTCCGGCCGGTGACCTCCTTGAACACCGGGTGCGTCAGCTCGACGGTGTTGGCGGCCTCGGCGTGCAGATTGGCGTGGGTGAGGACGCAGCCCTTGGGCAGGCCCGTGGTGCCGGAGGTGTAGCAGAGGGTGGCGACCGTGGCCGGGGTCAGGGCCGTACGGCGCTTGGTGATCTCCTCGTCGGCGACGTCCTGGCCGAGGCCGGTGAGGTCGCCGAGGGCGCCCGCGTCGATCTCCCAGGTGCGCGGGGGCTCGGGGTGCCCGGCGGTGCCCTCGCGGACGGTCGCGGTGTTCCCGGCGGTCTCGGTGATCACGAAGCGGGTGCCGGAGTCGCGGACGATCCACTCCACCTGCTCGGCGGAGGAGGTCGGGTAGACGGGGACGACCTGCCCGCCCGCCGCCCAGATCGCGAAGTCCAGGACCGTCCACTCGTAGCGGGTGCGGGACATCACCGCGACCCGGCCGCCGGGTTCCAGACCCGCCGCGACGAGGCCCTTGGCGACCTCGGTGACCTCGCGGGCGAAGGCGGCGGCGGTGACCGGGCGCCAGCCTTCCGGCTCGCGGCGGCGCAGGACCACGGCGTCCGGGGCCTCGGCCGCGTTGGTGAACGGGATGTCCGCGACGCTGCCCGTGGCCGGCGCGGCGACCAGGGGCGGGGTGCGGGCCTCGCGCACCGCGCCGGTGCCGTCCCTGGTCAGCTCGACCGCCGCGCGGGCGGCCAGATCGGTGCGCTGCTTGGCCCGCTTCAGATCCCTGCGTACGCCCATGACGGCTCCCGGTGCCCGTATGCCGGTCAACGACCCTGGTGCGAGGTCAACTTACTCACGCGTAAGAAATCGTCAATGGCTGAGGCACACAGGGTTCACCGACCCGCATCCCCACCGCCCCAAGGGGCACGGCGAACTGCGCGACAGAATCACCACCGCCCCAAGGAGCGCGGGGAACTGCGCGACCAGCCCCCACCGGCCCGCAGCCGAAAACCCACCCCCACAAAGGGGCGCGGGGAACTGCGCGAACACCCCAACGGGCCCGCAGCCAAAAACCCACCGCACCACCCACCCGGAGAGAAGGGGCGCGGGGAACTGCGCAGCCCCGCAGCCGGCCCGCAGCCGCAGCACAGCCCCGCCCCCGCCCCCGCCGGACGGCGCACCCCTCACATCAGCCGATCCGCCTGCCGCACCGCGGCGGCCAGCTGACCCACCGCCGGATCCTCCGTGCGGTCGGCCAGCTCCTCGGCCTGGTCGGCGAGACGGGCGAGACCAGGGGTACCGGGCAGCGGACGATAGCGCTCGGCGTCGCCGGAGCGGCGCAGGGCGTCGGCGAAGTAGGCCGCTGCCACGGTCACCTGGAAGCGGGGCGCCGCGCTGCGCACCGACTCGTGCAGGGACGACCCCTCCAGCTGCCCGGAGCGCTCGTGCGGGGTCCGCGTCTCGGGGTCGAGCCAGCGGACCGTGGCCGTGGCGAGGTGGCCGGACGCTCCCGGCGCGGTGCGCACCGCGTACAGCGCGGTCACGGTGTGGCCGGGGCCGACCTCTCCCCCGTCGACCCGGTCGTCGCGGAAGTCCTCGTCGGCGACGGCCCGGTTCTCGTAGCCGACCAGGCGGAACTCCTTCACCGTGGCCGGGTCGAAGGCGACCTGGGCCTTGGCGTCGCGGGCGGTGAGGTCGACATGGCGGGGCAGTTGCTCGCAGAACACCTCGCGGGCGTCCTTCTCGCCGGAGACATAGACGGTGTGCCCGTCACCGTGGTCGGCGAGGCGTTCCATCAGGGCGTCGCCGTAGTCGCTGCCGACGCCCACGCCGAAGAGGGTGATGCCGTACTCGCGGCGGGAGGAGTCGATCTTCTCCAGGATGGAGTCCGCGTCGGTGTCGCCGGTGTTGGCGAGGGCGTCGGAGACCAGCACGACCCGGTTGGTCGCGCCCTCGCGCAGGCCCTCGACGGCGGTGGCGTAGCCGTTCTCCACGCCCGCGCCGAGGTTGGTGGAGCCGAGGACCTCCAGTCGGTCGACGGCGCCGTGGATCTCCTCGCGGTGGCCGCCGAGCCGGGTCATCGGCAGCACGGTCTCGGCCTCGTCGGAGAAGGTGACCAGGGCGACGGAGTCGTCGTCGCGCAGCCGGTCGGTCATCACGCCGAGGGATCGCTTCGCGAGGTCCAGCCGACCGGGCTCGGCCATGGAGCCGGAGACGTCGACGACGAAGGTGAGCGCGGCGGGCGGGCGTTCGCCCCTCTCCTCGGGCAGCCGCGTGGCGAGGCCGACCCGGACCAGCGACCAGTCGTCCTCGGTGGTGCGGGCGCCGTCGACGGACACCGAGAAGCCGTTGCCGTCGGGGCGCTCGTACTCCTGGCGGAAGCTGTTGACGAACTCCTCCGGGCGCACCTGCGAGGGTTCGGGGGCGCGGCCCTCGGCGAGGACGCGGCGGGTGTAGCCGTAGGAGGCGGTGTCCACGTCGAGGGCGAAGGTGGAGAGCAGGTCGGGGGCCCGCTCGGTGTCCTCGCGCAGGCCCTGCTCGCCGTCGTCGCCGGTCGGCCGCGGTGCGGCCGGGGCGGGGAGGCCGGAGGACTTGTCCATCGAGCTGTCCTCGGTGTGGCTGCTGCCGGAGCCGCTCCCGCTGCATCCGGTGAGCAGCAGGCCGCCCGTCGCGGCAAGAGCGGTCAGCGTGCCGCCGAGCCGCCCCGCGCGCCGCCGCGTCCGTGTGCCGTAGCGCTTCATCTTCCGTGCCCCCTCGGTCCGTTGACGTCGTGGTACGTCTGTGACTGTGACGTCGTGGGGGCGCGGAACGTGCGCGACGGGGCGTTGCGGATGGGTCTCGAAGCGGGCACGAAAGCGGCCCGCCGAGACCGGTGGGTGATCTTCCGGTGACCTAGGACACCACGTCCTTGCGGGCGAAACCGCGGAAGGCCAGCGCGAACAGCACCAGGGCGTACGTTATGGAGAGCGCGGTCCCCTGGATCATGCCGGACCACTCCATCCGGGGCTGGATGGCGTCGGCCCAGGCGAACTGCCAGTGCGCGGGCAGGAAGTGGCGCCATTCGCCGAGGGCGGTCACCGCGTCCAGCACATTGCCCACGATGGTCAGGCCGACCGCGCCGCCGACCGCGCCGAGCGGGGCGTCGGTCCTGGTCGACAGCCAGAACGCGAGCCCGGCGGTGACCAGTTGGGAAACGAAGAGGTAGCCCACGACCACCACGAGCCGCTGTGCCGCGGTCGCCGCGTCCAGCTCACCGCCGGTCGGGATCGCGAGCGGGCCCCAGCCGTAGGCGACCGTGCCGACGGCGAGGGCGACGACCGGCAGCAGGATCATCGCGGCGAGACTCATGCCCAGCCCGACCATCAGCTTCGACCACAGCAGCCGTGCCCGGGGCACGGGTGCGGCCAGCAGATAGCGCAGGGAGGACCAGCCGGCCTCCGAGGCGACGGTGTCTCCGCAGAACAGGGCGACGGGGATGACCAGCAGGAAGCCCGCCGACACGAACAGGTTGACCGCGGCGAAGTTGGCGCCGGACGCGGTGGCCGTGTCCAGCAGGGTCACCCGGTCGTTGCGGGCGCCGGGCTCGCCGCCGATGGCGAAGGCGACGACCAGCACGAAGGGCAGGGCGGCGAGGATCGCGGCCATGACCAGGGTGCGGCGGCGCCGCAGCTGGCGGACCAGCTCCACGCGCAGGGGCAGGGTGCGGGCCGCCCGGTAGCCGGAGGCGGCCTCGGTGAGCGTGCTCATGCGGTACCTCCGATCAGGGTGAGGAAGGCGTCCTCCAGGCGGCGGTGGGGGCCGACGGAGGTGACGGGCACATCCAGCCGGACCAGTTCGGCGACAAGGCGCTGCGGGGTGCCTTCGGCGCTGTCGCCGGCCAGCCGGACCAGCAGGCCCTCCTCGGTGCGGGTGGCGGTGGCGACCCCGGGCAGCGCGGCCACCTTGTCCACGACCACCTCCTCCAGCGGCTCGGACGTGCCGACCAGGAGGGTGTCGCCGTTGCCGGTGATCTCGCCGACCGGGCCGGCCTGCACCAGCCGGCCGCGGTCCATCACGACGAGGTGCGTGCAGGACTGCTCCACCTCGGCGAGGAGATGGCTGGAGACGATGACCGTGCGGCCCGCGGCGGCGTAGCGGATCATCACCTCGCGCATCTCGCGGATCTGCGGCGGGTCCAGTCCGTTGGTGGGTTCGTCGAGGATCAGCAGGTCGGGCAGGCCGAGCATGGCCTGGGCGATGGCGAGGCGCTGGCGCATGCCCTGGGAGTAGGTGCGCACCGCGCGGGCGAGCGCGTCGCCGAGCCCGGCGATCTCCAGGGCCTCCTCCAGGTGGGCGTCCTCGGGCGGGCGGCCGGTGGCGCGCCAGTACAGCTCCAGGTTCTCCCGGCCGGACAGATGCGGCAGGAAACCGGCGCCCTCGACGAACGCGCCGACCCGGGACAGCACGGGCGCGCCGGGGCGGATCGCCTGGCCGAAGACGCGGATCTCGCCGCCGTCGGGCCGGATCAGGCCCATCAGCATGCGCAGGGTGGTGGTCTTGCCCGCGCCGTTCGGCCCGAGCAGGCCGAGGACCTGGCCCTTCTCCACCCGGAACGACAGGTCGCGGACGCTGTAGCGGTCGCCCTTGGCGTACTTCTTGCTCAGGTCGGTGATCTGGAGGGGCACCTCGGCCAGGGCCGGGTCGGGCGCGGGGGCGGCGGTACGGCGACGGGCGCCGAGCAGCAGCGCGGCGGCGACGGCGGCCGCGGCGGCCGGGAGCCACCACACCCAGGCGGGCAGGGGCGCGGCGGCGGTCTCCACGCGCGGGGCGGTGGGCACCGACAGAGGGCCCGTGACGGAGACCCGGTAGGTCGCCGGGGCGGCCGGGGAGGCGTAGCCGAGGTCGGTGGAGGCGAGGACCAGGCGCAGCCGGTGGCCCTTGTCGATCTCGTGGTCGATCACCGGGAGGGTGAGGGTGACGTCCTTGCCCTCGCGGGCGCCCTCGACCCGGACGGGCGCGACGAGCTGGGCGGGCAGCACCTGCCGGGTGCTGTCCGGGCCGACGTCGTAGACCTTGCCGAACAGGACGGCGTCCTCGGCGCTGGACTCGACGTGGACGGTGACGGTCGGCGAGCCGGTGACGCGCAGCGGGGCCGTCAGGGGTGCCGAGTCGAAGCGGGCGTGCTGGCCGGGGAAGTCGACGGAGACGCCGACGCCGAGGGAGGACAGCTGGGCGAGGCCGCCGCCGGTGCCGAGGCCGGGCAGGGCGGAGACTGCGGGCGGGCTGGCGCCGGCCGGGTTGGCGAAGGTCTGCCCCCGGCCGCGCAGGGTGATCTCGCGGGGGTCGGAGCGCAGGCCCGGGTAGGTGTCGGAGCTCGCGCCGCGCAGCTGGGCGGTGCCGTCGGTGGTGTCGATGCCGCCGGTGCGGGTGACGCGGAAGGCGGGGCCGGTGTCGGCGGACTTCTCGTCCTTGAGGTAGCGGTCGAACCAGGCGGTCACCCGGGCGCGGACGCGGTCCGGTTCCAGGTCGCCGCCGTCGTGGCCGCCGGCGATCCAGTCGACGTCGACCGGGGCGCCGTTCGCCCGGATCGCGCGGGCCGCGGCGTCGGCCTGGCCGAGCGGGAAGAGGGAGTCGGACTGACCCTGGACCAGCAGGGTGGGGACCTTGATGCGGTCGGCGACGGCGGACGGGGAGCGGGCGTCCAGCAGCGCGCGGGCCTCGGCGTCGGGCGTGCCGGACTCGGCGACCCGCTCGTACATCCGGCACAGGCCGGGCTCGAAGGCGCGGCAGCCGCCGCCGGAGGTGACGAAGACGCCCGCCCACAGCTTCTTGAACACGCCGTCGGGGAAAAGGGCGTCGGAGAGGTTCCAGTAGGTGATCGCCGGGGCGAGGGCGTCCACCCGGTCGTCGTGTCCGGCGGCCAGCAGGGCGATCGCCCCGCCGTAGGAGGCGCCCGCGATGCCGACGCGGGGGTCGCCGGGCTCGTCCAGCCGGACCTGGGGGCGGCCGGCCAGCCAGTCGATCAGCTTCGAGACGTCGGCGACCTCGCCCCGCGGGGCGTTCAGTCCGATCCTGCCGGTGGAGGCGCCGAAGCCGCGGGCGGACCAGGTGAGGACCGCGTACCCGTCGCGGGCGAGGTCCTCGGCCTGCTCGCGGACGTCGTCCTTGCTGCCGCCGAAGCCGTGCCCCAGCAGCACCGCGGGGCGGCGGCCGGCTGTCGCGGACGTGAAGTACGAGGTGTCGATCCGCACCCCGTCGGCCACGGTCATCACCTGGTCGGTCCGGCGTACGGAGGGCGCGTCGTCGGCCGACGCGACCGTCCATGTCCCGGCCCCGGCGAGCACGAGGACGGCGGCCGCGGCGGCCGGCAGCCGCCGTGGCCGCCGCAGCGGGCCGGGCAGTCGAAGATCCATGCGTCAACGGTACGGGGCACCGCCGACAGCCTCGGCAGACCGCAGACGGAACTCTCCGGCATCCCTGAGGCGTATACCGGGTCGTCGGCGTACAGCAGTCGTGGTACACGGACCTATGGAGATTCGCAGAGCCACGAGCGCCGCCGAGCTGAAGGCGGCGGAGCACCTCTTCGACGACCCCGTGCGCCCCGAGTGGGCGGAGCGTTTCCTGGCGGCCGGCGGGCACCACCTCTTCCTCGCCTACGAGGGTGTCGAGCCGGTCGGTTTCGTGTCCGGGGTGGAGACGGTCCACCCCGACAAGGGCGCCGAGATGCTGCTGTACGAGCTGGGGGTCGACGAGGCCCATCGGCGCCGGGGCGTCGGCCGGGCGCTGGTCGAGCGGCTCACCGCGCTGGCCCGCGAACTCGGCTGCTACGGCCAGTGGGTGCTGGTGGACACCGGCAACGACGTGGCGCTGGCGGCGTATCGCAGCGCGGGCGGCGTGACGGACGGCGGTTGCACGGTGCTGACCTGGGAGTTCACCTGAGCAAATCCGTTTGTCCACAAGGCTGTCAGTGGGTTTCGATACAGTCGCCGTTCACAACTGACAGACAGCAATGGGGTGGGGACCGATGAAGCTGCGACACACGGCCGCCTGGGCCGGCGTCACGGCCGTAGCACTCGTGACGACCTCGGCGTGCGGGGCGGGCACCGCGCGCCAGGCCGCGGACGCGGTCGGCGACGCCGACGTGATCATGGCCGCGCTGGCGCGGGCGACGGACCGCACGGAGGAGCTCGGCTCGGCGCAGATCGACCTGACCGCCGACATGGGCACCGGCACGCCGGTCAGCATGGACGGCACGTACTCCTGGGGCGACGGCTACGCCTTCGACGTGGAGATGGACACCGCGGCCGTGCAGATGCAGGCGCTCCAGGACGCGCCGACGACCCGGATGCTCTTCGTGGACGGCGTCTACTACTACGACGTCGACCCGCAGCCCTCCGGTCCGCTGGCGGGCAAGGAGTGGATGAGCATCGACGCGTCGGCGATCTTCGGGGAGAAGGGCGCCGACGCTCTCAGCGGCTCCGCCGGCACGGGCAGCCCGGCCGCGTCCATGCGCAGCCTGAAGTACGCGAAGAACGTCTCCGACCTCGGCGAGGAGACCGTCAACGGCAAGCCGACGACGCACTACCGCGCCGAGCTCGGCAAGGAGGAGCTGGGCAGGCTCGCGGACGTCTACAGCGGTGAGGAGAACCCGTTCAACTCGGCGACGGGCGCCGTCACCACCGTCGTCCTGGACATCTGGGTGGGCGGGGACGACCTGCCGGTCCGGCTGAAGCAGGACATGGGCAGCGCGGGCGTGACCATGGACTTCAAGAAGTTCGGCGCCACGGCCTCCGTGACGCCTCCGCCCGCCGCGCAGACCGGCGACCTCACCGAGCAGGTCGCGGGCATGCAGCAGGGCTGAGCCCGGGCACCTGGGCGCCCGGGCCCGAGGGGGACCTCAGTGGTTGCGCGGGAAGCCCAGGTCCACGCCGGCCGGGGCCTCGGAGGGGTCCGGCCAGCGGGTGGTGACGACCTTGCCGCGGGTGTAGAAGTGCGTGCCGTCGTTGCCGTAGATGTGGTGGTCGCCGAAGAGGGAGTCCTTCCAGCCGCCGAAGGAGTGGTAGCCCACGGGGACGGGGATCGGCACGTTCACGCCGACCATGCCCGCCTCGATCTCCAGCTGGAAGCGGCGTGCCGCGCCGCCGTCCCGGGTGAAGATCGCGGTGCCGTTGCCGAACGGCGAGGCGTTGATCAGGGCCACGCCGTCCTCGTAGGTGTCCACCCGCAGCACGCACAGCACCGGGCCGAAGATCTCGTCCTGGTAGGCCTTGGCGCTGGTGGGCACCTTGTCGAGCAGCGAGATGCCGATCCAGTGGCCGTCCTCGAAGCCGACGCCTTCATAGGTGTACGCCGAACCGTCCAGGACGACCTCGCAGCCCTCGGCCGCCGCGCCCTCGACGTAGGAGGCGACCTTGTCGCGGTGGACCTTGGTGATCAGGGGGCCCATCTCGGAGGTGGGGTCGCCGCCGGGGCCGATCTTGATCTTCTCGGCGCGCTCGCGGATCTTGTCCACCAGCGTGTCGGCGATCGCGCCGACCGCCACGACGGCCGAGATGGCCATGCAGCGCTCGCCCGCGGAGCCGTAGGCGGCCGACACGGCGGCGTCCGCGGCCGCGTCCAGGTCGGCGTCCGGCAGGACCAGCATGTGGTTCTTGGCGCCGCCGAGGGCCTGGACGCGCTTGCCGTTCGCCGAGGCCGTGGTGTGGATGTAGCGGGCGATCGGGGTCGAGCCGACGAAGGACACCGCCCTGACGTCGGGGTGCTCGAGGAGCCGGTCGACGGCCACCTTGTCGCCGTGCACGATGTTGAACACGCCCTCGGGCAGACCGGCCTCGGCCAGCAGCTCGGCGATCCTCATGGACGCCGACGGGTCCTTCTCGGACGGCTTGAGCACGAAGGTGTTGCCGCACGCGATGGCGATCGGGAACATCCACATCGGGACCATCGCCGGGAAGTTGAACGGCGTGATGCCCGCGACCACGCCGAGCGGCTGGCGGATCGAGGACACGTCCACGCGGCTGGCGACCTGGGTCGACAGCTCGCCCTTGAGCTGCACGCTGATGCCGCAGGCCAGGTCGACGATCTCCAGGCCGCGGGCCACCTCGCCGAGGGCGTCGGAGTGCACCTTGCCGTGCTCGGCGGTGATCAGCGCGGCGATGTCGTCGCGGTGGGCGTCGAGCAGCGCGCGGAACTTGAACAGGATCGACGTGCGCTGGGCCAGCGAGGACTGGCCCCAGGTCAGGTAGGCCTCCTTCGCGGCCTGTACGGCGGCGTCGACCTCGTCGGCCGAGGCGAACGCGACCTTCGTGGTGACCGCGCCGGTGGCCGGGTCGGTGACCGGGCCGAAGTTGCCCGACGCGCCCTCGACGGACTTGCCGCCGATCCAGTGGTTGACGATCTTCGTCATGACCAAGAACTCCTTCACAGATGGCGGCGTCGGGTGGAGACGTGCCGGTCGTACTCCTCGCGGGCCTTCACCGCCGACGCTCGGGTCGCGGTCTCGGCCACAGGAACATCCCACCAGGCCTGCGCGGGCGGCGGGCCCGACACTGTGTCTGCCGTTTCGGTCTCGACGTAGACACATGTGGGAGTGTCGGCCGCCCGTGCTTCGGCGAGGGCCGTCCGCAGGTCGGCGACGGTCCGTGCACGCAGCACCCGCATGCCGAGGCTGGCCGCGTTGGCCGCGAGGTCGACCGGGAGCGGGGCGCCGCGGTAGCCGCCGTCCGCGTCCCGGAAACGGTAGGCGGTGCCGAAGCCCTCGCCGCCCACCGACTCCGACAGGCCGCCGATGGAGGCGTAGCCGTGGTTCTGCACCAGCAGGATCTTGATGGCGATCCCCTCCTGGACGGCCGTGACGATCTCCGTGGGCATCATCAGATACGTCCCGTCCCCCACCAGCGCCCACACCGGCCGCTCGGGCGCGGCGAGCTTCACCCCGATGGCGGCCGGGATCTCGTAGCCCATGCACGAGTACCCGTACTCCAGGTGGTACTGGTCGGCCGACCGGGCCCGCCACAGCTTGTGCAGGTCGCCCGGGAGCGAGCCGGCCGCGTTGACGACGACGTCCGTGCCGTCGACCAGGGCGTCGAGCGCGCCGAGCACCTGCGCCTGGGTGGGGCGGGCGGCGGGGTCGGCGGCGGTGAAGCAGTCGTCCACGCGGCGCTCCCAGTCCGCCTTGCCGTCGCGGTACCCGGCGGCGTAGGCCTCGGAAACCCTGTGGCCGTGCATCACCAGGGCCTCGGTGAGTTCGGCCAGGCCGCTGCGGGCGTCCGCGATCAGCGGGGTGCCGGCCTGCTTGTGGCCGTCGAAGGGGGCGATGTTGAGGTTGAGGAAGCGGACGCCGGGGTCCGCGAAGAGGGTGCCCGAGGCCGTGGTGAAGTCGGTGTAGCGGGTGCCGACGCCGATCACCAGGTCGGCGCCGCGGGCGAGCGCGTCGGCGGTGGCGGTGCCGGTGTGGCCGATGCCGCCGACGTCCTGGGGGTGGTCGTACGGCAGGGCGCCCTTGCCCGACTGGGTGGCGGCGACCGGGATGCCGGTGGCCTGCGCGAACTCGGCGAGGGCGGCCTCGGCGCGGCTGTGGCGGACCCCGCCGCCCGCGATCAGCAGCGGCCGCCGCGCGGCGCGGACCATCTGCACGGCCTCCGCCAGTTCGGCCGGGTCGGCCCCCGGTCGCCGTACGGCCCAGGTGCGGGCCGCGAAGAACTCCTCCGGCCAGTCGTACGCCTCGGCCTGCACGTCCTGCGGCAGGGCCAGGGTGACCGCGCCCGTGTCGACGGGGTCGGTGAGGACGCGCGCGGCCTGGAGCAGGGCGGGGATCAGTGCCTCCGGCCGGTGGACGCGGTCGAAGTACCGGGACACCGGGCGCAGACAGTCGTTCACCGACACATCGCCGGCGTACGGCACCTGGAGCTGCTGGAGGACGGGGTCGGCGGGGCGGCCGGCGAACACGTCGCCGGGCAGGAGCAGCACCGGCAGGTGGTTGATCGTGGCGAGGGCGGCGCCGGTGACCAGGTTGGTCGCGCCGGGGCCGATGGAGGTGGTCACGGCGTGGGTGGACAGCCGGCCCGACTGGCGGGCGTAGCCGACCGCCGCGTGCACCATGGACTGCTCGTTGCGTCCCTGGTGGAACGGCATGACGTCGGCGTGCTCCACGAGCGCCTGGCCGATCCCGGCGACGTTGCCGTGGCCGAAGATGCCCCAGGTCGCGCCGATCAGCCGACGCCGTTCGCCGTCGCGCTCGGTGTACTGGGCGGCGAGGAAGCGGACCAGTGCCTGCGCGACGGTGAGCCTGACGGTCATCGGTATCCCTCCGCGTGGTCGGGGTGGAAGCAGATCCGCCACTCCCGTGTCGCGCCGGGGCCCGCCATGACGTTCAGGTAGTACATGGCGTGGCCGGGCTGGGCGACGGACGGGCCGTGCCAGCCGTCGGGGACGAGCACGGCGTCGCCGGTGCGGACCTCGGCGAGGACGTCGGCGCCGCCCTCGCGGGAGGGGGACACACGCTGGTAGCCGAAGCCGTGCGGGCCGTCGATCTCGAAGTAGTAGATCTCCTCCAGCTCCGATTCACGGCCCGGCCGGTGCTCGTCGTGCTTGTGCGGCGGGTACGACGACCAGTTGCCGCCCGGGGTGATCACCTCGACGGCGATGAGCCGGTCGCAGTCGAAGACGTCGGCGGCGGCGAAGTTGCGTACCTGGCGGGCGCAGACACCGCTGCCGCGCTCTTCGACGGGAACCTCCGGCGCGGGGCCGTGGCGGGCGGGGAGTCGTCGCTCGCACTTCGCTCCTGCCAGGGCGAAGCGGCCTCCCGCGCCGGAGGCGATCTGGACCCGGGCGTCCCGGGGCACGTACGCGAAGTCGGTGACCGACGCGAACACGCTGTCCCTGCCCTGGAGTCGGATGACCCCGTCCGGTGTGTGGACGCTACAGCCGCCCCGGAGCGGCAGCACGATCCACTCGCTGTCCGCCGTGTCGAACACATGCGTGTCGCCCGCCGCGAGTTCGAGCACGCGCAGACTGCTGCGGGTCCAGCCGGCCCGTTCGGGGTCGATGTCGACGGTGTAGGCGCCGTGCGCGCTCGCGCCCCGGGGGATGTGCAGCTCCTTGCTCATGGCGGCCCTCACAGCAGTCCGACGGCGGTGTCCACGGCGGCGGCCACGTCGCCGTCCGCCGGGTAGAGCAGCGAACGGCCCACGACCAGGCCGCGCACGGTGGGCAGCCGGAGCGCCGCGCGCCATGTCTCGTAGGCCCCGGACTGCTCCTCGACGGAGCCTGCCACGTCTCCGCCGAGCAGCACGGCCGGGAGGGTGGTGGTCTCCATGACCCGGGCCATGCGGCCGGGGTCCTCGGTGACCGGGACCTTCAGCCAGGTGTACGCCGAACTGCCGCCCAGACCCGAGGCGATGGCCAGGGACCGGGTGACGGCGTCGGCCGACAGATCGTTGCGCAGCCGTCCGTCGGGGTCGCGACGGCTGATGAACGGCTCGACGAACACGGGGAGTCGGCGCGCGGCCATGGCGTCGATGGTGCGCGCGGCCGTCTCCAGGGTGGCGAGCGAGCCCGGGTCCTCGTAGTCGATGCGCAGCAGCAGCTTGCCCGCGTCGAAGCCGAGCCGTTCGAGGTCCTCGGGGCGGTGTCCGGTGAAGCGGTCGTCCAGCTCGAAGCGGGCCCCCTGCAGTCCGCCGCGGTTCATCGACCCCATGACGACCTTGTGGTCGAGGGCGCCGAGCAGCAGCAGGTCGTCGAGGACGTCGGCACTGGCGAGGACCCCGTCGACACCGGGCCGCGACAGGGCCAGGACCAGCCGTGCGAGCAGACCGGCGCGGTCGGCCATGGCGAGCCCGTGGCCGCCGGCGCCGAGGGCGCCGCGGGCCGGGTGGTCGGCGGCGACGATCATCAGCCGGCCGCTGTCGCCGACCAGGGGGCGCCGGGGGCGGCGGGCGGCGGCCTCGGCGACGGACTCCGGGCGGTGGGCGCGCAGCCGGACGAGTTCGGCGACGTCCACGGCGGGGAGGGCCGGGGCGTGCCGCGGAGCAGGTGGGGGCTGGTGGTCCGGCGCCTGGGACGGCTGGCCCACGGGGGCGTTCTCCGGCGTCTGGGACGGCTGGCCCACGGGGGCGTTCTCCGGCGCCTGGGACGGCTGGCCCGCGGGGGCGTTCTCCGGCGCCTGGGACGGCTGGTGCGCCCTGCCGACGCGGCCGCCCCTCACCGCACCGCTCCCTCGCTCAGCGCCGCCGCCACCTCGGCCGCCGTCGGCATCGCCGAGGAGCACTCGAGCCGGGAGGCGACGATCGCCCCGGCGGCGTTGGCGTGGCGCATGGTCGTCTCCAGGTCCCAGCCCGCGAGCAGGCCGTGGCACAGGGCGCCGCCGAAGGCGTCCCCGGCGCCCAGGCCGTTGAGGACGGTCACCGGCAGCGGCGGGACCTCGGCGCTCTCGCCGTCGGCGCCGACCGCGAGGACGCCCTTGGGCCCCTGTTTGACGACGGCGAGCCGGGCCCCGGCCGCGAGCAGCGCCCGTGCCGCGGCGTGCGGTTCGCGCAGCCCGGTGGCGACCTCCACCTCGTCGAGGTTGCCGACGGCCACGGTCGCGTGCCGCAGGGCCTCGGCGTAGTAGGGGCGGGCGGCCTCGGGGTCGCGCCAGAACATCGGGCGCCAGTCGAGGTCGAAGACGGTCGTGCCCGACCGGGCGCGGTGGGCGAGCGCCGCGAGGGTCGCCGTACGGCTCGGCTCCTCGCTGAGGCCGGTGCCGGTGACCCAGAAGACCCGGGTGTCGCGGATCGCGTCGAGGTCCAGGTCCCCGGCGTGGATCTCCAGGTCGGGCGCCTTGGGCTGCCGGTAGAAGTACAGCGGGAAGTCGTCCGGCGGGAACACCTCGCAGAAGGTGACCGGTGTGGGCAGCGCGGCCACGGGCGTCACGAAGCGGTCGTCCACGCCGAACCCGCCCAGCGCCTGGTGCAGATACGTGCCGAAGGGGTCGTCCCCGGTGCGGCTGATCAGCGCCGTGCGGCGGCCGAGACGGGCGGCGGCGACGGCGACGTTGGCCGCGGAGCCGCCGAGGAACTTGCCGAAGGTCGTCACCTGCGCCAGGGGCACACCGGTCTGGAGCGGATAGAGGTCCACGCCGATCCGCCCCATGGTGATCAGGTCGTACGCCATCGAGTTCCCTTCGTGCGTCGGGCCGGCTCACGGACGGGTTTCCCCTGACGGTTTGTAGTCCGCTCGCGGCAACCCTGTCAATGTTTTGTCCGGACATTCGGACCAGCCCTTGACACCCCTTCCGGCGGCCCGCACGCTGGCGCCCATGACGACGACGCCGGCGCAGTCGCTCCCCACCTCACTGTCCCGCATCCGCATCGGTTCGGCGCCCGACTCCTGGGGCGTGTGGTTCCCCGACGACCCCCGTCAGGTGCCGTGGCGGCGCTTCCTCGACGAGGTCGCGCAGGCCGGGTACGAGTGGATCGAGCTGGGGCCGTACGGGTATCTGCCCACCGACCCGGCCGTGCTCGCCGAGGAGACCGCGCGGCGTGGCCTGAAGGTGTCGGCCGGCACGGTCTTCACGGGCCTGCACCACGGCCCGGCCGTCTGGGAGAAGACCTGGGCGCACGTCGCGGACAACGCGGCGCTGGCCCAGGCCGCGGGAGCCCGGCATCTGGTGGTCATCCCCTCCTTCTGGCGGGACGACAAGACCGGCGAGGTGCTGGAGCCGGACACCCTCACGCCGGAGCAGTGGCGGAACCTGACCTCGCTGACCGAGCGCCTCGGCCGTGAGGTGCGCGAGCGCTACGGGCTCACGATCGTCGTCCACCCGCACGCCGACACCCATATCGACACCGACCGGAACGTCGCCCGCTTCCTCGACGGCACGGACCCCTCCCTGGTCTCGCTGTGCCTGGACACCGGCCACTACGCCTACTGCGGCGGCGACAGCGTCGAGCTGATCGAGACCTACGGCGAGCGGATCGGCTATCTCCACCTCAAGCAGGTGGACCCGGAGATCCTGGCCGAGGTGCGTGAGAAGGGGACGCCGTTCGGGCCGGCCGTCGCACGCGGTGTCATGTGCGAGCCGCCGGCGGGGGTGCCCGCGCTGGGGCCCGTCCTTGAGGCGGCCCGGAAGCTGGACGTCGATCTGTTCGCGATCGTCGAGCAGGACATGTACCCGTGCGAGCCGGACCGTCCGCTGCCGATCGCCCGCCGGACCCGGGCGTTCCTGAGGTCCTGCGGGGCGTAGGGCCCGTACGGGCCGCCGGGCGGGATGCGGGCCGGCTCCGGCCGTCGGGTCACCGCGCCGCCGGGCGGGACTCGGGCGGCGCCGGGCCGCCGTAGCACAGTCGTCCCGCCGCCGGGCGGGTCCGGTGCGATCCGATGCATCACTTCCGTCACGGACGTCACTCTCTTGTCACACATGTCCCGGATACGCGGGTTTCGCGTCACACAAGGTCGACAGCCGCTTTCTCTCTGTAACGGAGCGTCGTTCACGGGGCACAGGCCTGGTGATCGCCAGCACCGCGCCACGGCTCCCCCGACGGCCGCCCCCCGGCCGGGCCGTGGCGCACCGCGCAGGGAGGTGCGACACATGACCGACCGACGGCTGTGGTCCTACAAGGAGATCGCGGCGCACATCCGGGTGCAGCCGGACACCGTGCGTTCGTACCGCAAGCACGGACTGCTGCCGCCACCCGACCACGTGGAGGGCGGCAAACCGTACTGGTACCCGGACACCGTCCGCAGCTGGGTCGCCTCCCGGCCCGGGAACCGGGGGCGCCGGACCGACTGACGAGGAAAAACGAGCTGTGCCCCGCCCCGGCGGTGGGGCACAGTGCGGTACATGGACTTCTCGATCAAGCCGGTGCTGACCGGCGAACGAGCCGCCCTGCGGCCCTTCACACAGGACGACGTGCCGGTGATGGCGCGCATCCTGGCCGACCCCGAGGTGCTGCGTCTGACCGGCAGCCCCGTGGAGGAGTTCGACCCGGACCGGCTGCGGACCTGGTACGGCAGCCGCAACGAGCAGAGCGACCGGCTCGACCTCGGCATCGTCGACCGGGCGAGCGGCGAGCTCGTCGGCGAGGCCGTCCTCAACGAGTGGGACGAGCACAACCGCAGCTGCAACTTCCGCATCCTGATCGGCCCCGGCGGCCGGGGCCGCGGCCTCGGCACGGAGGCCGTCCGGCTGATCGTCGGCCACGCCTTCGGGCAGCTCGGCCTGCACCGCGTGTCCCTGCACGTCCTGGCCCACAACCCGAGGGCCAGGCACGTCTACGAGAAGGCCGGTTTCGTGGCCGAGGGCGTCGACCGGCAGTCGGTGCGGCTGGGCGAGGAGTGGATCGACGCCACCCGGATGGCGCTGCTCGCGCCCGAGTGGGCGGCCCTCAACGCCACGGCTCGATGACCGTCACCCCGGCCCCCGGCGCCGTGCCCAGCCCGGCGAGGGCCGCGGGTACGGCGTCCAGGCCGATGGCCGACGTCACCAGCAGGTCGGGCCGCAGCACGCCCGCGCGCACCGCCTCCAGCATCGCCGGGTAGGTGTGGGCGGCCATGCCGTGGCTGCCGAGGAGTTCCAGTTCGAGGGCGACGACACGGGCCATGGGGACGGGGGTCGTGCCGTCGGCCGAGGGCAGCAGGCCGACCTGCACGTGCCGGCCCCGCCTGCGCAGGCTCTCCACCGAGGCGGCGCAGGTGGCGGGCGAACCCAGGGCGTCCAGGGAGAGATGGGCGCCGCCGCCGGTCAGTTCGCGCACGGCGTCGGCGGTGCCGGTGACCCGCGAGGCGTCCAGGACGTGCGCCGCCCCGAAGCCGCGGGCCAGCTCCAGGGCGCGCGGCGAGACGTCCACGGCGACGACCCGGGCGCCCGAGGCCGCCGCGATCATCACCGCGGACAGCCCGACCCCGCCGCAGCCGTGCACCGCGACCCACTCCCCCGCCGTGAGGCGGCCCTGCTGCACGACCGCCCGGAACGCGGTGGCGAACCGGCAGCCGAGCGAGGCGGCGGTGGCGTACGACAGCTCGTCGGGGATCGCGACGAGGTTGACGTCGGCGTGGTCGAGGGCGACGTACTGCGCGAAGGAGCCCCAGTGCGTGAAGCCCGGCTGGGTCTGGCGCTCGCACACCTGGTGGTCGCCCGCCGCGCACGTGGGACAGGTGCCGCAGCCGCACACGAAGGGCACGGTCACACGGTCGCCGGGGCGCAGGCGGGTCACGCGCGCTCCGGCCGCCTCGACCACCCCGGCGAGTTCATGGCCGGGCACGTGCGGCAGGACGATGTCCGGGTCGTGGCCCATCCAGCCGTGCCAGTCGCTGCGGCACAGGCCCGTCGCCTCGACGCGCACCACGACCCCGTGCTCCGCCGGGCGCGGATCGGCCACCTCGCGCACCTCGGCCGGCTCGCCGAACCGCTCGAACACCACCGCTCGCATACGTCACCCCTCGCCGCTTCCCGCGGCGAACGCTAACCGTCGGCGGGGATCTCCAGAAGGGCACGCGCCCGCGAGGCGTCGCCGGGACCCTCGTACTGCACCAAAGGTCCACTCCACATAAAGTGCGGACAAACCGCCCTGCCCGAGCTTCAGGAGTACGAGGGGACCCCGCCCGTGAGCCACTCCCCGCCGCCCGGCACACCGCGCGCCCGCATCCCCGGCCCCCAGCATCCGCCGGACGACATGCGGGTCCGCCGCGGCCTGTGGCGGCGCTGCCTCTGGGGCGGGCTGGCGCTGTGGGTACTGACCGCGGCGGTGACGTACGCGACGCGGAGCACGGCCCCGCTGCCCTCGCTGATCCTGCTGGGCAGCTTCCTGGTTCCGGTCGTCTTCGTGCTGTGGGCCTACGAGACGCACGGCCGCGACCTGGGCGCGGGAACGGTCCTCGGCTGCTTCCTGGCCGGTGGGGTGCTCGGCGCACTGGGCGCCTCGCTGATGGAGTACCACCTGCTGCATCCGTCGCTGGGGATGTTCGCCGGGGTCGCCCTGGCCGGGGAGGCGGCGAAGCTCGGCGCGCTGATGTTCGTGCTGCGCGGCCGGCCGCGGATCCGCGGGACGCGGGCCGGTCTGGTGCTGGGCGCGAGCGTGGGCGTCGGCTTCGCGGCCCTGGAGAGCGCGGGCTACGCCTTCAGCGCGGCCGTGTCCACCGAGGGCGTGGATCTCAGGGCACTGCTGGAGACGGAGATCCTGCGCGGGGTGCTGGCCCCCTTCGGTCACGGGCTGTGGACGGCGATCGCCGGCGGTGTGCTGCTGGCGCACCGCCGCACGGACGGGCGCTTCCGGTTCGACGCGCCGGTGTGGGGCACCTGGCTCGGCGTCTCGCTGCTGCACGCGCTGTGGGACTCCGCGCACGGCGTCGCGCTCTGGCTGGTGTCCCGGCTGACCGACATCGGGGTACGGCGGGATCTGTTCTCCGAGGGGTATCTGCCGCGGCCGACCGAGGCGCAGCAGCACATGTTCACCGTGTTCTCGGTCGCGGGGCTGGCCGTGGTGGCGATGGCGGGGCTGCTGTGGGCGCGCTCGCTGGCGCGTCGGGACCCCTCTTGGAGAAATACCCCCTAGGGGTATACAGTGGTGAGTGCGGGCGCCACCGTGGACCGCATCAGCCCCATACGCCTCGACGAGGAGTAACGAGATGACCGCCCAGACCGACACCGTCACCGCCGTCTACAAGGTCAGCGGCATGAGCTGCGGCCACTGCGAGGGCGCCGTCTCCGCCGAGCTCTCCCAGATCCCCGGCGTCACCTCGGTGCAGGCCGTCGCCGCCGCCGGCGAGGTCACCGTCGTCTCCGCCGCTGCGCTGGACGAGGAGGCCGTGCGCGCCGCCGTCGACGAGGCCGGTTACGAGCTGACCGGCCGCGCCTGAGACCCCCTGCGCGTCACGGGCCGTGCCGGGCCGCCGATACTGGCCCGGTACGGCCCGGTCTTCTTCTCTGGAGTACGGCGATGACCAGCACCCCCCAGGCACCCCCGGCCCCGGCCGAGGTCGAGCTGCTGATCGGCGGGATGACCTGCGCGGCCTGCGCGAACCGCATCGAGAAGAAGCTCAACCGGATGGAGGGCGTGACCGCGACGGTCAACTACGCCACCGAGAAGGCCCGGATCAGCTACCCCGAGGGCGTCGGGGTGGCCGACCTGATCGCCACCGTCGTGAAGACGGGCTACACGGCCGAGGAGCCCGCCCCGCCCGCCCCCGAGGAGGAGTCCGGCGAACCCGCGCGGGACGAGCCCGAGCCGGCAGCGCTGCGGCAGCGGCTGACCGTCTCCGCCCTGCTCGCGGCGCCCGTGGTCCTGCTCGCGATGGTCCCGGCGCTCCAGTTCGACAACTGGCAGTGGCTGTCCCTCACCCTCGCCGCGCCCGTCGTCGTCTGGGGCGGGCTGCCCTTCCACCGGGCCGCCTGGACCAACGTCCGGCACGGCGCGTCCACCATGGACACCCTGGTGTCGCTCGGCACGCTCGCCGCGTTCGGCTGGTCGCTGTGGGCGCTGTTCCTGGGCGACGCGGGCATGCCCGGCATGCGGCACGGCTTCGACCTCACCGTCTCCCGCGCGGACGCCTCCTCCACGATCTATCTGGAGGTCGCCGCCGGGGTGACCGCCTTCCTGCTGCTCGGCAGACATCTGGAGGCCCGTGCGAAACGGCGCGCCGGGGCTGCCCTGCGCGCGCTGCTGGAGCTGGGCGCCAAGGACGTGTCCGTGCTGCGGGACGGCCGCGAGGTGCGGGTGCCGGTCGGCACGCTGGCCGTCGGCGACCTGTTCGTCGTACGGCCCGGCGAGAAGATCGCCACCGACGGCGTCGTCACCGAGGGCGCCTGCGCCGTGGACGCGTCCATGCTCACCGGCGAGTCCGTGCCGGTCGACGTGGCGCCCGGGGACGCGGTGACCGGCGCGACCGTCAACGCCGGGGGCCGGCTCGTCGTCCGGGCCACCCGGGTCGGGGCCGACACCCGGCTGGCGCGGATGGCGAGGCTGGTGGAGGAGGCGCAGAGCGGCAAGGCCGCAGTGCAGCGGCTCGCCGACCGGGTCTCCGCGGTGTTCGTGCCGGTGGTGCTGCTGGTGGCGACCGCGACCTTCGGGCTGTGGCTCGGGGCGACGGGCGACACCACCGCCGCGTTCACCGCGGCCGTCGCCGTGCTGATCATCGCCTGTCCGTGCGCGCTGGGCCTGGCCACGCCGACCGCGCTGCTGGTCGGCACCGGGCGCGGTGCGCAGCTCGGCATCCTCATCAAGGGCCCCGAGGTGCTGGAGTCCACCCGCCGCGTCGACACGGTCGTGCTCGACAAGACCGGCACGGTCACCACCGGCCGGATGACCCTGCGCGAGGTGTACGCCGCCGAGGGCACCGACGAGAAGGAGCTGCTGCGGCTCGCGGGCGCCCTGGAGCACGCCTCCGAGCACCCGGTCGCGCGGGCCGTCGCCGCCGGCGCCGAGGAGCGGGTCGGCCCGCTGCCCGCGGTCGAGGGCTTCGAGAACGTCCCCGGGCGGGGCGTACGCGGACGGGTGGAGGGCCGCGAGGTGGCCGTGGGCCGGCTGTTCGAGGTGGTCCCGGACGACGTGGCCCGGGCCCTCCGGGAAGCCGAGAGCGGCGGCCGTACGGCCGTGCCGGCGGGCTGGGACGGGGTGGCCCTGGGCGTTCTCTCGGTCGCCGACACCGTGAAGGACACCAGCGCCGAGGCGGTGCGGGCGCTGCGCGGCCTGGGGCTCACCCCGGTGCTGCTCACCGGGGACAACCGGGCGGTCGCCGAGGCCGTGGCCCGCGAGGTCGGGATCGAGCAGGTGGTCGCCGAGGTGCTGCCCGAGGACAAGGTGGACGCCGTACGGCGGCTCCAGGCCGAGGGGCGTGTGGTCGCCATGGTCGGGGACGGTGTGAACGACGCGGCCGCGCTGGCCGCCGCCGACCTGGGGCTGGCGATGGGCACGGGCACCGACGCGGCGATCGAGGCGGGCGATCTGACGCTGGTGCGCGGGGACCTGCTGGTGGCCGCGGACGCGATACGGCTCGCGCGGCGCACTCTCGCCACCATCAAGGGCAATCTCCTGTGGGCCTTCGGTTACAACGTGGCGGCGCTGCCGCTGGCCGCCGCGGGCCTGCTCAACCCGATGATCGCGGGTGCCGCGATGGCCTTCTCGTCGGTCTTCGTCGTCACCAACAGCCTCCGGCTGCGGACGTTCCGTGCCGCAAAACCCGGGGGCGGTCTGGAGTCCGGGGCGGCCCTCACATAAGCTCTTCACAAGTCTCGCGCATCTTCCTTACGCTGGGGCATCGTTCGTCGAACGGATCTCTTGCGCATACAACGGGACATTTGCAAGAGACGCAGATCACAGTGATGTGAACGTAACCATCGAAGGGGTTCGAAGGTCTAAGTTGGCGATGTCGGAAGGCGTCTTGGGGGGCGCCGACTGGCATCTGAGGCTGTCTTGGGGGACGGCCTCAGTGATTGCGTTGCCGGGGCCACGCACACCGGGAAGCTTTGAGCGGCCCTCCCAGCGTGTGCGTTGTCCCGGCAGACCGCACCCGAACCGGAGCAGCCGCGGGCCTGTCCGTCCGCTCTGCTCGACTCGACTCGACTCGACAGCGATTCAGGCGCTGTGTCCTCACAAGCGCCCGGCCGGATCCCGTGGGGGGAATCCGCACCGGGACTGGGAAGGCGCCCTGGTCGTCGGCCCGTGGGGGGACCGGCGCCGGGGCGCCTTCTGCTTTTCCGGGTGCTTTCTGCTGTGCCGGGGCGCCTTCCGCTTTTCGGAGCACCTTCTGCTGCTCCAGGCGCCAGCCGCTTCTCCGGGCGCCGCCTTCTGCTTCTCCGAGCGCCTTCTGCTTTCCGGGCGCCTTCCTCTTCTCCGGCCGCCACCGCGCGCGTCCCGCACGCCCCTTCCGCTTCCACACGCCCCCAGCGACCCCGCACACGGCGAGGCCCCGCGCCCGGGAAGCGGGGCGGGGCCTGGAAAGCTGCGGCTCTGCGCGTCGGCGCGGAAGTGTCAGCGCTCCTCGACGGGAACGAAGTCGCGCTCGACCACACCCGTGCTGTGCCGACCCGGGGGACAACCCCCGAACCCCCGGCCGACCCTGAAACCCCCAGCAGCCCCCGCACACGGCGAGGCCCCGCGCCCGGGAAGCGGGGCGGGGCCTGGAAAGCTGCGGCTCTGCGCGTCGGCGCGGAAGTGTCAGCGCTCCTCGAC
>NZ_JBVJGZ010000006.1:19675-95806 GCF_055587025.1 Streptomyces sp. NPDC048600 | reverse complement strand
ACGGGAACGAAGTCGCGCTCGACCACACCCGTGTAGATCTGGCGCGGGCGGCCGATGCGGGAGCCCGGCTCCTTGATCATCTCGTGCCACTGGGCGATCCAGCCCGGCAGGCGGCCGAGGGCGAAGAGGACCGTGAACATCTCGGTCGGGAAGCCCATGGCCCGGTAGATGAGGCCGGTGTAGAAGTCGACGTTCGGGTAGAGGCTGCGCGAGACGAAGTAGTCGTCGGAGAGCGCGTGCTCCTCCAGCTTCAGGGCGATGTCCAGCAGCTCGTCGGACTTGCCGAGGGCCGAGAGGACGTCGTGCGCGGCGGCCTTGATGATCTTGGCGCGCGGGTCGAAGTTCTTGTAGACCCGGTGGCCGAAGCCCATCAGGCGGACGCCGTCCTCCTTGTTCTTCACCTTGCGGATGAAGGAGTCGACGTCGCCGCCGGAGGCCTGGATGCCCTCCAGCATCTCCAGGACGGACTGGTTGGCGCCGCCGTGCAGCGGGCCCCAGAGCGCGGAGATGCCGGCCGAGATCGACGCGAACATGTTCGCCTGCGACGAGCCGACCAGGCGGACCGTCGACGTCGAACAGTTCTGCTCGTGGTCCGCGTGCAGGATCAGGAGCTTGTCCAGGGCCGAGACGACGACGGGGTCGAGCTCGTAGTCCTGGGCCGGGACGGAGAACGTCATGCGCAGGAAGTTCTCGACGTAGCCGAGGTCGTTGCGCGGGTAGACGAACGGGTGGCCGACCGACTTCTTGTAGGCGTAGGCCGCGATCGTCGGAAGCTTGGCGAGCAGACGGATCGTGGAAAGGTTGCGCTGCTGCTCGTCGAACGGGTTGTGGCTGTCCTGGTAGAACGTGGACAGGGCCGAGACCACCGAGGACAGCATCGCCATCGGGTGCGCGTCGCGGGGGAAGCCCCGGTAGAAGTTCTTGACGTCCTCGTGCAGCAGGGTGTGCTGCGTGATGTCGTTCTTGAACACGGTGAGCTCGTCGACGGTCGGCAGCTCGCCGTTGATCAGCAGGTACGCCACCTCCAGGAAGGTGGAGCGCTCGGCGAGCTGCTCGATCGGGTAACCGCGGTACCGCAGGATCCCCGCCTCGCCGTCCAGGTAGGTGACGGCGGATTTATAGGCGGCGGTGTTGCCGTAGCCGCTGTCCAGGGTCACCAGACCGGTCTGGGCACGCAGCTTCCCGATGTCGAAGCCCTTGTCCCCGACGGTGCTGTCGATCACCGGGTAGGTGTACTCGTCGCCGTTGTACCGCAGTACTACAGAGTTGTCGCTCACGTCTTCCCTCACCGACTTGTGCCTCATCTTCGAGGTGCCCTGACTGTCTCTACCATCCCCCATTTGGCGCAGGAGAGTGCACTCGGGGTCGACCATTGGGCTTATCGGCGGCACTGAGTGCCGCCAACTTGCCCATCCTGCCCCCTCCGTCGAGCCACGGGAAGTGCTCTGTGACCTTCGCGACTCGTTTGATCGATCATTTTTCGTCGCAAGGAGGACGCGGCGTGCTTTTGGGTGGATCCGGGCGGCGCGGACGACGCCCCGGCCGGTTCCGCGGTCAGCCGCCCGCGAGCCTGAAGTCCAGCGCCGTGCAGCGCCGGCCGGCCGACACCGTGCGCACCGCCTGGGCTATCGCCCGGCGCGAACCGACGAGCACGACCAGCTGTTTCGCCCGGGTGACCGCCGTGTACAGCAGGTTCCGCTGAAGCATCATCCATGCTCCCGTGGTGACGGGGATCACCACGGCGGGATATTCACTCCCCTGGGAGCGGTGAATGGTGACGGCGTACGCGTGGGCCAGCTCGTCCAGTTCGTCGAACTCATAGGGGACCTCCTCGTCCTCGTCCGTCAGCACCGTGAGGCGCTGGTCCACCGGATCGAGCGAGGTGACCACGCCCACGGTGCCGTTGAAGACACCGTTCCTCCCCTTGTCGTAATTGTTGCGGACCTGCGTGACCTTGTCCCCCACGCGGAAGACCCGCCCGCCGAACCGCTTCTCGGGCAGGTCGGGGCGCCCCGGCGTGACGGCCTGCTGGAGCAGCCCGTTGAGGGTGCCCGCCCCCGCGGGTCCCCGGTGCATCGGCGCCAGCACCTGCACGTCCCGGCGCGGGTCGAGCCCGAACCTGGCCGGGATACGCCGTGCCGCCACGTCCACGGTGAGCCGGCCGGCCTCCTCGGTGTCGTCCTCGACGAAGAGGAAGAAGTCCTTCATGCCGTCGGTGACCGGATGCTGCCCGGCGTTGATGCGGTGCGCGTTGGTGACGACCCCCGACTGCTGTGCCTGCCGGAACACCCGGGTGAGCCGCACGGCCGGAACCGGACCGCCCTCCGCGAGGAGGTCGCGCAGCACCTCCCCCGCCCCGACGCTCGGCAGCTGGTCGACGTCCCCGACGAAGAGCAGATGCGCGCCCGGCGGCACGGCCTTCACCAGCTTGTTGGCCAGCAGCAGATCCAGCATCGACGCCTCGTCCACCACCACGAGGTCGGCGTCCAGCGGCCGTTCCCGGTCGTAGGCGGCGTCCCCGCCGGGCTTGAGTTCGAGCAGCCGGTGCACCGTGGACGCCTCGGCCCCGGTCAGCTCGGCCAGCCGCTTGGCCGCGCGGCCGGTCGGAGCGGCGAGCAGCACCTTGGCCTTCTTCGCGCGGGCCAGTTCGACGACGGAGCGCACCGTGAACGACTTGCCGCAGCCCGGCCCGCCCGTGAGCACGGCGACCTTCTCGCTCAGGGCGAGCCGCACCGCAGCCTCCTGCTCGGGGGCGAGTTCCGCGCCGGTGCGGGTCCTCAGCCAGGCGAGCGCCTTGTCCCAGTCGACGTCCCGGAAGCCGGGCATACGGTCCTCGTCGGTGCGCAGCAGCCTCAGGAGCTGGGCGGACAGGGAGAGTTCGGCGCGGTGGAAGGGGACGAGGTAGATCGCGGTGACCGGTCCGGCGTCGGGGTCCTGGCCGGGCACCTTCTCGCGTACGACACCGGGCTCCTCCCCGTCCGGGCCGGGCTCGGCCAGTTCCGCGAGGCACTCGATGACCAGGCCGGTGTCCACCTGGAGCAGCTTCACGGCGTCCGCGATCAGCCGCTCCTCGGGCAGATAGCAGTGGCCCTGGTCCGCCGACTGCGACAGCGCGTACTGGAGGCCCGCCTTGACGCGCTCGGGGCTGTCGTGCGGGATGCCGACCGACTGGGCGATCTTGTCGGCGGTGAGGAAGCCGATGCCCCAGACGTCGGCGGCGAGGCGGTAGGGCTGCTCCTTCACGACCGCGATCGAGGCGTCCCCGTACTTCTTGTAGATGCGCACGGCGATCGACGTCGACACCTCGACCGTCTGGAGGAACAGCATGACCTCTTTGATCGCCTTCTGTTCCTCCCACGCGTCGGCGATCTTCCTGGTGCGCTTCGGCCCGAGCCCCGGCACCTCGACGAGCCGCTTGGGCTCCTCCTCGATGATCCTCAGCGTGTCGGTGCCGAAGTGCTGGGTGATGCGGTCGGCGAAGACCGGCCCGATCCCCTTGACCAGGCCGGAGCCGAGGTAGCGGCGGATGCCCTGCACCGTGGCCGGCAGCACGGTCGTGTAGTTCTCCACGGTGAACTGCTTGCCGTACTGGGGGTGCGAGCCCCAGCGGCCCTCCATCCGCAGCGACTCCCCCACCTGGGCGCCGAGCAGCGCGCCGACGACCGTCAGCAGATCACCGGCTCCCCGGCCGGTGTCCACCCGCGCGACCGTGTAGCCGTTCTCCTCGTTGGCGTACGTGATTCTCTCCAACACGCCTTCGAGGACGGCGAGGCGCCGCTCGCCGGTGGGGTTCGCCGTGTCGTTGGGCATGGTCCGACGTTACCGGTGGGGTGTGACAGCGACACGCGCCTTCCGCGGCCGGGCGGGCGCGGCCGGCGCGCGGTCAGGCGTCGAGCTGGTGGTCGGCCCAGACGTAGGTGGCGGGCAGCAGGTCCCTGACGGGGACGGCACGGAGCTCCCCGCCCTCCTCCACGACGACCCGGAGCGAGGGGAAGTAGTCGAGCAGCACCTGGCGGCACCGCCCGCACGGGGGAACGACTCCCCGCTCGCGGTCGCCCACGGCCACGATCGTGTCGAGTTCGTAGACGCCCTGGGCGGCCGCCGTGCCGATGAGGACCAGTTCGGCGCAGGGGCCGCCGGTGAAGTGGTAGGCGTTCACCGCGGTGACGATGCGGCCGTCGCGGGCGCGGGCCGCGGCCGCCATGGTGTGGTTGTCTCCCCGGCAGCGGGTACGCGCCACCCGCGCGGCGGCCTCGACGAGTTCCTGGACGGCTTCGTGCAGCTGCTCGGTCATCCCCGCAGCGTAAGGGGCGTGCCGGGCCTGGTGTCGGCCGGGCACGCCCCTCTGCTTTCCCTCCCCTTTTCAGAACCCCCGCAGATCCCCCCAGATCTTCCCCCCAAGAGTCCTGACGCCCTCTACGACACCCGATGGCGGCGAATGGTTGCACGGAGACCGCCGAGACTCTCACCGGGCCGCATCCTTAGGATGGCGCGTGCTCAAGCAGTAGCCGTGCGGTACGCGTTGGGGGCGTGGCCATGCTGGTGAACGAGTACCGGACCGACACGGTGGCGGCCGGTGAGCGCTGGGACCTGTGGCAGGACATCGTCGCGCGCACCCATCTGCCGAACCTGCTGCGCAGCGAGCACGACGACGACTTCCGGGCCGTCATGCGCATCCTGACGCTGGGCGAGGTGCAGGTCGCGGAGATGGTCTTCCCGGACCTCGAAGTGGTGCGCACCGCAAAGGCGATACGGCGGTTCGACCCCGAGGTGTACCAGATCAACTGCCAGTTCAAGGGCACCGGTCGGGTCGCGCACAACGGACGGCATTCCCGCTTCGCGCCGGGCGACCTCGTGATCGTCGACAGCACCCTGCCGTACGAGGCCAAGCACACGGGCGGCCCGGACGCCGACTACGTGTGCGTCGTCGTGACCGTGCCGCGGGCGTTGCTCCCGCTGCCGCCGCGGACCTTACGCCAGGTGCTGGCCGTGCCGATCCCGGTCGGACGGGGCCTCGGCGGGGCCCTGTACCGCTGGCTGGCCGATCTGGCGTCGCACGCCGAGGAGTTCACCGAGGTGGACGCGGCGACGCTCGGCGGTGTGACGACCGACCTGCTCACCTCCGTGCTCGGCCAGGCGCTGGACGCCGAGGACACCATGAGCCCCGAGTCCCGGCGGCGGGCCCTGCACACCCGCGCCCTGGACTACATCGACCGCAACCTCGGCGATCCCGCCCTCTCGCCCGCCGGCGTCGCCGCCGCGCACCGGATCTCCGTGCGCCATCTCCATCAGCTGTTCGCCGAGGAAGGAGCCACCCCGGCGGCCTGGATCCGGCACCGGCGGCTGGAACACTGCCGCCGCGACCTCGCCGACCCCGGGCTGCGGTCGCGGCCCATCGCCGCGCTGGCCGCCCGGTGGGGCTTTCAGGACCCGGCCGCCTTCAGCCGCCAGTTCCGCCGCGCGTACGGCATGTCCCCCCGGGACTACCGGCATCACATGTGACGGCCAAGAACGACGCGATGCCACCGGAACGTGCAGAAATCGCCAAGATCCGTGCACTCATGGCCAATGAATTACCGCGCCTCGCGTGGCCATGCTTTTCCTCCGCACCACTTCTTCTCCGCAGGGGGAAGCAGGGGGGAAGCCGGTGTGCGACGTGCGCGGACGCTGCCGTGCGCACCGCACGCCACCGTACGGGGTGATGGACATGCGTGTGGGAATCACCGTCGAGAGCCGGACGAACGGGACCGGCATCCATGAACTGTGGCGCCGGCTGGCGACCGAGCCCGCCCTGCGCGGCCGGGTCCGGGTCGACAGCTCGCTCGTCCTGCCGCCGAGCGCGGCCGAGACGCGCCCACTGGTACTGCTGGTGGTGCTCGAACCGGGCGTGGTCACCGAGGCTTTCGCGGGCAGCGTGGTGGCATGGCTGGCCGCCCGCCGCGAGTGCACGGTGAACCTCACGCGTACCGACGGCACCCGGATCGTGCTGACCTCTTCGATCGTGCGCCGGTTCACCTTCCTGGAGCGGGCGGCGTTCGTCCGCGACCTCGGCACGGTCCTGGACGCGGCCGCCCGCGGCTCGGAGACGGACGGGGGCGACCGGGTGCGCTGAACTCGGGCGCGGGACAGGCCGGTTCAGCCGGTCACATGGCGTACGAAGCGTTCGGCCGTCTCCGCGAGGACCTCGCGGCCGTCCCGCGCCCAGAGCCCGTCGTTGAACAGTTCGACCTCGACCGGGCCGGTGTACCCGGCCCTCTCCACGTACCCGAGCCACTCGCGCATGTCGATCGAACCGTCCCCGAGCTGCCCCCGGCCGGTGAGCACGCCGTGCGGCAGCGGGGTCGTCCAGTCGGCGAGCTGGAAGGTGTGGATACGGCCGGCCGCGCCCGCGCGGTCGATCTGCGCGGGCGCGGTGTCGTCCCACCAGACGTGGTACGTGTCCACGGTGACGCCCACCTGCCGGGCGGGGAACCGTTCGGCGAGGTCGAGGGCCTGCCCGAGGGTGGAGACGACACAGCGGTCGGCCGCGTACATGGGATGCAGCGGCTCGACGGCCAGGCGTACGCCGTGCTGTTCGGCGTACGGCCCCAGCTCGGCGAGCGCGTCGGCGATCCGCTCCCGGGCGCCGTGCAGGTCCTTCGATCCGGCGGGCAGTCCGCCGGAGACCAGGACGAGCGTGTCCGTACCCAGGGCGGCCGCCTCGTCCACCGCGCGGCGGTTGTCGTCCAGGGCGCGGGACCGCTCCGCCGGGTCGATCGCCGTCAGGAAGCCGCCCCGGCACAGGGTCGTGACGGTCAGCCCGGCGTCACGGACGAGCTTCGCCGTCGCCACCAGGCCGTACTCCTGGACGGGTTCGCGCCACAGGCCGACGTTCCCGACGCCCAGGTCGAGGCAGGCGGCGGTGAGTTCGGGGAGGGACAGTTGCCTGACCGTCATCTGGTTGACCGAGAACCGCGTCAGGCCGCTCACTGCTCCACCCCCTGCACGGCCAGCAGGCACTTCATGCGCTCCTCCGCGAGCTTCGGGTCGGGGAACAGGCCCAGGGAGTCGGCGAGTTCGTAGGCGCGGGCGAGGTGCGGCAGGGAGCGGGCCGACTGAAGTCCGCCGACCATGGTGAAGTGGCTCTGGTGGCCCGCCAGCCAGGCGAGGAACACCACGCCCGTCTTGTAGAAGCGGGTCGGGGACCGGAAGAGATGACGGGACAACTCGACGGTGGGATCGAGGAGTTCACGGAAGCCCGCCGCGTCCCCCGTGTCCAGCACCCGGACCGCCTCGGCGGCCAGCGGGCCGAGCGGGTCGAAGATGCCGAGGAGGGCGTGGCTGAAGCCCTGCCCGTCGCCCGCGATCAGCTCGGGGTAGTGGAAGTCGTCGCCGGTGTAGCAGCGCACCCCGTCCGGGAGGCGCCGACGCAGGTCGATCTCCCGCCGCGCGTCGAGCAGCGAGACCTTGACGCCGTCGACCTTGTCCGGATGGGCGGCGATGACCTCCAGGAACGTGGCGGTCGCCGCGTCCAGGTCCGTCGAGCCCCAGTAGCCCTCCAGCGCCGGGTCGAACATCGGGCCGAGCCAGTGCAGGATCACCGGCTCGGCGGCCTGCCGGAGGAGGTGGCCGTAGACCTCCAGGTAGTCCTCGGGTCCGGCCGCGGCGGCGGTGAGCGCGCGGGAGGCCATCAGGATCGCCTGTGCCCCGCTCTCCTCGACGACCGCGAGCTGCTCCTCGTAGGCCGCGCGGACCTCGGCGAGGGTGCCCGCGGCGAGCTGGTCGGTGCCCGTGCCGCAGGCGATGCGGCCGCCGCACGCCCTGGCCTCGGCGGCGCTGCGGCGGATGAGCTCGGCCGCGCCCGCCCACTGAAGGCCCATCCCGCGCTGGGCGGTGTCCATCGCCTCGGCCACCCCGAGCCCGTGCGACCACAGATGGCGGCGGAAGGCGAGCGTGGCGTCCCAGTCGACGGCGGCGGGCGAGTCGGGCGTGGTGTCCGCGTACGGGTCGGCGACGACATGCGCCGCCGAGAAGACCGTACGGGAGGCGAGCGGCGCGCCGGGGCGCACGGTGAGAGGCTCGGTGCGCGGCTCGTAGAGGCGCAGGGCGCCCGTGGCGTCGGGCAGTCGGATGCTCACAGCGCGATCTCCGGTACGTCGAGGCGGCGGCCCTCGGCCGAGGACCTCAGCCCCAGTTCGGCGAGCTGGACGCCACGGGCGCCGGCCAGCAGGTCCCATTGGTAGGGGGCGTCGGTGTGGACGTGCCGGAGGAACAGCTCCCACTGGGCCTTGAAGCCGTTGTCGAAGTCCTGGTTGTCCGGGACCTCCTGCCACTGGCCGCGGAAGGCCTCCGTGGCGGGGAGGTCCGGGTTCCACACCGGCTTGGGGGTCGCCGAGCGGTGCTGGACGCGGCAGGTGCGCAGCCCGGCGACGGCCGAGCCCTCGGTGCCGTCGACCTGGAACTCGACCAGTTCGTCGCGGTTCACGCGCACCGCCCAGGAGGAGTTGATCTGCGCGACGGCGCCGCCCTCGAGCTCGAAGATCCCGTACGCGGCGTCGTCGGCGGTGGCGTCGTAGGGCTTGCCGTCCTCGTCCCAGCGCTGCGGGACGTGCGTGGCGGTGAGGGCCTGCACGGAGGTGACGCGGCCGAACAGCTCGTGCAGGACGTACTCCCAGTGCGGGAACATGTCGACGACGATGCCGCCGCCGTCCTCCGTCCGGTAGTTCCAGCTCGGGCGCTGGGCCACCTGCCAGTCGCCCTCGAAGACCCAGTAGCCGAACTCCCCGCGCACGGACAGGACGCGGCCGAAGAAGCCGCCGTCGATCAGCCGCTTCAGCTTCAGCAGGCCCGGCAGGAACAGCTTGTCCTGGACGACGCCGTGCTTGACGCCCTTCTCCCGCGCCAGCCGGGCCAGTTCGAGGGCGCCGGCCAGGCCGGTGGCGGTGGGCTTCTCGGTGTAGACGTGCTTGCCCGCGGCGATCGCCTTCCTGATCGCCTCCTCACGGGCGGAGGTGACCTGGGCGTCGAAGTAGATCTCCACGGCGTCGTCGGCGAGGACGGCGTCCAGGTCGGTCGAGACGAGCCGCGGGTCCAGGCCGTGGCGCTCGGCCAGCGCCCTCAGCGCGTGCTCGCGGCGGCCTACCAGGAACGGCTCGGGCCACAGCACGGTTCCGTCGCCGAGGTCGAGTCCGCCCTGCTCGCGCAGGGCCAGGACGGAGCGGACCAGGTGCTGGCGGTAGCCCATGCGCCCGGTCACTCCGTTCATGGCGATACGCACCGTCTTGCGTGTCACGTCGTTCCCTTCGTCGGCGTCGCACGGGCCTGCCGGGTCGCCCGGACAGCGGGGGCGCGAGCCCCGCGGAACGCCGGGGCGTCCGCGCCCGCGCGCATCCGTCGTCTGCCGAGTCATCACAGCAAGCGCGTACAGCAAGCGCTTTCTATGTGCAGAGAAGCTAGCCTCTGATCAGCGGTCGGACAAGGCCGCGACGGTCTCGATTCGTTCGAGGGGGCGAACATCCGGGGCGAGGCGCCGTAAGGTCTGCTCGCAACCGGCCGCCCTTCTCCGCGGTGGCCGGTGTACGAGGACGTACGAGCACGTACGACACATGCGCGACCGGAGGACTACGAGATGACGGTGACCCTGGCGGACGTGGCGGCCCGCGCCCAGGTCTCGCCCGCGACGGTGTCGCGCGTACTGAACGGCAACTACCCCGTCGCCGCCTCCACCCGGGAGCGGGTGCTCAAGGCGGTCGACGAGCTCGACTACGTCCTCAACGGTCCCGCGAGCGCGCTCGCCGCGGCCACCTCGGACCTGGTCGGCATACTCGTCAACGACATCGCCGACCCGTTCTTCGGGATCATGGCCGGGGCGATCCAGTCGGAGATCGGCGGCCCCGGTGGCCGGGCGGGCGGCGAGCGGCTGGCCGTCGTGTGCAACACGGGCGGATCACCCGAGCGCGAGCTGACCTATCTGACGCTGCTCCAGCGGCAGCGGGCCGCGGCCGTGGTGCTGACCGGAGGCGCGGTGGAGGACGCCCCGCACGCGGAGGCCGTCGCGGTGAAGCTGCGCAAACTGGCCGAGGCCGGGACGCGGGTGGTGCTGTGCGGGCGGCCGCAGGTGCCCGGCACCCACGCCGTGACACTGGCCTTCGACAACCGCGGCGGCGCCCAGCGGCTCACCGACCACCTGCTCACCCTCGGCCACCGCCGGCTCGGTTACATCGCGGGCCCGGAGGAGCGCACCACCACCCGGCACCGGCTGGAGGGCCATCGCGCCGCGCTGGCGGCGGCGGGCGTCACCGACGACCCCGCCTGGACCGTCCACGGCCGCTACGACCGGCAGTCCGGCTACGACGCCACCCTCGAACTCCTGCGCAGGGACCCGACGCTGACCGCCGTGGTCGCCGCCAACGACTCCGTCGCGCTCGGCGCGTGCGCGGCCCTGCGGGAGTCCGGACTGAGCATCCCGCGGGACGTGTCCGTGGCGGGGTTCGACGATCTGCCGTTCAGCGTGGACGCGGTACCGGCGCTCACGACCGTACGGCTGCCGCTGGCCGAGGCGGGGGCCCGGGCCGGACGCATCGCGATGGGCCGGGAGGAGCCGCCGCCGGGTGGGATCGCGGCGGTGCGGGGGGAGTTGGTGGTGCGGGGGTCGACGGGGGTGCCCAAGGGCTGAGCGGGGGTGGGGGTTGGGGTCTTTCGGGAGTCCTTCGGGGCTTTTGAGGGCCTCTCTGGGGGCTGCTCGGGGGCTCCTCGGCGGCGTGCGGCGCCTCGGGGTCGGGGGGTCGAGGGGATCAGGGGGGCGGGGGTGTCACTGCGCGGCGCGTTCCGCGGCGCTGCGCTCCACGCAGAACTCGTTGCCCTCGGGGTCGGTCAGGGTCACCCAGCCGGTGCCGTCGGGGCGGCGGTGGTCGCCCTGGATCTTCGCGCCGAGGGCGAGAAGGCGGTCGACCTCCGCGTCGCGGCTGCGGTCCTGGGGCTGGAGGTCCCAGTGGACCCGGTTCTTCACGGACCTGGCGTCGTCGACGCGGACGAAGAGCAGGGTGGCCGTGGACGTGGTGACCGTGGCTTCGGGGTCGCCCGGGTTGTCGTCCTCGGCGAGCCTGCCGTCCAGGGCCTGGGCCCACCAGGAGGCGAGGGTGAAGGCGTCCGTGCAGTCGACGGTGATGTGCCGGATGAGTGAGGTCATGGGGTCACCGGATCACGGGGCCGGGGGCCCTCGCAAGGGAATTGCGCGGGTGGGTGCGGGACGCGGTTCGGCTCCCCAACACCCTTGACCTCAAGCGCGGTTGAGGGATTTGAGTGGGACTCATGAGCACTCATGAAGATGCCAGGGAGATCGAGACCCTCGTCCACCGCATGTTCCGCGCCCTGGACGCCCGCGACTTCCGGCCCGGCTGGATGCTGCCGTACGCCACCGGCGACGCCCGGATGGAGACACCTCTCGGCGACGGCTCGGGGGACGAGGCCGTGCGGGCCGCCGAGACCGCGCTCGGGCGGTACGTCCGCACCCAGCACGTCGCCTCCGGGCTCCTCGCGGAGATCGACGGCGACCGGGCCACCGCCTCCTGGAACGCGCTGATGACCCATGTGCACGCCGACGAGTCGGCCTTCACGGTCGGCGGCGTCTACGAGGGCGATCTGGTGCGGACGCACGGGGGCTGGCGGTTCGAACGGGTCGCGGTGCGGGCGGTGTGGACGCGGGGGAGGCCGCCGGCCGGGGTCGGGGGCGAGGCCGGGGTCGGGGCTGAGGCCGGCGCCTGAGGCCGGGGTGGGGCCGGGGCCCGGTGGCGCGGTCGCCTCGCGGGAGCGAGTATCCCGGGGTGCGATGAGTTGGCGGCGTCCTGTCCGTCTACAGGGCGTAACGCACCGGCGTACGGATGAAGGAGCACCCCATGCGGATCGTCATCACCGAGTTCATCAGCCTCGACGGCGTCGTACAGGCTCCCGGCGGCCCCAAGGAGGACACCGACGGCGGCTTCACGCACGGTGGCTGGACCGGCCCCTACTTCGACCCGGAGGTGGTCGGGGGCGCGTTCGACGCGGCGCTCGGCGAGGCGGACGCCGTGCTGTTCGGCCGCCGCACCTGGGCCGTGATGGCGTCGGCGTGGCCCGCGCGGGCCGGTGACCCCTTCGCCGACCGGATCAACTCCATCCGCAAGTACGTCGTCTCCGACAGCCTCGGCGACACCGACCTGACCTGGGAGAACACCGTCCGTATCCCGGTCGCCGAGGCGGTCGCGGAGCTGAGCCGACTGCGCAAGGCCGAGGGGGGCACGGTGCTCGTGATGGGCAGCGCGACCCTCGCCCGCACCCTGATCGCCGAGGGCCTCGCGGACGAGCTGCGGCTGATCGTGATGCCGGTGGTGCTGGGCGGCGGCAAGACGATCTTCCCCGACGGGGGCCGGAAGTTCCCGTTCGAGCTGGTGTCCACGGCGAAGGCGGGGACGGGGACGCTGGTGAACGTGTACCGGCGCGTCGAGGGCGAGTAAGGGCCTCGGCCCCGAGTGAGGGGCGCGTCGGTCGACGGCATGGACGCGCCGGGGGCGGAGGTCTACGCTCGGAGACGACGGAACCTCTGACTGAGTCAGCGATCGAGTGGCCGGGTTCGCGGGCTACGGGCCGGGTTCGCGGGCAACGGGCCGGGTTCGCGGGCAACGGGCCGGGTTCGCGGGCAACGGGCCGGTGGGCACGGGAAGCCCGTGGACGGAACGCGTGGACGGGAAGCGGGAGCGTCAGGGGCGGTCCGTCGCCCGAGCCACCACCGACCACGGATCACCGATCACCGATCACCGGGGCAGACCATGACCGTCCAGGACCTCCGCTCCTTCAACCGCTTCTACACGAACCTCATCGGCGCCCTCGACTACGGCCGCCACCTCTACGCCCCCTACACCCTCACCGAATCCCGCGTCCTGTACGAGCTCGCGCACGCGCCCCGCACCGACGCCGCCGACCTGCGGGCGCAGCTGCATCTGGACGCGGGGTACCTGAGCCGGATCCTGAACAGGTTCGAGGGGGGCGGCCTGATCGAGCGCGGGCCCTCGGAGACCGATCCGAGGCGGACGAGGATCACCCTGACCGCGCGCGGGCGGGAGGCCGCGAGCCTGCTGGACGAGCGGGCCCAGGAGACCGTGGGGGCCCTGCTGGCGCAGGTGGGCCCCACCGACCGGCCACGGCTCGCGGAGGCCCTGCGGACCGTTCGGACGCTCCTCGGCGAGGGCCGCGCGCCCCGCCCCGAGGACGTGGTACTGCGCGAGCCCGGCCCAGGAGACCTCGGCTGGATCGTGCAGCGCAACGCCGCGCTGTACTGCGCCGAGTACGGCTGGAACGCCGACTACGAGGGCCTCGTGGCGAGGATCGTCGCGGACTTCGCCCAGGACCACGACCCGCATCTGGAGCGGGTGTGGATCGCCGAGCTGGACGGCCGCCCGGTGGGCTGCGTGATGTGCGTACGCGACGAGGCACCGGGCACGGCCAGGCTGCGGCTGCTGCTCGTCGAGCCGGACACACGCGGGCTGGGCATCGGGGACCGCCTGGTCACGGAGGTGATCGAGTTCGCGCGCGGGGTCGGCTACCGCGAGCTGGTCCTGTGGACCAACGACGTCCTGTCCGCCGCACGCCGCATCTACCAGCGGCACGGCTTCGTCCTCGCGGCGGAGACCCGGCACCGGTCCTTCGGGCACGACCTGGTCGGGCAGGACTGGCGGCTGGAACTGCGGGAGAGCGCGGACTGACCCACGCTCGTGCCGCGCGCTCGGGGCCGGGCGCCAGTAAGGTCACGAGCATGAAGCTGGCGTTCTCCACCCTCGGCGTTCCCGGTCTGCCGCTGCCCGACGTGCTGCGGCTCGCCTCGGCCCACGGGTTCCACGGCGTGGAGCTGCGGACCCACCCTGAGGAGCCGGTCAACCCGGGGCTGAGCGGAGCCGAACGGGCGCAGGTGGTGGCGCAGTTCGAGGCGTCGGGCATCGAGCCGCTCTCCGTGGCCGGGTACACGCGGGTGGCCGGGCCGGGCCCCGACGATCCCGTGGTGACGGAGCTGCGCGAGCTGGTGGACCTGGCCCGGGATCTCGGCGCCCCGTACGTCAGGGTCTTCCCGGGCGCCGACGTGGACCAGCCCACCGAGGACGCCGACATCACGGCGGCCCGCCGCCTGGCCACGGCCGCCGAGCACGCCGCCGACGCCGGGGTGAGGATCCTGCTGGAGACCCATGACTCGCACCGCACCGGCGCGGACGCGATCCGGGTCCTGGGCCTGGTGGGCCATCGCAACGCGGGCGCCCTGTGGGACGTCATGCACACCTGGCTCGGCGGTGAGCAGCCCGCCGAGTCCTACGCCGCCCTCGCCCCCTACCTCGGCTACGTCCAGGTCAAGGACATCGCCTCCGCCGACGACACCCTGCCGCTCGGCCTGGGCGCCGGGGTCCTGCCGCTGACGGAGTGCGTCGACGTCCTCTCCCGGCACGGCTGGGACGGCTGGCTGTGCTGGGAGTACGAGAAGCGCTGGTACGAGGCGGCCCGCCCACTGCCCGACCTCCTCGCCCCGGGCCACGACCACCTCTGCCGCCTCCTCAACGAGTCGGCGTAGCCCCCGGCGCGCCCCGAGCCCCACGACGGCCGGGCTCTGTCAGTCGCCCCGGGGGAAGGAGATCTCCACTCGGCGGTTCTTCTTGCGGCTCGCCTCGGTGGCGTTGGAGGCGATGGGGTACTGCTCGCCGTAACCGCGGACCTCGAAGGTGATGCCGGCCGCGTTCAGGGCGCTGTCGAGGACGGCGTGGACGGCGTTGGCGCGTTGCTTGGAGAGGACGTCGCCGTGGGCCGAGGAGCCCAGGTTGTCGGTGAAGCCGAAGACCCTGACCTTGGTCGCGTTCTGGGCCTTGATCTCCTCCGCGATCGCGTTGATGCGGGACTTCGCCTCCGGGTCGAGTCTCGCGCTGTCCTTGCCGAAGAGGACCTCCGCCTGGAGGGCGAACTTCACGTCCGCGTTGGTGTCCTCCCGGCGTTCGTCGCCGCTCTGTTCCTCGACCACCTGCTTGATGTCCAGCACCTTCGGCTCCGCCAGGGTCGCGCCCTCGGGGAGCTTGAGGTCGGGGTCGTTGCCGTCCACCTCGACGGGAGCCGACGCGGTCGGCTCGGTGCCCGGGGGGACGCTGGGAGTGTCGTCCGCCTGGGCCGTCGTGGTGGCCAGGAGAAGCGTCGTCGCTGTCAGGGTCAGGCCCAGAGTGAGGCGGGTCGGGGTCATGGGAGGGCTCACCCGGAGATCTGGATGGGAGCGGCGGCGAAGGTGGGGAGTTGGAAGGTGACTTCGGTCGTGGAGGTGGGGGGCGCGGGGAACTGCATGAAAACCGGGACGGTTTCACCCGACTTCAGGGCGCCAAGGTCTGTGGTGGTCAGGGGGCGTCCGTCCGTGTCACGGAGTACGTAGTAGCGCTTCTTGCTCTTGGCATCCACGAGTGTGGCCCCGCCCAGTGAGCGTCCGTGCTGGATGATCTCCGTCTCGTCACCACGGAGTGCGGCGGGGACCGTGACCGTGTCGCCGCTGTCGTTCTTCAGGCTGCCGTTCACCGTGACGAATCCGCCGGCGTCCCGGACTACCGACGTGATCTGGAGGAGCAGGCCGTCCGAACCCTTCAACTCGGTCAGAGGCTCTTCCGACTGCCCCTCCTGAGCACTGGGGTGGGAGTCACGCGGCACGGAAGAGGACCATGACCTGTCGGCCTTCTTGTCGTCGTCTCCCCCACCGCTGCAACCGGCCACACCGAGGGCCAGACCGGCCGCAACGGTCATTGCGACCATCCCCTTGCGGGCCTTCGTCGTGAACCGAATGCTCATGACTCCGCTTCCTTCTCCCTCGCTCGTCGTTCGCTTCTCAGTCAGTCAGATGGACGTCGAAAAGGTCCTCGGGTTTCGGAAGGTCGTCCAAATCTTCCGGGTCGAGATCCCAGACCTCGTCGTCGTCGCACCGCAGGCTTGGCAGGACGTCGTCGGCGGCGCCCTCTTCGAGAGGGTCGAAGTCGCAACGCGGCTCGACCACGGCCGCGGCGGTCTCTGTCGACTTCTGGTCTTCCGTGCCCGGGACGATCGAGTCCCCGACGGGCTTGTTGGTCGTGGCTTCCACCTCGATCCTCAGGAAGCCGTCCCAGAAGCACTTCGCCGTGGCGTCGTTGAGTTCCGCCAACTGATAGCCCCGCCAGCAGGGGTCGTCCGTCGGAAGACGACCATCGAGGATCTCCCGCCACTTGGCCGGGTCGAGCACGACCTCGATCCATGCGTCGGTGAGCTGGTCCCGCGTCTCCTGTGCCGCCGCGAGCGCGGCGGCGTCAGCCGCTGTCTGGGCTTCGTTGCGATTCGCCGCCGCCTGGCCGACCGCGAGGTACGCGAACGCAAGAAAGAGCAGGCCCGCCACCACTGTGATGTAGATGGGGAAGGCCTGCCCTGTGTCACCGAATCTGTGGCGGGTCAGCCGCCCGTGACTTCTGTGATCTTGTTGCTGATCGCATCGAAGATGGCTTCGCCGATGTCCGTCCCCGTGATCGCCAACACGATCGCCACCACCACCGCGATGATCCCCAGGTACTCCACCGCGGTCTGACCCTTGTCGTTGCGCATGGCGCTGCCCTCTCGCCGCACTGGAAACTCTGTCGTCATCGCTAGCAGTACCCCGGGAGAGGGGTGGGGAAGAGGGTCCGTGGGCCCAACCGGGGGCCCAAGGTCCGGTCATGAGGGGCCTCCCGGACAACCAGGCGCGGTTCCCAGCCACTTGGCGGCGGCTTCGCCGCGGGTGGTGCTGTGGAGTTTGGCGAAGATGCGGTTGATGTGGTTCTTGACCGTCTTCTCGGAGATGAAGCAGGCGGCGGCGATCTGGTGATTGGTCATGCCGGAGGCGATGAGGTTCATGATCTCGGCCTCCCTGGCGCTGAGTCGGTAGCCCGATCGGTCGGGGCCTGACGGTGTCGACTGTCTCACAGTCGCTTGCAGTTGCGAAAGGTTTTTGAGTTTTCGATCGCCTTCGGGGGAAGGGATTTGACTGTCGTTCATTGCAGTCGCACCTCCTTGCAACTGCGCCAGCACCACCGCCCCGGCGCTCGGGGTGAAGTGGGGCCGGCCGCGTCTCACGTCCCGTACGGCCGTCACCAGCTCGTCGGTGGTGAACTCGCCGTGGACCAGGTAGCCGACGGCGCCGCGTCGCAGCGCCTCCTGGACCGTCTCGGACTCGCGGCTGTAGGTCAGCATCAGCACCGGGGCGAGCCGGACCAGGTGCGGGAGGGCCGAGAGGCCGTCCAGGCCCGGCATACGGACGTCGAGGAGGACCACGTCCGGGGCGTGCCGGGCGGCCGCCTCGCAGGCCTCGCGGCCGTCCGCGGCCTGGGCCACCACCGTGATGTCCTCCCGGTCGGAGAGCAGCGCGGCGAGGCCCGCCCGGACGACCGGGTTGTCGTCGGCCACGACGACCCGCAGGTGTCCGGCGTGTTCGGCGTGTTCGGCGCTCACCCCGGCTCCCTCCCCGACGGCAGCGGCATCCGCAGACGTACCTCCGTGCCCCGGTCCCCGTCGCCCGGCCCGATGTGCAGGTGCGCGCCCAGGAAGTCCGCGCGCTCGGTCATGCCCAGCAGGCCGAAGTGGCCGGAGCGGCGGAGGTTCTCGAGGGTCGTCCCGGGCGGGAGTCCGGTGCCGTCGTCGTCCACCGTGAGCGTGAGGAGGCCGTCGTCGGCGGTCAGGCGGACCCGGACGCGGGTCGCCGCCGCGTGCCGGTCCGCGTTGTCCAGCGCCTCTCCGACGATCGCCAGCAGGTGGCGGGCCTGCACCCGGGGCAGCTTGGGGAGCGAGCAACCGGCCCCCGTGCGCGCCTCGTACGTCGTCCTCGGCCGCGGGCCCGGCGCGAAGTGCGCGACCCGCGCGGCGAGTTCCGCGTCGAGGTCCACGGCCGCCGCGCCCTCCTCGCCCGAGGCGCGTCTGAGGTCGGAGAGCAGCTCGCGGGACTCCGCCGCCGCCCGGCGGGCCGAGCGGGCGATCAGGTCCGCCTGCGCCTTCAAGGCGGCCGGGTCCGGGGCGGGCGCGGCGGCCGACCGGGCGAGGGCCTCGGCGGCCAGGGCCACCCCGTACAGCGTCTTCGCCACCGAGTCGTGCAGATCCCGGGCCAACGCGGCGCGTTCGGAGTTCACCGCCTCCGAGACCGCGAGCCGCGACCGTACCGCCGTGAGGGCCTCGGTCGCCTCGCCGAAGCGCAGGAGCAGGTTGCGCAGGGTCGAGCCGACGGCCCCGGTGATGACGCACAGGCCGGGCAGCAGCAGCGACTCGGCGAGGTCCTCGCCGGGGCCCAGCGTGGCGTGGACCAGGAGCAGGATCAGCCCCTGGAGGGAGGCGAAGAAGGCCGCGCCCCGCCAGCCGTAGACGATGCCGGCCAGCAGGGGCGTGCAGACGCTGACGTACGCCAGGGTCGTGTCCGGGCCCGCGGAGATCAGCAGCAGCGCGCCGAAGAGGGTGTCGGCCGCCAGCAGGCTCGGGTGGGCGAGCAGCAGCGGTCCGAAGCGCTCCCAGTCGCGGAAGAGGACGTAGGAGCCCATGAAGGTGACCACCACGGCCGCGCCGACCAGGCGTACGCCGAGGCCCGGGCCCGCGCCCAGCAGAGCCGCCGGGGCCGCGACGGCGATCATCGCCAGGCGGAAGCCGAACACCTGGCGGCACATCGCCTGCACGGCGTTGACCTGGAGGGGCAGGGCCACCGAGTCGGCCGCCACGGAGGCCGTCCCCCATCGTCTGAGCAGCCCGGCGTTCCCGCGGGCCGTCGTCGCGATCGTCGCCACGGTTCCCCCTACCGGCCCGTGACCGAGCCGAAGTCGGTGCCGGAGCCCAGGAGCAGGCCCGCTCCCAGGAGCAGCATCGTGGCCGGAACCATGAACGTGGTGATCATCATGGTGGCCTTGGGGACCGCGCGGGCGGCCTTGCGGCGGGCGTTCTGGGCGTCGGTGCGGCGCATGTCCTTCGCGAGGGCGACCAGGGTGTCGACGATCGGCGCACCCAGTTCCTCGCCCTGCTGCAGTGCCGTCACGAACATGGCCACCTGCTCGCTGTCGTTGCGGCGGCGCAGTTCCGCGAAGGCCTGTCGGCGGCTCATGCCGAGGTCCATCTGGCGCAGGGTGATGCGGATCTCGTCGGCCCAGGGGCCCTCGTAGCGGGAGGCCACCCGGTCCAGCGCCTGGCGGAAGCCGAGGCCCGCGCCCACCACGACCGCGAGGACGTCCAGGAAGTCGGGCAGGGTGCGCTCGATGACGTCCCTGCGCACCCGTATCGCCGACCAGATGCCGACCTCGGTCCACAGCGCGCCGAAGGCCAGCAGGAGCAGGGCCACCAGGTAGTCGCCGCGCAGCAGGAACACCAGCGTCCCCACCCCGCCCAGCGCACCGTAGACCGCGCGGCGGGCGGCGTAGCGGTCGATGGTCAGACCGCCGGGGTTGCCCGCGAGGTCGATCTTGCGGCGGTACCTGGCGACCTGCCGCGGGCCCATCAGGCGCAGCACGGCGGGGGCGTAGCGCATGCCCATGCGGTCGATGAGGGAGTCGACGGCGCCGGTGCGGGTGGCGCCGACCTCCAGGGCGAGGGCGAGGTCGCTGGGCAGTTTCGCGTCCGCCCGGTACATCCGGATCCCGGCGAAGGCGCCCCAGACGCTGAGGCCCATCAGCAGGGCGAGCAGCAAGGCCATGGCAACCTCCTCAGACGTCGATGCGGGACAGGCGGCGGATGAGGAAGAAGCCGACGGCGTACAGCCCGAACGCGATGATCACGCAGGCCTGGCCGACCGGGGAGCCGGTCATCCGGTCCAGTGCGCCGTCCTTCACGCCGTTCATCAGGAACAGCGAGCCGACGCCCATGAACGGTACGGCGTACGAGGTCATGCTCACCTGGGAGAGCTGGGTGCGGATCTCGCGGCGGGTCTCCTTGCGCTCCTCGAGTGTCTCGGTGAGGTTGCGCAGGGCGCCGACCACCTGGCCGCCGGCCCGGTTGGAGAGCACCAGGGTCGTGACGAGGACGACCAGCTCGCGGGAGGGCAGGCGGTCCGCGAGCTCGCCGAGGGCGTCGTCCATCGAGGCTCCCATCGCCAAGTGGCTCGCCACCTTGGCCAGTTCCTCGCCGGCCGGAGCCTCCAGCTCCTCCGCCGCCATGCCGATGGCGGTGCGCAGGGCGAGGCCGGCCTGGGTGGCGTTGGCCAGGATGCGCGCCAGTTCGGGCAGTTGGTTGATGAACCGCTCGATGCGTTTCTGCCGCTGCCAGTTGAGGAACTGCCAGGCCGCCCAGACGCCGAGGAGTCCGGCGATCGGGCCGAAGAAGGGGGCGAGGGCGGCCTGTCCGACCAGCCAGAGACCGGCGACCGTGAACAGCATGGCGGCGAAGAACTCGCCGGGTGTGACATCGAGGCCGGTGGAGACCAGGCGCAGTTCCAGCGAGCGACCCGGGCGGGTGCGGCGCAGCCTGCGGTCCAGGCCCCGGAAGTAGCGCCTTCGGCCGGTGGCCGTGCCGTGGCCGCTCTCGATCGCCAGCCGCTCCACCAGCGCCTGCCGCTGGGCGCGGCCCGTGGCGTACGCGTGCACGCCGAGGACGGACAGCACGCAGGCCAGCAGGGTGAGGCCGCTGGTGAGCTGGACTAGGGTGCTCAGTTCCATGGGGCGGTCCTACCTGGCCTCTCGGGTGGCGAGCTGTTCGTCGTGCCGGGCGACGCCGTAGGCCTGCGGGACGGGCTGGCTCGCCATGTAGAGGCGGTCGGCGGTGCGGCGCGGCAGCGGGAAGTACCGGAAGGCGCCGTGGACCCGGCCGTCGGGGGTCATCGGCTGCGCCTCGAAACGCGCCACCGTGGCGAGGCGGTACGGCTCCCCGCCGGCGCTGTCCAGGACGGCGATCTCGGTGATGCGCCGGGCGCCGTCCGCGAACCGGGTCAGCTGGACCAGGACGTCCACCGCGCTGTTGATCTGGTCGTGAAGGGCGACGAACGGGATCTCCACGTCGGACATCGAGGCCAGGGTCTGGAGACGGGTGAGGGCGTCCTCGGCGCTGTTGGCGTGGACGGTGGCGAGCGAGCCGTCGTGGCCGGTGGACATGGCCTGGAGCATGTCCAGGGACTCCCCGCCGCGGACCTCGCCGACGACGATGCGGTCGGGGCGCATCCGCAGGGAGTTGCGGACCAGGTCGCGGATGGTGACGTGGCCCTTGCCCTCGACGTTCGGAGGCCGGGACTCCAGGCGGATCACATGGGACTGCTGGAGCTGGAGTTCGGCGGAGTCCTCGATGGTGATGATGCGTTCGCCGCCGGGGATCAGGCCGGACAGGGCGTTGAGCATGGTCGTCTTGCCGGTGCCCGTCGCGCCGGACACGATGATGTTGAACTTCGCCTGCACCAGGCCCGCCAGCAGGTACAGCATGTGCTCGTCGAGCGAGCCGAAGCCGATCAGCTCCTGAAGGGTGAAGGAGCGCGGGAAGCGGCGGATGGTGAGGATCGGGCCGGTCAGCGAGAGCGGCGGGATGATCACGTTGACCCGCTCGCCCGAGGGCAGCCGGGCGTCGACCATCGGGTTGGACTCGTCGACCCGTCGGTTGACCGTCGAGACGATCCGCTCGATCGTCTGCATCAGCTGGTCGGCGGAGGCGAACCGCATCGGCAGCTGTTCGACCCTGCCGCCGCGTTCCACGAAGATCGCGTCCGGGCCGTTCACCATGATCTCGGTGACCGAGGCGTCCTCGAGGAGCGGTTCGAGGATGCCGAGGCCCAGGGCCTCGTCGACGACCCGGCGGATCAGCTGCGAGCGCTCGACGGTCGACAGCACCGGGCCCTCGCGGCTGATGATGTGCCCGAGCACCCGCTCCAGGCGGGCCCGGCGCTCCGCGGCCGCGAGCGAGCTCATCTCGGCGAGGTCGATCTCCTCCAGCAGCTTGGCGCGGTAGGAGGCGACCAGATGACCGTCCTCGCCCCGGCTGCCGCTCTCCTCGGGGGAGTTGATGCGTGCGCGCAGGCTCATGGCTGACCGGACTCCTCGTCGGTGTGGTCGAGGGGCATGGTGGCGGTCTTCCTCGCGGTGTCGAAGTCCCAGCCGGGGACCACGGAGGGGATGTCCACGGTCGCGGTGACCGTGACCTCGTCGCCGCCCGGGGCGGAGGCGCAGGAGACGGACAGCCAGTCGCTGACCGCCTGCGCGCAGCCCTCCTGCGCGCTCTCCCCCAGTGACGCGCTGCGCGCCCCCGCCCGCGCCGCCGTGCCCGCCTGCTGGCCGGCGTAGGCGATGAGCCCGATCTGGACCCCCGCCATGGCGACGAGGATCAGGACGGGGAGGAAGCCCAGGTACTCGATGGCCACCTGGCCGCGGTCGCGGCGCCCGGAGCCGTGGGAGCTGCGGGGGCCGTGGGCGTCGTGGGCGTCGTACGTCATGTCAGTCCGTCTCCTCCTCCACCGCGCCCGCGTGGCCCTCCACCTCGAAGAACGGGAAGGCACCGACGCCCGGGAACAGCACGGGCACCTGAAGCGTGACGTCGGCCGTGACGTAGCCGGTCCCTCCGCATTCGACCCCGCCCGACCAGGCGTCCGGCAGCTTCTCCAGGCCGGCCGCCTCGCAGACGCCCTGCCGCTCCCCCGCGGGTACGGCGGTCCCCGCGCGCACGGCCTCGTCGGCCGCGTTGCCCGCGAGCGTGAACGTGTAACCGACCAGCACGAACTGCCACATCAGCACGAGCGTGATCAGTATCGTCGGCGTCATCCCGAGGAACTCGACCGTGACCTGCCCCGAGTCCCGCCGGGAGGGGCCGGGCCGCCTCATCCCGCACCGTCCTTGCGCCGCCGCTCGCCCCGCAGCCGGCCGTGCCGCTGGGCCCCGGCCTCTGCCTTGACCAGGCCCAGTTCGCCGGCGAGGGCCCACAGGGACTGGCGGACCTGGCCCTTGGGGTCGAGTTCGTGGACGCGGCCGGCGTCGACCGCGGACTGGAGTTCCTTGAAGTGGGCGGGGATCGCGGTGGCCGCGAGGGCGGTGCCGGTGATCTTCCGGATCAGGGACGGCTGGATCTCCGCGCTGCGGCTGTGGCGGTTGACCACGACCGTCGTCTCCTCCGCCTTGCGGATCTGGAGCCGGTCCCACATGCGGACCGCGCGTTTGGCGCCGCGTACGGCGATCACGTCCGGCGTGGTGACCAGCAGGGCCGTGTCGGCCATCTCGACGACGGCCGCGCCCGCCCCGCCCAGCTGGGCGCCGCAGTCGACCACGACGATCTCGTAGCGGGAGCGCAGGGCGCTGACGATCTGGCGGGCGGCGCGGTCGGTGACCTCCTCGCCGCGTTCGCCCTCGGCGGGGGCGAGGAGCAGGGCGATGCCGGAGTCGTGGCGGAAGACGGCGTCGGCGAGGACGCGCGGGGAGATGTCGGTGATGCCGGCCAGGTCGACGACGGAGCGGCGGAACTGGACGTCCACGTAGGAGGCGACGTCACCGGTCTGGAGGTCCAGGTCGACCAGGGCGGTGGAGCGGCCGGAGGCCTGGGCGGCGAGGGCGAGCTGGATGGCCGTGAGGGTGGTGCCGACACCGCCCTTGGCGCCGCTGACGGTGACGACGGTGCCGCCGACGCCGGTGAACACCTCGGCGCCGTGGCCGAGATGGCGGCGTACGCCCACGGACCAGGCGGCCACGGCCTGGACGCGGCTGGCGAGTTCCTCGTACGACAGCGGCAGCGCGACCAGGCCGCGGGCGCCGGAGTCCATGGCGGCGGAGAACAGGCCCGGGCTCGCGTCGGTGGTGACCAGGATGACGCCGACGGCCGGGAAGCGCAGGGCGACCTCGCGGATCAGCTCCAGGGCGGGCACGGGCCCGATGCGCTCGTGGACGACGACGACCTCGGGCAGTTCGTCGACGGACTCGGCGGCGAGGCGGGCCAGGGTGTCGACGAGCTGGGTGGAGTCGACGACGGGGGCCACCGGTTCGGCGTCGGGGAGCTGGCTGAGCAGCGTCGTGATGGACCGGACCGCGTCCGCGTCGCCGACGGCCGGGAGGATCCTCGTGGGCATACCGGGCCTCTCACTTGTCCTGGGCGAGTTCGTAGGTGCGGTCCTTGTCGGGTACGGCGGTGTCGGTGCCGGGAGCGACGAGGGCGAGGCGGACGCGCTGGGCGAAGGACTCGGCGTAGGTGAGGCGCTGGGCGTCGAGGGTGGAGAGGGCGAAGGTGATGGGCACGGCCTCGGTGGTGCGGCGGGAGCGCTCGCTCGCACCGGGTTCGAGGGGGGTGAGCTCGCCGACGTCCAGGACCCGGGCGTTGGTGACGATGATCTTCGACTGGTCGGGGTCGGTGTCGCGCCTGCCCTCGAAGGTGGCGTAGACGTTGACCTTGGAGCCCGGGGTGATCTTGCCGGCCACACCGGTCGCCGCGTCGATCATGATGGCCACCTCCTGCTCCCCGGGGGCCAGTTCGGGCTGGTCGACGATCATGTCGTCCTGGAGCAGGCTGCCCTTCTTCAGCGTCGTCACCGCGATCTTGCCCCGGATGCGGGAGAGGTCGGTGACCGCGTTCGAGGACAGCCAGCGCTCGGGCATGCTGATCTCGCGGAACTGCGCCGCGGTCAGGGCCGTGTAGGGCTGCACGTCGCTCTTGAGCTCGTACGCCGTGACCTCGGGGCCGACCTTGGACTTCACGTCGTTGACGACGGAGAGCACCCCGCCGAAGGCGCCCAGGGCACCGAGGACCGACAGGAGCAGGAGTATCACGCCGCGGCGCTGACGGGAGTTCATGAACCGTGCAACCTCTATGGGGGTGGGTTGGTGGGCGGGGTGCGGTGGGTCAGCCGGTGAGCATGCGGCTCTCCGAGGCGGGCGGGGTGGCGGAGCAGAACACACAGCGGTCGCCGATGACGTCCAGGCCGCACCAGTGGCACACGCTCTGCCGGACCGAGGTCACCAGCTGGTAGAGGACGGACAGGTCGGGCAGGAAGCTGCAGAACTCGGTCAGCCGGCCGGTCCCCCACCAGCCGGGCGACTCGGCGGGCAGCGGCGCCTCGCGCAGACCCTGGGCGTTCCAGGCCGGGGCGAGCGAGCCGGTGACCCAGTCGGACTGGAGCTGGCCCTTGGCGACCAGCATCCAGGTGCCGAACTCGGGTCCGGCGAGCACGGCTTCGGGGCCGACGCGGACGAGCTGGGGCTCGGGGTGGGCGACCACGGCGAACTGGCTGCCCGGCACCCAGGACTTGGCGTGCGCCTTGAGGGTGACCGGGACGCGGTCCAGCCTGGCCACCGAGCCCAGCACGGCCCCGGCGTGGATGTAGTGGGTGAGCAGCCGCCCGGCGGAGGCGAGCACGCCGGGGCCGAGGTCGCAGGAGGCGAGCTGGCGCAGCTGCCGGGCGAGGACGGCGATGCCCAGGGGCGGCAGGTCCGGGCGGAACAGGGCGATGCGGTCGCTCTCCAGCAGGGAGCGGACCGTGCGCAGCCGCCGCTCGACGGCCGGCGGGACGGCGGGCGAGAACACGACGACCAGATGTCCGTGCTGCTCCACCAGCAGGGACAGCCGGGCGACCGCCTGCTCCAGCGGCTCGCGGTCGATGTCCGCGAGGACGGTCGCGGGCAGGGTGCGCTCGTCCAGCGGCGGCAGCGCCAGGTCGGCACTGGTCACGGCGACGGCAGTTGACACGCGCAGCTCCCCGAATCCCCGCCGGTCGGCGCCGCCGGGTGTTACTCCGGTGCACCGAGATGACTTCATTGCGTGACTACCTCGGCACTTTACCCACGCCCCTGACACCGGAGAACAGCGTTTGGTGAGCTCCTGGGGAACTACTGGCGCACAACTCGCGCCAAAACGGGTCAGGTTGCGCACAGAGCCCTTCAATTCCGGTGCCCGCGGGGTGGGTACGGGCGTCGCGCGAGGCCCGGCTCGAACAGGGAGCCGCGGGCGCCGCGCGGGACCCGGCTCATACAGGAAGCTGCGGGCGTCGCGCAGGGTCCGGCTCACACAGGGAGCGCTCTCAACTGCGCCCCAGGGAAGGGAGTTGGTCTGGACCTCTTGACAACTCCAATTGGTCTGGACCAACTTGGACGTCCAACGGTGGCCACCGTCCTCCCCGTCCCTCTCCCCCACCGGAGGCCCCAGTGGACCGCGCACAGCCCTCGCCGCCCGGCCGCAGACGACGCACGAGCCTGTGGGCGGGCGTCGTCACGGCCGCACTCGGCCTGTCCCTCGTCACCGCCGGCCAGGCGTCCGCCGCCGACGTCAACAACGCGAAGAACGCCGGGTTCGAGTCGGGCCTGGCCAACTGGACGTGCAGCGCGAACAGCGGCAGCACCACCGGCTCGCCCGTGCACGGCGGCACAGCCGCGCTGAAGGCGACCCCGGCCGGGCAGGACAACGCCCGCTGCACCCAGACCGTCGCGGTCAAGCCGAACTCGACGTACACCCTCAGCGCATGGGTGCAGGGCGGCTACACCTACCTCGGCGCCACCGGCACCGGCACCACCGACGTGTCGACCTGGACGCCGGACTCCTCGTCCTGGAAGCAGCTCTCGACGACCTTCAGCACGGGCGCCTCCACCACGTCCGTCACGGTCTATCTGCACGGCTGGTACGGCCAGGCCGCCTACCTCGCCGACGACGTCTCGGTGTTCGGCCCCGACGGCGGCGGGGGCACCGACCCCGGCCCGACGGTTCCGGGCGCCCCGGCGGGCCTCGCGGTCTCCGGCACGACCTCGACGTCGGTGTCGCTGGCCTGGAACACCGTCTCCGGAGCGACCGGCTACAGCGTCTACCGCGACGGCACCAAGATCACCGCGGTCACCGGCACCTCCGCGACCGTGACCGGGCTCGCCGCGTCCACCAGCTACTCCTTCCAGGTCACCGCGACCAACTCGGCCGGCGAGTCGCCGAAGTCCGCGGCCGTGACCGCCGTGACCGGGCCCACGGACCCGGGCGGCGGCGGCGACCTGCCCAAGCACGCGGTGACCGGCTACTGGCAGAACTTCAACAACGGCGCGACCGTCCAGAAGATCTCCGACGTGCCGAACCAGTACGACATCATCGCCGTCGCCTTCGCCGACGCCACCGCCACGCCCGGCGCCGTCACCTTCAACCTCGACTCGGCCGGCCTCGGCGGCTACACCGTCGACCAGTTCAAGGCCGACATCCGCGCCAAGCGCAACGCGGGCAAGAAGGTGATCATCTCCATCGGCGGCGAGCTCGGCACGGTCCGGGTCAACGACTCCGCCTCGGCGACGAACTTCGCCAACTCCGTGTACTCCCTGATGCAGACGTACGGATTCGACGGCGTCGACATCGATCTGGAGAACGGCCTGAACGCGACCTACATGACGCAGGCGCTGCGCTCCCTGTCGGCGAAGGCGGGCCCGTCGCTGATCCTCACGATGGCCCCGCAGACGATCGACATGCAGTCGACCTCCAACTCGTACTTCCAGACGGCGCTGAACGTGAAGGACATCCTCACGGTCGTCAACATGCAGTACTACAACAGCGGTTCGATGCTCGGCTGCGACGGCAAGGTGTACTCGCAGGGCTCGGTGGACTTCCTCACCGCCCTCGCCTGCATCCAGCTGGAGGGCGGCCTGGCCCCGTCCCAGGTGGGCCTCGGCGTGCCGGCCTCGACCCGGGGCGCGGGCAGCGGCTACGTCTCGCCGTCGATCGTGAACAACGCGCTGGACTGCCTCGCCAAGGGCACCAACTGCGGCTCCTTCAAGCCGTCGCGCACCTACCCGGCCCTGCGCGGCGCGATGACCTGGTCCACCAACTGGGACGCCACGGCGGGCAACGCCTGGTCGAACGCGGTGGGCCCGCACGTGCACGCGCTGCCGTAACGGCGGCGGAGCGCTGAGCGCCAGCCGTGGCCGGAGTCCGGGCTCAGAAGAACTCCGACCACGGCTGGTCCCAGACCTGCTTCACGCACAGCACCAGGAACAGCAGCCCGGCCAGCGCCAGCATCGTGTTGCTCAGCGGCCCGTTGCGCCACTGCCTCGGCGTACGGGCGGAGTTGAGCAGCCACAGCAGCGTGCCGGCCAGGAAAGGCAGGAAGGCCGCGCCCAGCACGCCGTAGACGATGATCAGGCGGAAGGGCTCGTCCTGGAAGAGCAGCACGATCGGCGGGAAGGTCAGCCACAGCAGATAGGCGCGGAACGGCCAGGAGCGCTCACGGGCCCCGGAGGCCACCGCCTCGGCACCGGCCCCGCCGCCGGTGCGCAGCCGGGCCACGAAGTCCGCGAACATCAGGCTCACGCCGTGCCACACGCCGATCAGCGAGGTGTAGGAGGTGGCGAAGAAGCCGATCAGGAAGAACTTCGCCGTGGCGGAGCCGTACTCGGCCTCGAGGATGCCGCCGAGCTGGATCAGCCCCTTGTCACCGCTCGCCAGGGCCACGTTCGCGGAGTGCAGCAGCTCCGCGCCGACGAACAGCATGGCCACGACGAAGACGCCGGTGGTGATGTAGGCGACCCGGTTGTCCAGCCGCATCACCCGCATCCAGCCGGTGTCGGTCCAGCCCTTGGCGTTGACCCAGTAGCCGTACGCGGCGAGCGTGATGGTGCCGCCGACCCCGCCGATCAGACCGAGGGTGTTGAGGACCGAGTCCTTCTCGTCGGGCAGCACGGGCAGCAGACCGGCGAGCGCGTCGGGGAGGTTCGGGGTGACCCGGACGGCGAGGTAGACCGTCACCACGAACATGACGCCGACCAGGACGGTCATCACCTTCTCGAAGACGGCGTACCGGTTGAACCAGACGAACACCAGGCCCGACAGCCCGCACAGGACCGCCCACGCCTTCAGGTCCATCACGTCCGGGAACAGCGCCTGGAGCGGCAGGGCGCTGGAGGACATCGCGGCGGCGCCGTAGACGAAGCCCCAGACGACCACGTAGACGGCGAAGAAGTACGTCGTCCAGCGGCCGAGGCTCGCCCAGCCGTCGAACAGGGTGCGGCCGGTGGACAGATGCCAGCGGCCGGCGGCCTCCGCGAGGGAGATCTTCACCAGACAGCCGGCGACCGCCGCCCACAGCAGGGTGTAGCCGAAGCTGCTGCCCGCGATCAGCGTGGCCACGAGGTCGCCCGCGCCGACTCCCGTCGCGGCGACCACGATGCCCGGTCCGATGTGGCGCCAACCGGCCCGGCGGGGAGCGGGGTTCGGTTCGGGTGAGACGTCTGATGGTGTGGAGTGTCCCGTGGTGTCCGCCATGTGCGCCAAGTAAGCGCAGTCCACGGGCGGGCGGCAAGGGGGCCTGCCGGGATCTCCACCCGATGCGCGCAGAAGTCGCCCCTGTGGCGAGGAGCGGGCGGCGCCGTGCGCTCCTGGTGGTCCCGCTCCGCCTCCGGCGCTCCCGCCCGGTCCCGGCGGCCGCGCTCCCCCGCCCGGACCTCGGACCCCGGCGGGCAGGTTCGGCCGGGGTCCGGGCCCTCCGGGGACGGACACGTACGGGTCCCCGGACTCGCGTGCCACGGCTGTCGCCGACCGCAGCCGTGGCACGCGCACAGGCCGGGTTCTGCCCTCGGCACGGAAATCGACGCGCCGGGTCCGCCACTCTGACGCGGTCGGCGCGATTCCGCACGCCCGCTTCACACCTCCGGGTGGACTTCGCCGCAGTACCCGCCCCGAACAGCCCGCGCGCGTACACTGCCCGGCCGATTTCCGCCTGGTCCGGGCCACGGAACACGGCGGCCCTATTGACCTGCTCATGCCACGCCCGCACCATGAGCGCCACACCCGCACCCGGACCCGGCCCACAGGGACCCCACAGTCACCGGCAGGGTCCGCGCACGTCGCACGGAAGAACCACCCCCCGCTCCACTCCCCGTTCCGGAGACCCCGGAATTCCCGGAGAACCAAGGAGATTTCATGCGACTTCGCATCCGCGGCTCGGGCGCCCGCGGCACCCGCAGGACGGCCGCCCTGGCCGCCGTCCTCGCGCTCGCGCTCGCCGCACCCGTCTCGGCCGGTCTGACCGGCGACAGCGCCAGCGCGGACAGCGCGGCGAGGCCGGCCCGCGCCGCCGACGACATCCGGCAGTACGAGGTCCACGTCCACAACAGCACCGCCGCCGAGCGCACGGCCGTCATGGCGGCCGGTGTGACCGTGGACCAGGCCGACGAGGAGGGCCTGGTCGTCTCCGGCCGCGCCGACCAGATCCGCGCCCTGCGCGCCAGGGGCTACGAGGTCAGCGCGCTGGCCGACCCGGCGGCCCGGATCGCCGAGGACGAGATCCGGCTCTTCGACTTCCCGTCCGCCGACTCGCGCTATCACAACTACGCCGAGATGAGCACGGAGATCGACCAGCGCATCGCCGCCTACCCGGGCATCATGAGCAAGCGCGTGATCGGCAAGTCCTACCAGGGCCGCGACCTCGTCGCCATCAAGATCAGCGACAACGTGGCGTCCGACGAGGCCGAGCCCGAGGTGCTGTTCACCCACCACCAGCACGCCCGCGAGCACCTCACGGTGGAGATGGCGCTGTACCTGCTGCGCGAACTCGGCGCGGGCTACGGCACCGACTCACGCGTCACGAACATGGTCAACAGCCGCGAGATCTGGATCCTGCCCGACCTCAACCCCGACGGCGGCGAGTACGACATCGCCACCGGCTCCTACCGCTCCTGGCGCAAGAACCGGCAGCCCAACTCCGGTTCCTCGTACGTCGGTACGGACCTCAACCGCAACTGGAACTACCGCTGGGGCTGCTGCGGCGGCTCCTCCGGCTCCAAGTCCTCCGACACCTACCGGGGTACGGCTCCCGAGTCGGCGCCCGAGGTGAAGGTCGTCTCCGACTTCGTGCGCAGCCGGGTGGTGGGCGGCGTCCAGCAGATCAAGGCGGGCATCGACTTCCACACGTACAGCGAGCTGGTGCTCTGGCCGTTCGGGTACACGTACTCCGACACGACGACCGGTATGACCGCCGACGACCGCAACGCCTTCGCCACGGTCGGCCAGAAGATGGCGTCGAGCAACGGCTACACGCCGGAGCAGTCCAGCGACCTGTACATCACCGACGGGTCGATCGACGACTACCTGTGGGGCGTGCACAAGATCTTCGGGTACACCTTCGAGATGTACCCGTCCAGCGGCGGCGGTGGGTTCTACCCGCCCGACGAGGTCATCGAGCGGGAGACCTCCCGCAACCGCGACGCGGTCCTGCAGCTCCTGGAGAACGCGGACTGCATGTACCGCTCCATCGGCAAGCAGTCGCAGTACTGCTGACGCCCTCTACTCCTCGAAGTAGGCGTCGAGCACCGCGTCCAGTTCCGTCTCCCAGTCCCTGTGCTGGGAACGGGACCCGGCCTCGATCTCGATGGGGTACCAGCGGCGGTCGGGGGTGTGGACCGTCACGGTGAACCGCTTGCCGAACCGAGGCGACTCGGACTCGATCGCACCGACCTCGTCCCAACGGAACTCGCACTCCTGGTCGTCCAGGGCGAGCCGGACACCTGAGGAGTCGGCGACGATCCGCGCGCGCCGGTCGGCGGCCTCGAACACGGGGCCGTCGGCGGGCGCCTCCCCGGAGGAGTCGTCGGCGGACTCGTCGGCGGAATCCCCGGACTCCGCCGCGTCCTCCGCGTCCTTGGTGTCCTCGGCGTCCGGCGAGCCGGTGGCCTCGGACGACCCGGACGGCTCCGACGCCGTCTCCGCGTCGTCGCCGCCGTTGTCCTCCGCCGCCGCGACGGCCTCGTCCTCGGGCCCGGTCTCCTCCGTGTCCTTGGACAGGGGAACCGTGATCCCGGGGATGTGCGCCGGGTTCACTCCGGCGTCCAGGGGCTGACTGCTCGAACCTATGCGCTGCTCCACAGCGCAGCAGTATGGTCGAAGATCCTGTGTCGGGGACAGCCAGCCCCGGCTTCGTTATACGACGATGTCCAACTCCGCCTCGGGCCCCGCCCCCGAGCCCGGCTCGTGGCCCGGCTCCGGGCCCGCCTCAGCCGAGGACGGCGAGGGCGTCGATCTCGATCAGCAGCCCGGCGGGGAGGCCGACGTAGACGGTCGTACGGGCGGCGGGCGGGGCGGTGAGGTTCTCCGCCTCGAAGTAGGCGTTGTAGATCTCGTTCATCTCCGCGAAGTGGCCCACGTCCGTGAGGTAGACCCGGATCATCATCACGTCGTCCCAGCCGGAGCCGCCCTCCTGGAGGATCGCCTTGACGTTGGCGAGGGTCTGGAGCGTCTGCTCGCGCAGGGTGGGCCCGGCGGGCGTCGGCGGCCGCCCCTCGACGGCCGGCAGGAAGCCGACCTGACCGGCGACCTGGAGGATGTTGCCCTTGCGCACTCCGTGGGAGAACTTCGCGGGCGGGCTCGTGTGGGTCTTCGGGGTGAGCGCGGTCTTCTCGGTCATCACATGACTTCCTTGGCTGGGGTCCTGCCGGAGTACTCGCCGCTGACGGCGTCCGCGGTACGGCGCACCAGCGGGAGCAGGGTGAGGAGTTCGTCGGCGCTGACGACGACGTTGGGCGCGGACACCGACAGCGCGGCGACGACCCTGCCGTCCGCTCCCCTGACGGGCGCGGCGACACAGTTGATGGACTCCTCGTGGCCGCCGAGGTCGGTGGCCCAGCCCTGTTCGCGCACCTGCGTCAGCTCCCGGAGGTAGGCCTCCGGGTTCGGTGTCGAACGGGCCGTGTACAGGGGGTAGTCGAGCTTCTCCGCGACCGCCCGGCGCTGCGCCTCCGGGAGGTCGGCGAGAAGCAGCTTGGCGACCGCCGCGACGGTGATCGCGACGGGCTTGCCGATCCGCGAGTACATGCGCACCGGGTAGCGGCTCTCGACCTTGTCGATGTAGAGCACCTCGTTCTCCTCGTACACCGCGAGGTGGACGGTGTGTCCGCACTCCTCGTTGAGGCGGACCAGGTGGGGGTGCGCGATCTCGCGGACGTCGAGGTTCTCCATGGCCTCCTGGGCGAGCGCGAACAGCCGGGCGCCGAGGCGGTAGCGCTGGTCGGACTGGCGGTAGACCAGCCCGTGCTCGTGCAGGGTGCGCAGCAGGCGCAGCGCGGTGCTCTTGTGCACGCCCAGCCGCTCGGCGACCTGCCCCAGGTCGGCGGGCCCCTCGGCCAGCAGCGGCAGGATGCTCAGCGCCCGGTCGACGGTCTGGCTCATGGTGTGGGTACCTCCTCGACGGCCTCACCGGCTCGCGTCCAGCCGGGACCGAGTCGAAGTCTCCCCCACGCCTCGTCGTCCAGCGCGACCAGCCGCTCGGCGTGGCCCCGGGAAGGCGGCGCCGCGAGGTCCCCGTCCACGGTCAGCGCGGCGGCGGCCCACAGATGCCCGTGCCGCAGCCGCTGCCGCACGGACAGCCCCCGCAGGGTGCCCGAGAGAAACCCGGCGGCGAAGGCGTCCCCGGCGCCTACGGCGGCCTGCACGTCGACGCGTGGGGGCCGTTCGAGGGTGGCCGTGCCGTCGGCGTCCTCCGTCCCGTGGGTGCTCCTGTCGAAGACGATCGCGCCGCCCCTGCCGAGTTTGACGACCACGACCTCCGGTTCCGGCAGGGCGTCACGGACGGCCCCGGTACCGCACAGCCCCCAGGCGTCACACGCCTCGTCCGCCCCCACGAACACCACATCCGCCGCCCGCGCCAGCTCCAGCAGCACACGGGCCTCGTCGCGGTCCCCCCACAGCCCCGGCCGGAAGTTGACGTCGAAGGAGATCAGCGGCCGCCCGGCCCGCGGAGCGAGCAGCTCCCTCATCAGCTCCAGGCAGCCCCGCGACACCGCGGCGGTGATCCCCGACAGATGCAGCACCCGGCACGCCCGCACCACGTCCAGGTCGACGTTCGTCACGGACATCGCGGACGCCGCGGACCCGGCCCGGTAGTACGCCACCTCATGGCCGCGGGACCCCCGCTCGCCGGCCGTTCGGAAGTACACCCCGGTGGGCCGCCCGGCGTCCCGCGACACGGCGGACACGTCGACGCCGTACGACCCGACCGCCTCCACCAGGTGATCCCCGAAACCGTCCGCGCCCACCCGGCTGACCCACCGCACCGAGTGACCGCCGCGGGCCAGCGCGCAGGCCACGTTCGACTCCGCGCCCCCGATCCCCCGCTCGAAGGACGGGACGTCCGCGAGCCGCCCCGGCCGGCTGGGCAGGAACGTGACCATGGACTCGCCGAGGGCGACGACGTCCACGGCCTCGGGTCCGGCTCCGGTGACAGTCACGATGGTCAGATGCTCCTTCGGGCCGCGCGGACCGCTCCGTTGACCCCGCGTCGGCGGAGATGTTAGACAGCGGTAGCGGCATACGCAACGGTCGTTGCAGGCAACGCAACGACCCTGATCGGGAGGTTCCATGAGCACCGAGTCGCTGGCCCGGCTGGCCACGGAGACGGTCGACCACCGCTTCAAGGGCCTCCCGCCGGACGCCGACGGGCTCACCGTGGGCGAGCTGGCCGCCCAGCGCCGCAACCTCTTCACCGGCGGCTTCGCCACACCCGTGCTCGCGCTCTCGGCGGAGCGCCTGGAGCACAACCTGCGGCTGATGGAGACGTACGCCGAACGCCACGGCCTCGCCTTCGCCCCGCACGGCAAGACGACCATGGCGCCCCAGCTGTTCCAGCGGCAGATCGAGCACGGGGCGTGGGGCATCACCCTCGCCGTGCCGCACCAGGTACGCGTGGCCCGCGCCTTCGGTGTCCGGCGGGTCTTCCTCGGCAACGAGCTGGTGGACCCGGCCGCCCTGAAGTGGGTCGCCGCAGAACTCGCCGCCGACCCGGACTTCCGGCTCGTCTGCTACGTCGACTCCGTACGCGGCGTGGAGCTGATGGACGCGGCGCTCGACGGCTGCGCCCGCCCCGTCGACGTCGTCGTGGAGCTGGCGGCCGGCGAGGGCGCGCGCACGGGCGTACGCGCGGAGGCGGAGTGCGCGCGGGTCGCCGAGGCCGTCGCCCGCACACGCACGCTGCGGCTGGTCGGCGTCGCGGGCTACGAGGGCGAGGTGCCGCAGGCGACGCCGGAGCGCGTGCACGCCTGGCTGCGCCGTCTGGTGGCGCTGGCCGTGGACCTGGACAAGGCCGGGCTGTTCGCCGGCGCGGACGAGATCGTGGTCAGCGCGGGCGGCAGCGCCTGGTTCGACGCGGTGGCGGACGTGTTCGCGGAGATTCCCGAACTCTCACGCCCCGTACTGAAGTTGCTGCGCTCGGGCGCGTACGTCTCGCACGACGACGGCCACTACCGCAGGATCACGCCGTTCAACCGGGTCCCCGAGGAGGGCGCCCTGGAGCCCGCCTTCCGGCTCTGGGCCCAGGTCGTCTCCCGGCCCACGCCCGAGCAGGCCTTCGTCAACGCGGGCAAGCGGGACGCGGCGTACGACATCGACCTGCCGTTCGCGCAGGTGGTCCGCCGCGACGGTGTGGAGCGCCCGGCCACCGGCATCGAGGTGACCGGTCTGTCCGACCAGCACGCGTGGCTGCGCACGAGCGGCGAGGCGGACCTGGAGATCGGGGACTGGCTGGGCATGGGCCTGTCCCACCCGTGCACGTCCTTCGACAAGTGGCCGCTGATCCCGGTGGCGCAGGCGGACGGCACGGTCGTGGAATTGATCCGTACGTTCTTCTAGACGGGAGCGGTCGATGGAGGACCTGGTCATCCGGGACGCGGACGTCGTCGACGGCGGCGGTGAGCCGTCGTACCGCGCGGATGTCGTCGTCGACGGCGGCAGGATCGTGTCGATCGTCAAGGAGGCCGCCGCGGCGGGCTGCCAGCGGCCGCGCGCGACGCGCGAGCTGGACGCCGAGGGCCTGGTCCTCTCCCCCGGCTTCATCGACATGCACGCGCACAGCGACCTCGCCCTGCTGCGCGACCCCGACCACAGCGCGAAGGCCGCGCAGGGCGTGACCCTGGAGGTCCTCGGCCAGGACGGGCTGTCGTACGCGCCGGTCGACGACCGCGCCCTGGAGGAGGTGCGCCGGGCGATCACCGGCTGGAACGGCTACGGCGACGACATCGACTTCGACTGGCGGTCCGTCGGCGGGTACCTGGACCGGCTGGACCGGGGCATCGCCGTCAACGCCGCCTATCTGATCCCGCAGGGCACGGTCCGCGCGCTCGTCGTCGGCTGGGAGGACCGGGCGGCCACGGCCCAGGAGCTGGACCGGATGCGGCAGTTGGTCGCCGAGGGCCTCGAACAGGGCGCGGTCGGCCTGTCGTCGGGGCTGACGTACACCCCGGGCATGTACGCCCCGAACGCCGAACTGACCGCGCTGTGCCGAGTGGTGGCCTCCTACGGCGGCTACTACTGCCCGCACCACCGCTCCTACGGCGCCGGGGCGCTCGCGGCGTACGCGGAGATGGTCGAGCTGACCCGCGCGGCGGACTGCGCCCTGCATCTGGCCCACGCCACCCTGAACTTCGGCGTGAACGAGGGCCGGGCCCCGGAGCTGCTGGCCCTGCTGGACGAGGCGCTGGACGCGGGGGCCGACATCAGCCTCGACACCTACCCGTACACCCCCGGCAGCACCACCCTCGCGGCGCTGCTGCCGAGCTGGGCGGGCGAGGGAGGCCCCGAGGCCCTGCTGCGCCGTCTCGCGGACGAGGAGACGGCCGAGCGGGTCCGGCACGACCTGGAGGTCACCGGCGCGGACGGCTGCCACGGGGTGCCGGTGGAGTGGGAGACGATCGAGATCTCCGGGGTCGCCGATCCCGCGCTCGCCGAGTACGTCGGCCGTACGGTCCGCGAGTCGGCGGACGCACGCGGCGAGACCCCCTGGACGACCGCGCGGCGGCTGCTGCTGCGCGACCGGCTCGGGACGGCGGTCCTCCAGCACGTCGGCCACGAGGAGAACGTGCGTGCCGTCATGCGCCACCGGGTGCACACCGGCGGCTCCGACGGCATCCTCCAGGGCGCCAAGCCGCACCCGAGGGCGTACGGCACCTTCCCGCGCTACCTCGGTCACTATGTGCGCGAGCTGGGCGTGCTCTCGCTGGAGGAGTGCGTCGCCCGGCTCACCTCGCGTCCCGCGGCCCGGCTGCGCCTGCCGGACCGCGGGCTGGTGCGCGAGGGGTACCGCGCCGACCTGGTGCTGTTCGACCCGGCGACGGTCGCGGCCGGGGCCACCTACGACCGGCCCCGCACCCTGCCGACGGGTATCCCGTACGTCCTGGTCGACGGCCGGTTCGTGATCGACGACGGCCGGCGCACGGACGTGCTGGCGGGCCGGTCGGTACGCAGAACCGTGACGTGACCCTCGGCCCCGGCCACCGGCTACGGCTTGGGCAGGGTGCAGCCGCTCAGGCTCAGGTTCAGCTTGTTGCCGGTGGTGAAGCAGCCCGGGATGTTGTAGGTCTCCTGGGCGTAGTTGATGCCCTGGCGGACGGTGACGTTGCCGCTCGCGTCGACCTCGCAGGGGTTGTTGTCGGTGCAGCGCCCGCCGTCCTCGTTGCCCGTGTTGTTGACGGCGACGACCTTGCCGGTGGCGTTGTCGACGACCGGGGAGCCCGACGTGCCGCCGATGGTCTGGCAGGCGGAGGTGTAGCGGACCGAGTCCTTCCAGGTCCAGTTGCCCTCCTTGAGCCGGTAGGCGAACCCGTCGATGTTGCAGGCGTAGGTCCGCTTCCAGTAGCCGGAGACGACGGTGATGGCGGTGCCGGCGACCGGGTGCGTGTCCTGCATCGTCAGCGCGTTGATCCCGTAGCTGCTCCTGATCTGCGCGTACGTGGTCGTCAGCTGGTAGAGCGCGACGTCCGTGTCGGTCATCGTCGAGTACACGATCCTGTTGGCGCGCAGGGTGCCGACCCGGGTGGCCGAGGCGTTGAGCAGACCGAAGCTGCGGCTGGACGCCTGGTTGACGATCACCTGGCCGGGCGCGGGGAAGCCGGTCTCCAGACAGTGGCCGTTGGTCATCACCAGGGCCGGGTCGCTGTCCACGGACGCCGGGAGACGCACGACCGAGCCGGAGCAGTTGCTGAGCGAGACGGTGCCGGCGAAGTTCACGGCCTTGACCGTGGGGGCCGCGACGTCCGTGCCGGCCCCGGGGGCCGCGAGCGCGGGGGCCGCGCCCGTCCCGGTGATCACCAGGGCGGCGAGCGCGGCAAGGAGAGGCTTGTTCATGTGGGGGTCCCCTCTTCATGCGTGAGCGACCGGAGATCTTCCGGCCGCCCGTGCTTGTCATGTGCATTGTTAATGCAGTGACAGGAGGGGACAAGGAGGCGTATCCGGCCCGGGTGGCCGGTTAGAGACGGTGGCGCGCACCCCGTCGGCGCCCCTGGGGTCATGGGGACCCGTGGGGCCGGACGTCCGGGATCGCTGGATCCGCGGGTCCGGACCTCCGGGATCACCCGGACCCGTGGGGCCGGCCCCTGCGATCACCGGGACCCGCGAGGCCGGGCCTTCGGGATCACTGGGAGCCGCGGGGCCTGCCGAGGCCGCGGCCCGGCTTGTCGTCCCCGTCGCTGCTCCCGTCCTGCGCGGAGTCCCCGGTGGGCGTGGGCTGCACGGCCGGGGTGGTGGGCGACGTGGCCGTCGTGCGCGGCGACGCGGTGGTCGCCGTGGGGGTGGGTGTCGGGGAGGCGGAGGGGGCCCTGCCGGGCGTCGCGGAGGCGGACGGGCCGCCCTGGCCGGTCCCGGAGGGCGTCGCCTCGGGCCCGGCCGAGTCCTCCGCCGTCGCTCCCGTACGGTCCTTGGGACCCCCCGACTCGTCCTCCGAGAGGCCGCTGAAGGACAGGCCGGCGACGATCGCGGCCAGGGAGACGACACCGAGGGCACCGGCGGCGCCCAGCACACGGCGGTCGCGGCGCCTGGTGGCGGCCCGGCGGGACCGGCGGTGCCCGCCGGGCGGCGGGGCGGACGCGGGGTCGGCCGGGCCGGCCGGTCCGTCGCCGTAACCGGGGTACGCGGCCGGGTCGGCCACCAGGGGCAGCGGCGCCGTCTCGTCGTAGGCGTTCTGCCAGCCGTGGGCGGCCGCCGGGTCGGCGTACCCGTCGTAGGCGGGAACGCTCCCGGTGCCCTGCGGGTGGTAGACGTTCGGCGGCACGTCGGGGGCCTGGTGCGTGGCATGCACGTCGTACCCGCCGGTAGCGCTGCTCGCGGCGTTCATCGCGGACATCCCGTTGTCGGGCTGACGGTGCTCGGACATGGCCGCGCATTGTAGAGACTGACGGGTAGGTTGGCCCAGCCATCGGAGAAAACCTGACATAGTGCCGTCTCACGTGGCGGGAAACACGGCGCCTGCGGCATTACCGGGCCGTAAGCTCCGAGGCATGCAGGTGATCCAGTCGACCAAGCTCGCCAACGTCTGTTACGAGATCCGCGGCCCGGTGCTCGAGGAGGCCATGCGGCTTGAGGCCGCGGGTCACCGCATCCTCAAGCTGAACACCGGCAACCCGGCCGCCTTCGGCTTCGAGTGCCCGCCGGAGATCCTGGAGGACATCCTCCGCAACGTCTCCTCCGCCCACGGCTACGGCGACGCCAAGGGCCTGCTGGCCGCGCGCCGGGCCGTCGTGATGCACAACCAGACCCTGGGCATCGAGACCGATGTCGAACACGTCTTCATCGGCAACGGCGTCTCCGAGCTGATCGTCATGGCGATGCAGGCGCTGCTGGACGACGGCGACGAGGTGCTCGTCCCGGCGCCCGACTACCCGCTGTGGACGGCCGCCGTGTCCCTGTCGGGCGGTACGGCGGTGCACTACCGCTGCGACGAGCAGGCCGACTGGATGCCGGACCTGGCGGACATCGAGCGGAAGATCACCGACCGCACCAAGGCGATGGTGATCATCAATCCGAACAACCCGACGGGCGCGGTGTACGACCGGGCCATGATCGAGGCACTGACGGACATCGCCCGCCGCCACAATCTGCTGGTCTGCTCGGACGAGATCTACGACAAGATCCTCTACGACGGCGCCACCCACACCCCGACGGCCTCGGTCGCCCCGGACCTGCTGACGCTGACCTTCAACGGCATGTCGAAGGCGTACCGGGTGGCCGGCTACCGGGTGGGCTGGATGTCCGTCTCGGGTCCGCGCACGCACGCCGAGTCCTATATCGAGGGCTTGACGATCCTGGCGAACATGCGGCTGTGCGCGAACATGCCGGGACAGCACGGGGTGGTCGCCGCGCTGAGCGGCCGGCAGTCGATCAACGACCTGGTGCTGCCCGGCGGGCGGCTGAAGGAACAGATGGACGTCGCGCACTCGATGCTCACCCAGATCCCGGGCGTGAGCTGCGTGAAGCCCAAGGGCGCGCTGTATCTGTTCCCTCGCCTCGATCCACAGGTGTTCAAGATCAAGGACGACCGGCAGATGGTCCTGGACCTGCTGCGCCGGGAGAAGATCATGGTCGTCCAGGGCACGGGCTTCAACTGGCCCGAGCCCGACCACTTCCGGGTGGTGACCCTGCCGACGTCGAGGGACCTCACGGACGCGATAAGCCGGATCGGGAACTTCCTGGACGGCTACAGCCAGCCGTGACGCCGAAGCCGGCCGCTTCAAACCCGAAGCGGCCGGTTTTTTCGTTCAGTTTCTCTGATCGGTCAACTTTAGACTCGATCCAAGCTAGGATGGCTTCTGTAGATACAGGAGGCCATCCATGTACGAACCGATCCGCACGAAGTCGGTCCACAGCACGATGGCCGGCACGTCCTCGGACTTCCCCCACCGCTCTCGCGAGGAGGAGCTGGACATCCAGCTCGCGGGGCATCTCGGCGCGCTGCTCGCCGTCACCGACGAACTGCGCGCCCTGACCCCGTCCGCCGAGCTGGACAGCGCGGCGGCACGTCTCGCCGAGCAGGTGGCACGACTGCGGGGCGGCGCCGTGCCGGTTCGCGCGGTCCCGAGCGCCACGGGCGATTCCGCCGCTCTTCATCAGCGTGCGCATGCCCTTGCGGGGCGGGCGCTGGTGGTTGCCGCGTCCCGTGCGGACACGGCGGCGGCGATTCTTTCGGCGCAGCGGATGGACGCACATTCCGAGGCCCTTCAGCCGGCCCTTCCCTGAGCCCTTCCGGGCTCCCCCCTACGGCCCCGGTCCGCGTGCGATCGCAGCGACGCGCGGACCGGGTGCCATGGCACTGCGTCGGCTTTGGCGGGGTGTCGTGGTGGTGGGGGCTGTTGTGGGCGGGCTTCTGTTTGTGGGTGGCTGGTCGCGCAGTTCCCCGCGCCCCTTTTTTCTGGGGGGTGTAGCGCCGTTTCTCTGGGGGCTTCTGGGGGTTGGGGCTTTGCGCAGTTCCCCGCGCCCCTTCTGGGGGCTGCCGCGCTGCTTCTCGGGGGCTTCTCGGGGTTGAGTTTGCGCGGAGTTCCCCGCGCCCCTTTCCGGGGGCGGTGATGGAGGCTGGGGGTCCGGTTTCATACCGGGAAGGGGGTGACACCTGGCGTTCATCTCGGACGCACGGGAAGTTGGGGTTCCGCGAGCAGTCTCCGCGGTGTGAGACGACTTATGGGAATCGTTCTTGCGGCTCTGCTGGTCGGCGGTGTGGTGGTGGCCGTCGTCATCGGGCAGGGCGGTGAGGACCGGAGTACGGCAACGAAGACCGTACGCGCGGTGATCGGGTCGGAGAAGGCGGAGTTCTTCGCCGACCCTCAGGTGGTGAAGGCCCTGGCCGCCGAGGGCTACACCGTGAAGGCCGAGACCTCAGGGTCCTGGGCCATGGAGGGACTGGAACTCGACGGGTACGACCTCGCGTTCCCGTCCAGCAAGGCGCCCGCCGACGAGCTGGCCGGGAAGTACAAGGTGCGGCAGCCGCTGCCGAGGCCCTTCTACTCGCCCCTGGTCGTCGTCGCGCACCGCAGCGCCGCCGAGGTGCTGGCCGGCAACGGGATGGCCACGCTGGAGCAGGGCGCCGGCCGGGGCGTGCTCAGGATGGAGCCCTATCTCGCCGCCGCCCGCGCGGACCGGACCTGGCAGGAGCTGAAGGGGGCCGACAAGTACGGGGAGCTGAGCGGCACGCTGTATGTCGCCAGCACCGACCCGGAGACCTCCAGCTCCGGCGCCCTGTACCTCGCCGCCGCCTCCTACGTGGCCAACGGAGGCCGGGTCGTCGCCGACGGCAAGGGACTCGACGCCACCGCCCCCCTGATGCGCAAGCTCGTCAGTGTGCAGGGCGCCCAGCAGTCCAGCTCGGACGCGGCGTTCCGGGACTTCGTCAGCGGGGTCGGCAACCCGCTGGTCCTGGTCTACGAGTCGCAGGTGGCCTCGCTGCTGAACGAGCAGCAGGACCCGGGCGACCTGACCGTCCTGTACCCGGACACCACCGCCAACAGCGACCACACCGTCGTACCGCTGACCGAGAACGGCCGGGCGGTCGGTGAACTGCTCAGCAACGACAAGGAGTTGCGGCGACTCGCGGTGAAGTACGGGTTCCGGCCGCAGGGGGCGGCCGCCGAGTTCACCGCGGCCACCAAGGCCCACTCCGCCCACCTCAACCAGACGCTGACCGGCGTCCGGCAGGCGCCCGTGCCCACCTCCGCGGTGCTGCACGAGATGGCGCGCCGGGCCCGGAACTAGGGGGAACTCCGCATGACAGAGAACGAATTCACCCTCACTCCGCCCGAGCCCGTCGTGGCCGTGCCCAAGGACAGGGCCGGCGGGCTGGTGCCCGTCGAGGACTCGGTGCGCGACGACATGGCGCGCAAGGCCGCCGACTACGTCCTCGGACTGGCCGTGCTCGACGCCCGCTCCCCGGAGTTCGCCGGGAAGGTCGGGGAGATCACCGGCCTCGGCGCCGGGGAGATGCGCACCGCGGCCGCACAGTCCAACCGCATGCTGGAGCGCACCGTGCGCTCCCTGCCCGACAAGGGCGGCGACGCCTCGGCGAAGGTCGCCGGATCGCTGGTCGAGCTGCGCCGTGTCGTCGAGGACCTCGACCCGCGCGACCTGCCCGCGGCCAAGGGGCGCAAGTTCCTCTCGCGGCTGCCCGGCGGCAACAAGCTGCGCGACCACGTCGCCAAGTACGCCTCCGCCCAGGGCACCCTCAACAAGATCGTCGGCTCGCTGCGCGGCGGCCAGGACGAACTGCGCCGCGACAACGCCGCGTTGCAGACCGAGCGGGTCCGGCTGTGGGAGACCATGGGCAAGCTCCAGGAGTACGTCGTCCTCACCGACGCCCTGGACACCGCCGTCGAGCAGCACATCGCCGGGGTCGGCGACCTCGAGGCGGCCGACTCGCTACGCGCCGACGTGCTGTTCCCCGTGCGGCAGAAGCACCAGGACCTGCTGACCCAGCTCGCGGTGTGCGCGCAGGGCTACCTCGCCATGGACGTCGTACGGCGCAACAACGAGGAGCTGATCAAGGGCGTCGACCGGGCCGCCACGACGACCGTGTCGGCGCTGCGCATCTCCGTGATGCTGGCCTCCGCGCTCGACAACCAGAAGAAGGTCGTCGAGCAGGTCAACGCCCTGCGCGGCACCACCGAGGACCTGATCCGGGGCAACGCCGAGATGCTCGCCACGCAGAGCGGGGAGATCCAGCGCATCGCCGCCGACCCGGCCGTCGGCGCGGAGACCCTGCGCACCGCGTTCCAGCAGATCTACCGCACCCTCGACGCCATCGACAGCTACAAGGTCCAGGCCACCGAGGTGATGGCGACGACCGTGGAGAACCTCACCGCGGAGCTCCAGAGCGCGGGCAACTACCTGGCGCGCAGCCGCTCGCAGTCCGCGCTGGAAGGCGGCCCCGCATGAGACGCGTGCTCGCCGCGGCGCTCGCCTGCACCGCCCTGCTCACCGGCTGCGGGACGACGGACGAGCCCGACCGCCCCGCCGCCACCTACGAGGCCGGCACCCTGCGCGTCCTCGCCTCCAGCGAACTCGCCGACATGACGCCCGTGCTGGACAAGGTCCGCGAGCAGACCGGCATCACGGTGCGGCCCACCTACATGGGCACACTGGACGCCGTCGACCTGCTGGCGCGGGGCCGGGCCAGGGGCACGTACGACGCGCTGTGGCTGTCCTCGAACGACTATCTGCGGCTGCGCCCCGAGGCGGCGAAGGAGATCGTCTCCGAGACCCCGGTGATGTCCAGCCCGGTGGCCGTCGGCGTGCGCACGGCCACCATGAGGGCGCTGGGCTGGAAGCCCGGTGACGTGACCTGGGCGCAGGTCGAGAGGGCCGTCGCCGACGGCGGGCTCACCTACGGCATGACGGACCCTGCACGTTCCAACTCCGGCTTCTCGACGCTGATCTCGGTGGCCTCCGCGCTGTCCGGGGCGCAGTCCGCGCTGACGGACGCCGATGTCACGAAGGCCACGCCCCGGCTGAAGGAGTTCTTCGAGGGGCAGAAGCTGACCTCGGGCTCCTCGGGCTGGCTGGCCACCGCCTACCAGCGGCGCGGTGACGTGGACGCGCTGCTCAACTACGAGTCCGTGCTCACCGGTATGCCGGACCTGACGGTGATCCGCCCGCGCGACGGGGTCGTCACCGCCGACTACCCGCTGTCCTCCCTGGCCTCGTCGAACGCCACGGCCCGCGAGGACGTGCGCCGGCTGTCCGAGGCGCTGCGCTCCCCGGAGATCCAGCGCGAGATCACCACCCGCACGCACCGCCGCCCGGTCGTGCCCTCGGTGGACCCGGCGCCCGGCCTGGACACCGAGCGGCGCCGCGAACTGCCCTTCCCGGGCAGCCGGTCGGTCGCCGACGGGCTGCTCGACTCCTACGAGAACGAGCTGCGCCGGCCCTCGCGCACGGTGTACGTGCTGGACACCTCCGGCTCGATGGAGGGCGACCGGATCGAACGGCTGAAGACGGCGCTGGCCGGGCTGACCGGCGACTTCCGGGAGCGCGAGGAGGTCACGCTGATGCCGTTCGGCTCGGACGTGAAGAGCGTGCGCACCCATGTGGTCGATCCCGCGGACCCGGACAAGGGCCTGAAGGCGATCCGGAAGGACACCGACGCGCTCACCGCCGAGGGCGACACCGCGATCTTCACCTCGCTCCAGGAGGCGTACGAGCACCTGGGCGGCAGCCGGGACACGTTCACGTCCATCGTGCTGATGACGGACGGCGAGAACACCACGGGCGCGAGCGCGGGGGCGTTCGACGCCTTCTACGCCGGGCTCGACCCTGCGCGGCGGGCCACTCCCGTCTTCCCCATCCTCTTCGGCGACTCCGACCGCGGGGAGCTGGAGCACATCGCCGAGCTGACCGGCGGCCGTCTCTTCGACGCCCGGCAGGGCTCGCTGGACGGCGCCTTCGAGGAGATCCGTGGCTATCAGTGAGTACCTCGGGTCCCGGAAGAACATCACCGGGAGCGTGTGCGGGCTGGCCGGTCTCGCGCTCACCTTCACCGGGCTCGCGGGCACCTACTGGCCGTTGGTGGTCCTCGGGCTGTACGGCGCGGGCGCGCTGATCGCCCCGCCGGAGCGGCCCGCACTGCCGGACTTCCCCGACCCCTCGGCCCAGCTGGACGAGCTGCGGGAGGACTTCGGCAGGCTGCGCGACTACCTCGCGGACGTGGAGCTGCCGCCGGCCGCCGCCGGGGGCCTGGCCGAGCTGACGGAGCTGCTGGCCGCGCTGCTGGAGCCCGGCTGGGTGGCCGAGGCCCTGGCCGGTGACCCGGAGGGCGTGCACGCGCTGTCCCGGGTGGTGCGCCAGGACGTCCCGGAGGCCGTCGACACCTTCGTACGGACCCGGTGGTGGTCGCGGATGACGCCCGGTCAGGAGCCGCCCGAGCGGCATCTGGAGCGTCAGCTGGGGCTGCTGCGCCGGGAGGCGGAGACCCTGGCGGCCGGCCTGCGGGAGATCGAGGCCCGCCGGCAGGAGACCCACACCCGGTACCTGGAGGACCGGGGCGGGTCCGCGGAGATCTAGGCCCTGCCTGGCTCGGGCGGGGCCGTCGGCGGCGGTCACCGGGGACGGGGCCCGCCGCCGGGAAGTGGGCGCGCACGCAGCACGGCCCCGCACGCCATTGTGCGGGGCCACGGTTCGTGACAATGTGCCGCCTCCCGCGGCCGGCCGTGACGATCACTGGTCAGGGCTCCCATCGAGCCGGCCGCGGGGGATCTTGGGGGGCTTACGCCCCGGTTACCGGGTTGTCAGCCCAGGCGCTCGACCAGAGCGCGGTACTGGTCCCACAGCTCCTTCGGGGTGTGGTCGCCGAAGGTGTTGAGGTGGTCGGGCACCAGCGCGGCCTCCTCGCGCCACACGTCCTTGTCGACGGTGAGCAGGAAGTCCAGGTCGGAGTCGGACAGTTCGAGACCGTCGGTGTCCAGCGCCGCCTTGGTCGGCAGCACGCCGATCGGGGTCTCGACACCCTCGGCCTTGCCGTCCAGGCGCTCCACGATCCACTTCAGGACGCGGGAGTTCTCGCCGAAGCCGGGCCAGACGAACTTGCCCTCGTCGTTCTTGCGGAACCAGTTGACGTAGTAGATCTTCGGCAGCTTGGACTGGTCCTTGTCCTTGGCCACGTCGACCCAGTGCCCCATGTAGTCGCCCATGTTGTAGCCGCAGAACGGCAGCATGGCGAAGGGGTCGCGGCGCAGCTCGCCGACCTTGCCCTCGGCGGCGGCGGTCTTCTCGGAGGCCACGTTGGCGCCGAGGAAGACGCCGTGGTCCCAGTCGAAGGACTCGGTCACCAGCGGGACGGCGGTGGCGCGGCGGCCGCCGAAGAGGATCGCGGAGATCGGCACGCCCTTGGGGTCCTCCCACTCGGGCGCGATGATCGGGCACTGCGAAGCGGGCACCGTGAAGCGGGCGTTGGGGTGCGCGGCGGGCACCTCGGACGCGGGCGTCCAGTCGTTGCCCTTCCAGTCCGTCAGGTGGGCCGGGGTCTCCTCCGTCATGCCCTCCCACCAGATGTCGCCGTCGTCGGTGAGCGCGACGTTGGTGAAGACGGAGTTGCCCCACAGGGTCTTCATCGCGTTGGCGTTGGTGTGCTCACCGGTGCCGGGCGCGACGCCGAAGAAGCCGGCCTCGGGGTTGATGGCGTACAGACGGCCGTCCTCGCCGAAGCGCATCCAGGCGATGTCGTCGCCGATCGTCTCGACCGTCCAGCCGGAGATCGTGGGCTCCAGCATGGCGAGGTTGGTCTTGCCGCAGGCGGACGGGAAGGCCGCGGCGACGTACTTGGACTCGCCGGTCGGCGGGGTCAGCTTCAGGATGAGCATGTGCTCGGCCAGCCAGCCCTCGTCACGGGCCATGACGGAGGCGATACGCAGGGCGTAGCACTTCTTGCCGAGCAGCGCGTTACCGCCGTAGCCGGAGCCGTAGGACCAGATCTCGCGGCTCTCCGGGAAGTGGGAGATGTACTTCGTCTGGTTGCACGGCCACGGCACGTCCTGCTCGCCCGCCTCCAGCGGGGCGCCGAGGGTGTGGACGGCCTTGACGAAGAAGCCCTGGTCACCGAGCTCGTCGAGGACGGGCTGTCCCATGCGGGTCATGGTGCGCATGGAGACGGCGACATAGGCGGAGTCGGTGATCTCGACGCCGATCGCGGACAGCGGCGAGCCGAGCGGGCCCATGCAGAAGGGCACCACGTACATGGTGCGGCCCTTCATGGAGCCGCGGAACAGGCCCTTGTCACCGGCGAAGATCTCCCGCATCTCGGCGGGGGCCTTCCAGTGGTTGGTGGGGCCCGCGTCCTCCTCCTTCTCGGAGCAGATGTAGGTCCGGTCCTCGACCCGCGCCACGTCGGTGGGGTCGGAGGCGGCGTAGTAGGAGTTCGGGCGCTTGACCGGGTCGAGCTTCTGGAAGGTGCCCTTGGCGACCAGCTCCTCGCAGAGCCGCTCGTACTCGGCCTCGGATCCGTCGCACCAGACCACGTTGTCCGGCTGGGTGAGTTCGGCGATCTCGTTGACCCAGGTGACCAGTTCCTGGTGGTTGGTGGGAACGACGGAGGGAGCCGCGATGTCTCGCGCCACGATTGCTCCTAAGAGAGGGTTTTTGTCCTTTTCTGCCCCGTGGGGGCCGCGACCCGGATGCTTCGTAGGCGCTCATCCGGTGCCGACTGCACTCATTTGATCATCCGACGTTACTGCGCATCTGTCCAGAGGGCCTCACAGGTGAGCGGAGTGAGGATCGCCACGTGTAACGACGCTTCTTTGCGTCCACATGGCGTTCAGCGGAAAGTCCTTTGCCTTGACAGGGGGCGGACGCCCGACAAGGGAACGTGAGAAGATGGCCACTCGCGGCCTGTCATCTCGCCTCGCTGATCCGCAACTTACGGTTCCGTAGGTACGATGCGGCCCATGACTGCGTCCGCCACCGACGCGCCGCTGGACTCGCCGGACGCCGGCAGCGGTCCCCAGGCGTCCTCACATCCGCATCCGGTCAAGCCCAAGCTCCGGGGCTGGCTGCACCTCGGCATGTTCCCGGCCGTACTGATCGCGGGCCTGGTGCTCACCGCGCTGGCGGACTCCCCGCGCGGCCGCATGGCCTGTGGCATCTACGTACTCACCGCCTGTCTGCTGTTCGGCGTGAGCGCGCTGTACCACCGGGGCAACTGGGGCCCGCGCATGGACGGTGTCCTGCGCAGGCTCGACCACGCGAACATCTTCCTGATCATCGCGGGTACCTACACCCCGCTGACCCTGCTGCTCCTGCCCGACGGCAAGGGGCGGTGGCTGCTGTGGGGCATCTGGGCCGCCGCGGCCGCCGGGATCGTCTTCCGGGTGTTCTGGGTCGGCGCCCCGCGCTGGCTCTACACCCCCTGCTACATCGCCATGGGCTGGGCCGCGGTCTTCTTCCTGCCCGACTTCATGCGCGCGGGCGGGATCGCGGTGCTGGTCCTGGTCATCGTGGGCGGTCTGCTCTACAGCGCGGGCGGCGTGATCTACGGCATCAAGCGGCCGAACCCGTCGCCCCGCTGGTTCGGCTTCCACGAGGTCTTCCACTCGTTCACCCTGGCCGCGTTCGTCGTCCACTACGTCGGCATCTCCCTGGTCGCCTACCAACACGCCTGACGCCACCCGCGGCCCGTTCCCTAGCTGATCGCGCAGTTCCCCGCGCCCCTGAACACGTCCCCCGCCGCCCCGTCCGTGACCTGTCGCGCAGTTCCCCGCACCCCTGAACACGTCGCCCGCCAGCCCGTCCGTGGCTCGTCGCGCAGTTCCCCGCGCCCCTCAAAACGGGGCCGCCGCCCGTCGGCAAGGCTCTTGGCGCAGAGCTTTTGGGGGCGCGAGGAACGGCGCAAATCTTTAGGGGCGCGGGGAACTGCGCAAAGCCTTTAGGGGCGCGGGGAACTGCGCGACCAGCCACAACGCACCCGCACCCGACAACGCGACCCAGCCACGCACCTCCTCAGGGGCGCGAGGAACCGCGCAAAGCCTTTAGGGGCGCTGGGAGCTGCGCGACCAGCCACAACGCACCCGCACCCGCACCCGACGACACGACACGGCGAAGCCACGCAGCACCGTGGAGCCCGGGGAAACCCGGGGGACGGGGCCGGGGCCACGTGCCATCCTGGCCCCGTGAGCGCACCCGAGATCCACGTCCAAGTAAGCCCCGACCTCGCCCTGTTCGTCCCGCACGCCCGCCGAGGCCCGGCCACCCCCCTCGCCGTGGACGGCATCTCCACCCTCGGCCACGTCGTGGAGTCCCTCGGCGTACCCCTGACCGAGGTCGGCGCCCTGCTCGTGGACGGACACGAGGTGCCCGTCTCGCACATACCCGCGCACGGCGAGTCCGTCGAGGTCCGCCCGGTCCCCCGCCCCCAGCAGGTCCCCGGCGCCCCCCTGCGCTTCCTGCTCGACGTCCACCTCGGCACCCTCGCCCGCCGCCTGCGGCTGCTCGGCGTGGACACCGCCTACGAGTCCACCGACATCGGCGACCCGGCACTCGCCGCCCGCTCCGCCGCCGAGCGCCGGGTCATGCTCAGCCGCGACCGCGGTCTGCTGCGGCGCCGCGAGCTGTGGGCCGGCGCGTACATCTACAGCACCCGCCCCGAGGACCAGCTCGACGACGTCCTCGACCGCTTCGCCCCCGAGCTGCGCCCCTGGACCCGCTGCACCGCCTGCAACGGCGTACTGCGCCAGGCCACCAAGGAAGAGGTCGCCGACCAGCTCGAACACGGCACCCGGGCGACGTACGACGTCTTCGCGCAATGCGGCGCCTGCGGGCGCGCCTACTGGAAGGGCGCCCACCACGATCAGCTGGAGGCGATCGTGGAGGGCGCCCTGAGGACGCGCGCGGAACGGGGGATCAGCGGCGTCTGACCAGGTCTCCCCTGCCACAGGCGATGCCGTCCCCGTCGCGGTCCAGGCGGTGCCGGTCACGGCCGTGGACCGCGAGCGCGGTGCCGTAGCCGTTCTTCTTCAGCCAGGCGCACCGATCGCCGCGCGGCACCGCGGGGAACTTCCACGGCACGCACTGGCTGATGGTGCCGTAGGAGTGGTCGCAGCCGTCGTAGCCCTTGGGCATCGTGACGCCCTGGTGCCCCGAGTGTCCGCCGCCCGAGGCCGTGGCACCGTGGTCGTGTCCGCCGGTGGCACCGGAGGCGGCCCGGTCCGCGCCGCCCGACGCCAGGCTCTTCTCCAGATCCGTGGCGTACGCCTGCACCCGCGCCTCGGCGACCTGGCCGGTGGCACCGACGCGCACCCACCTGGACACCGAGGGCACACCGTTCGCGTCGACCACGCTCAGCATGTAGTACCCGGGCGGTGCGATGTTCGGGTTGCTGGTCAGGCTGAGGTCGACGGTGTTGCCGTCGACGGTCATCGGCAGGTCGACATAGCGCTGGTTGGGGTCGGAGGAGTGGGTGACCGCGGCCGGGCGGATCAGCGAGGCCTTGACCACCGGCTTGTCGACCGTGACGCGCTGTGTGCTGCCGTACGCCCAGGCCGTGTGCTCCAGCGAGGTGATCTGCGGCCGGGCGCCCTTGAACAGGTACGGCGGCTTGTAGATCGACACGCGCTGGTCGAAGGAGCCGTCGCCCGGGTTGTCGCCGATGCTCATGACGCGGCCGTCGGGCAGCAGCACGGACGAGGAGTGGTAGGTCCGCGGCACCGGGTCGGTGGCCAGGCCCGGCTGGAAGGCGTTGGTCGCCGGGTCGTACATCGAGGCCTCGAAGACGGGGTCCTCGCGGTAGGTGTGCAGGGCGCCGCCGGTCTCCAGGACCTTGCCGTCCGGGAGGATGACCGCGGAGACGTACACCTTGCCCTGGTCGCCGGTCTGCGGCTGCCCGTCGCGGTAGCGGCCCTGCGGCAGGTTCGGTCCGGGCACGTAGGCCGGGGAGTCGGCCTTCATGTCGATGACGTCGACGAGCCGGTGCGCGTCGGGCGAGACGGTGTGGTTGCCGCCGCCGATGGTGATGACCTTCTGGTCCTGGGCGGGCGGCAGCAGCACCGACATCGACTGGTCGCGCTCGTCCTTGCGGCGCAGGCCCGGGATCTCGCTGATGCTGTTCGCGGCGTAGTCGTACACCGAGGCGCCCGTGCCGGACAGGCCCGGGCCGAAGACATGGCTGCCGGTGTAGAAGAGGCGGCCGTCCTGGAGCAGGATCATCGACGGGTACAGGCCCCAGAAGGCCCAGGCCTGCTTGGCCTCGCCCATCGGCAGCCACTTGTTCTGGGCGTAGGAGAAGTGCTCGTTGACGACCGTGCCGGAGGAGTCCTCGCCGAGGCCGCCGAGCGAGATGACGTCGCCGTTGCCCATCGCGGTGGCCGACGGGTACCAGTGCCCGGACAGCATGTCGTTGGTCTTCACATAGCTGTTGGTCGCCGGGTCGAAGACGTAGCTGGTCCTCAGGCCCTTGTAGCCGACGCTGCCGTCGGGGGCGGCGTAGTCCTTGTTGCCGCCCATCACCAGCACGCGCCCGTCGGGGAGCTGGACGTGCCCGGCGCAGAAGAAGTCCGAGGGCGTCGGGATGTCCGTGTAGGTGCCGGCGACCGGGTCGAACAGCGTGGTCCTGAACGTGCCGGCCCGGAACATGTCGAGGTCGTTGCCGGAGCCGGCGATCAGCAGCACCTTGCCGTTGTGCAGCAGCACGGAGTGGATGGCGCGCACGGGTGACTGGAGCGTCTGGACGGTCCACTCGCCCTTGCACTCGGGGCCGCTGCCGCCGGCCTCGCAGGGGTCGGGCCCGGTGGGGACGGTGGCGTCCGTCATCGCGTAGTCGTCGGTGGTGAGCCGTCCGACGCCGTAGAGGGCGCCGCCCCAGGTGACCTGATCGGTGTTCGGCGGGATGACCGGGGTGCGGACCTCGGTGCGGCTCCAGTCCGCGGACTGCTCCAGGGTCTTGAGGTCGGTCCAGTAGACCCAGCCGAGTTCGGTGTCGTGGCGGAAGATGGTGAAGGCCACGTTGGGGGTCGTGGACTTGTACCAGAACGACAGGTCGTACTGGTGGCCGGAAGTGACCTGCGGGGCGCAGGAGTTCTCCAGCATCATCGTCTTGCGGTCGCCGTCGCCGCGCCGGGTCAGCTCGATCCGGACGGCCTTGCCGCCGGTGTGGGCGTCGTCGGTGACGGTGAAGCTGAAGTCGTTGTCTCCCCAGCCGGACTTCTCGAAGCACTGCGGGAACTGGGACTGGGAGTCGAGTATCTCCAGGCCGGGGTTCTCGACCAGGTTGGTGGCGGCGGTGGCGGGTCGGGCGCCGAGCGGGCCGAGGCCGAGCGCGGCGGCGAAGAGGATGAGGGATGTGGTCAGCACACGGCCGGTTCTGCCGCGTGCTGGTCTTCGGGCTCGAAGGTGCATGGTCGTCCCCCCTTGTTCACGAACCCCTTGCTGGTGAGGGACCCCCGGCGGCTTCCGGGCGCCTGGGGGTCCCCTTGTGTCCACGGGTGCCGGGTGGCCCGGGGCGGGCCGCCCGGTTCACCCGTCGTCGCGGATGCGCAGGACGTCGATCCGGCCGCCGCCCTCGCCGAAGGTGGCGACCGGGGTGGCGTGCGCGAACAGGTCCCGCAGCGTGGGCAGATGCTGTCGTTCGCCGCGCAGGGCGGGCGTGGACACGACGTAGTCGATGTCCCTCCAGCCGTGCGGCAGCGTCCTGGTGACGGCCGGGTCCTGGTCCAGCTTGTAGTGCCAGATGACGCCCGTGCCGGGCCGGTAGCCGGCGTCGACCGCGTCCAGCCAGAGCACGCCGTCGGTGACGACGCGTACCTTCGCGCGATCGCCGACCTCGGTCTCGTGCAGCCAGCGCGCGGCCTGGCGGTAGACGCCGTTGTCGTCGTCGGACATGGCCGCGCGGTCCCGCTCGTACCAGTGCGGGGCGACGAGCGCGGCACCGGCGGCCAGCGCGGCGACGGCCGCGGCGGGACGGAGCCAGGCCCGCGGCGCGGGCAGCCGGGTGACGGCGGCCTGGACGAGCCCGGCGACGGTGAGCGCCAGGAAGGGCAGGGCCTGCACGATGTACATCTGCGGCAGATAGCCGCCGGGCCGCAACGCCACCAGCGCGAGCACCAGTACGGCGAGCGCGGCGGGCCGCAACCGCCGTACCGCCAGGGCGACGAGGGCCGCCGCCGCGCCGCCGGCCAGCAGATACGGGTCGCGCTCCAGCCAGTCGGTGAACAGCCGGTGGGCGTCGGTGCCGTCCTGGAACGCCGAGCCGCTGCCCTCGCGGCCGCCGAGCTGGAACTTCAGCGTGCCGAGCAGTGAGACATGTCCGGCGCCGGGCAGCAGCTCGCCCTTGAGCAGGGCGTACAGCGGATAGAACAGGGCGGTCAGCACGAAGCCGGAGCCGAAGCCGGCCAGGGAGAACTTGCGCGTGCTGGCGTGGCTGCCCTGCCAGACGGCGACCACCAGCACGGGCAGCAGCACCGCGATGGTCTCCTTGGAGAGCACCGCCAGCGCGAAGGCGATGCCGGCGGCCGCGTGGTGCCACAGATGGCGGCGCGGCGAGAGCGCGAGGGCGAAGGCGACGAGGACCCACAGCACGGCGAAGTTGTCCAGGTAGATCTGCCGGTGCAGGACGACCGCGAGCGGGGAGAGCGCGTACAGCAGCATGGCCGCCGCGGCGGTGGGCCGGGCGAGACCGAGGCGCCGTCCGATCACGTACACCAGGACCATCGCCGCCGCGGCCACCGGCAGCATCGCGATGCGGCCCTGGACGTAGGCGGGCAGCTCGGGCAGCAGCCAGTCGGGCGCCCAGGACAGGCCGGCCAGCTGGACCCAGCCCAGCGGCGGGTGGTCGTACCAGTAGGTGTAGTGCGCGAGTCCGCCTCGCCGGACGGCCCACGCCTGGGCGAGATACGTGCCCTCGTCGTCGTTGGGAAAGGGGAAATTGCCTATTCCGACAGCCCTTACCAAAAGGCCGGCCGCGAGAACGGGCGCAACCCAGAAATAACCGGGCCGAAACATACTTCGGCGCCCGGACCGGGAAACGGAAGGAGCGCGTTCGGAAGTTTCGACCCCGTTTCTGACACGCACATCGGTGTATGACACACCTGTCCCCATGCGGAATCCCCCCACCCACTTAGCCGCCCCGACTCGCGAGGGCTTCCCCCTTGAAACCCCCCGGAATCAGGCAGGACGCTGCATCATGGCACAGCTTCCGGCAGAACAAGAGGGGAATTGCGGATTCCGGTCGAGGCGAAGATCATCACGTCAAGGCCACATTGCGACAGAAATGCCGAGCTGCTATTTTCGGACCGACTTTACACAGGGCGAAGATCACGATCACGCTCAGGAAGCCACGTCCGCCGGGGGGCCGATACGGACGTCGAACGTTCCGCGCGATCGATTCGTACCACCGGTTCACAGCAAGGATGACCAGAAAGACCGAGGGGGGAATTCGTGGTCTCCGTTGTGCTCTTCATAGATTCCGTCGTGCTCATGGCCGCCGCGGGAGCGACGCTGTGGTGGATGCTGCACGCCTGGCGCACGCCCGAGACGCTGGAGTCGACGGCCTTCGCGGCGCCCGACGGCCGCGCCGAACTCTCCTTCTCGCTGCTGGTGCCGGCCCGCCACGAGGAGGCGGTGCTGCGGCACACGGTCGAGCAGATGCTCCGCATCGACCACCCCTCCTACGAGATCATCCTGATCGTCGGCCACGACGACCCGGGCACCTCCGCCATCGCCCACGAACTCGCCGCCGAGCACCCCGGCACGGTGCGCACGGTCGTCGACACCCACGAGAAGAAGAACAAGCCCCGCGCCCTCAACACCGCCCTGCCCCACGCCCGCGGCCAGGTCGTCGGGGTCTTCGACGCCGAGGACGTGGTGCACCCCGAACTGCTCAGCCACGTCGACTTCGCCTTCCGCCACGAGAACGCCGACGTCGTCCAGGGCGGCGTCCAGCTGATCAACTACGAGAGCAGCTGGTACAGCCTGCGCAACTGCCTGGAGTACTTCTTCTGGTTCCGCAGCCGGCTGCATCTGCACGCCCGCAAGGGGTTCATCCCGCTCGGCGGCAATACGGTGTTCGTCCGGTCCGCACTGCTGCGCGAGACCGGCGGCTGGGACGGCGACTGCCTCGCCGAGGACTGCGACCTGGGCGTACGGCTGTCCTCCGGCGGCGCCAAGGTCGTCGTCGCCTACCACTCCGCGCTGGTCACCCGCGAGGAGACGCCCGGCTCCATCAAGGCGCTCTACAAACAGCGCACCCGCTGGAACCAGGGCTTCCTCCAGGTGCTGCGCAAGGGCGAGTGGCGCCGGCTGCCCGGCGTGGGCCAGCGGCTGCTCGCCCGCTACACCCTCAGCACCCCGTTCGTGCAGGCCGCGACCGGCGTGATGATCCCGCTCGGCATCCTCTTCGCCGTCATCGGCGGGGTGCCGCTGCCGTTCTCGCTGGTCGCCTGGCTGCCCATGCTGCCGATGGCCGCGATGATCGTCTTCGAGGCCGTCGCCCTGCACGACTTCGGCCGCGAGTACGGCTTCCGGATCGGCTTCGGCCACTACGCCAAGCTGATCCTCGGCGGCCCCGTCTACGCCGTCATCCTCGCCGCCGCCGCCCTGCGCGCGGTCTGGCGCGAGTACACCGGCCGCCGCGACTGGGAGCTCACCTCCCACGTCGGCGCCCACCTCGCCCAGGCCGCGCCCCAGCCCCAGGAGGCCCGGTGACGGCGCCGCCCGCCGATGTGTCCGTCGTCGTCCCCACCTTCAACGAATCCGGCAACATCCGCGAACTGCTCACCCGCGTCGCCGCCGCGATCCCGCCCGGCACCCGCGCCGAGGTCGTCTTCGCCGACGACTCCACGGACGACACCTGCCGGGCCGTCGAGGAGGCGGCCGCCGACTGCCCCGTGCCCGTGGTCCTGCATCACCGCGCCGTCCCCGAGGGCGGCCTGGGCGGCGCGGTCGTCGAGGGCATCGGGCGTGCCCGCGGCGACTGGATCGTCGTCATCGACGCCGACCTCCAGCACCCGCCCGAGCTGATCCCCGCCCTCGTCGCCCGCGGCGAGGCGAGCGGCGCCGAACTCGTCGTCGCCAGCCGGTACGCGGCCGGCGGTGACCGCTCAGGCCTCGACGGCGGCTACCGCAGACTCGTCTCCAGCGGCTCCACCCTGGTCGCCAAGTCCCTCTTCCCGCGGGCTCTCGGCGGGCTGACCGACCCGATGAGCGGCTTCTTCGCGATCCGCCGCGAGGCCGTCGAACGGGCCTCGGCCGGCACCGGCCCGCAGGAGGGCCTCCAGCCGCTCGGCTACAAGATCCTCCTCGAACTCGCCGTACGCTGCCGGCCGCGCGGCATCGCCGAAGTGCCCTACGCGTTCGGCGAGCGGTACGCCGGGGAGTCCAAGTCGACCGCCCGCGAGGGGCTGCGCTTCCTGCGCCATCTCGTCACCCTGCGCACCGCCGACCCCCGCGCCCGCGCGGTCGTCTTCGGCCTGATCGGCCTGTCCGGCTTCGTCCCCAACCTGCTGCTGCTCTGGCTGCTCACCCGCTGGGGGCTGGCCTACACCCCGGCCGAGATCGTCGCCAACCAGGCCGGGCTGCTGTGGAACTTCGCGCTGATCGACTCCTTCGTCTACCGCAACCAGCGGCGCCACCACCGCCGCGCCGTACGGCTGCTGACCTTCGCGGCGGTGGGCAACGCCGACCTCGTCGCCCGCATCCCGCTCGGCGCGCTGCTGATGAGCTCGGCGGGCATGGCCGCGGTACCGGCGACCGCGCTGGCGATGGCCCTCGTGTTCATCGCGCGGTTCCTGGTCGTGGACCGGCTGCTCTACCGGCGCCTGAGCGGGCGCCGGGCGGAACCCACGAGGGTCTCCCTGCCGGAGCCCGTGGCGGACCCCGTGCCGGATCCGCTGGGCTGACCGGCCACCGCACGAGCCGGGCCCGAGACGCGACGGCGCGCCTCGGGCCCGGCTTCCGCCGTTCGGGCGCGGATCAGGGTGTGAGCCTCGCCCGCAGCGCCGCCTCGTCCGTCACGGGCAGCTCGCACACGAAGTTCCGGCAGACGTACGCCGTCGGCGCACCGCCCACCAGGACGCGGTCGGCCAGCAGCGGGAACTCGTCACTGCCGACCGTGCCGTACGCCACCACGGCACCCGGCGCGGTGGCCAGCAGCGCGGTGCGGTGCAGCGCCCGCGCGGCCGGGTCGTCGGCCGAGGACCCGACCACGGCGACCTCGCGCGGCCCGTCCAGCAGCGCCTCGGCCACGGCCAGCCCCCAGCCGATGAACCGCGGCACCCGCGGGCCGAGCGCCTTGACCACGCCCAGCGCCCGCTCGGCGGCGGCCCGGTGGGGCTCGGCACCGGTGTGCGCCGCGTAGCTCAGCAGGGCGCCCGCGGCCGCCGTCCAGCCGGAGGGAGCGGCGTTGTCGGTAGGGTCCTGCGGCCGGCGGATCAGCCGCTCGGCGTCGGCGGCCGTGTCGTACAGCGCACCCGACTCCTCGTCCACGAACCGGGCCAGCACATGGTCGAGCAGCAGCCCGGCGAACTCCAGCCAGACGCCCTCGCCGGTCACCGAGGCCAGCGCGAGGAAGCCCTCGGCGACATCGGCGTAGTCCTCCAGCACACCGGCGTTCGCGCCGGCCCGGCCGTCCTTGCTGGTCCGGGCGAGCCTGCCGAAGTCGTCCAGATGGACCCGGACGAGCAGGTCCGCGGCGGCGACCGCGGCCTCGACCAGGTCCGGCCGGCCGAAGGCGGCCCCGGTCTCGGCGAGCGCGGCGACGGCCAGTCCGTTCCAGGCGGCGACGACCTTGTCGTCCCGGCCGGGAGCGGGCCGCCCGGCACGGGCGGCGAGCAGCCGCGCCCTGACCGAGGCGATCCGCTCGGCGTCGAACACCTGCTCCTGCTGAGGGAGTTGCAGCACCGAGGAGCCCTCCTCGAAGGTGCCCTCCTCGGTCACACCGAAGTACCGGGCGGCGAGGTCCGCGTCGTCCCCCAGCACCTCGGCGAGCTGCGCGGGCGTCCACACGTAGTAGGCGCCCTCCACATGCCTGCCGCTGCCGTCGTCGCTGTCGGCGTCCAGCGCGGAGGCGAACCCGCCCTCGGGAGTACGCAGTTCACGCACCAGGAAGTCGGCGGTCTCCAGCGCCACCCGCCGCGCGAGCTCCGACCCGTCCGCCCGCCAGAGATGGGTGTAGACGCGGCAGAGCAGCGCATTGTCGTAGAGCATCTTCTCGAAGTGCGGAACGACCCACTCCCGGTCCACCGAGTAGCGGGCGAACCCGCCGCCGAGCTGGTCGTAGAGGCCGCCCCGGGCCATCCGCTCACAGGTGTCCCGCGCCATCTGGAGGGCGCCCTCGGCACCGGTGCGGGCGTGGTGGCGCAGCAGGAACTCGATCACCATGGACGGAGGGAACTTTGGCGCCCCGCCGAAGCCGCCCCGCTGCGCGTCGTACTCCCGGGTCAGTCCGAGCAGCGCCTGCGCCAGCTCCTGCTCGCCCGGCGCCTCGGTGCCGCCGAAGTCCAGCTCCCGCCCGGCCAGGTCCCGCACGATCTTCCCGGCGACCTCGGCGACCTCCTCCCGCCGCTCCGTCCAGGCCTGGTGGACCCCCTCCAGCACCTGGTGGAAGGACGGCATGCCGTGGCGCGGGGCGGGCGGGAAGTACGTCCCGAAGTAGAACGGCTCCCCCTCCGGTGTGAGGAACACCGTCATCGGCCAGCCGCCCTGCCCGGTCGCCGCCTGCACCGCCTCCATGTACACGGCGTCGACGTCGGGGCGCTCCTCGCGGTCGACCTTGACGCTCACGAAGTGCTCGTTGAGGTAGTCGGCGGTGGCCTGGTCCTCGAAGGACTCGTGGGCCATGACATGGCACCAGTGGCAGCTGGAGTACCCGACGCTGAGCAGCACCGGCCGGCCGCTGCTCCGTGCCTCCTCGAACGCCTCGTCCGACCAGGGCCACCAGTCGACCGGGTTGTCGGCGTGCTGGAGGAGGTAGGGGGACGTCTCTTGGGCCAGTCGGTTCGGCATGGGTCCATCCTGCCCCAGGGCCCCCACCCTGAACGTCAGGCCGCCGGCACCTGGTCGCCTCGAGGCCGGCGCCCCGGAGCACGATCCCGACGCCCCACCGGGCCCGGGGCGGGCGGACACGGCCGTCGGCGCGGCGTTGTCCCCGCCCGGTTGTGCGCCCGGCGTGCAGGTCTCCGGACGCCCCCTCGCCCCCGGAGGGCCCGCCGCAGCACACTGATCCCGACAGTGTTGCCGCAGGAGGGGGACGTGGCATGAGGGACAGTCACCGGGCGCAGGCCGAAGGTCTGTTGGTCCGGGCCGTGGAGGAGGAGATACGCCGGTCGGGGGGCCGCGGCGACGGCACGTCGCTGCTGGCGCGGGCGCGCGGCTCCCTGGACGGCATGGCGGCGGCAGCGTCCGAGGAGTACGACGCCTACGTACGGGCGCTGGAGGAGTCGGAGGCCGGGCAGCTCACGTTCTCGCAGCGCTGGGCGCGGGACGGCGGCGGGGCTCCGCTGCTGATGGCGGCCGTGGCGGCGGGCGCCGCGGTGGTGGCCGACCTGGCACTCGGCACCGGGACCGGCACCGCGCTGGGCGCGGGCGCGACGGTCGGGGTGGTGGGGGCCGCGGCGACCGTGGTGAAGGTGGCCGGGACGCATCTGCCGGCAGCGCACCGGCGGGCGGGCGCCGCCGCACAGCCCGGCGGACCGGAGGCGCTGCGCCTGCAGTGGCTGACCGCGCTGGAGGTGCGCGGGATCAGGCCCTTCCTGGACCAGCAGCGGATGCTGGCGGCGCAGACGGGCGTGAAGAAGGCGGCGCCGAAGCTGATGGGCCAGGACAAGAGCGGGGCGGCCCGCGTCCGCCGGGTGCTGGAGCAGTCCTTCGGGCACCTGCCCGAGCCGTCGGAGCCGTTCGCCGGGCGGCGCGAGGAACTGGCCCGCATCCGGCAGTGGGTGCAGGCCGCCCGCGCCCACACCAGCACCCGGCCCACGGTGGTCGTGCTGTACGGGGCGTCCGGCAGCGGCCGTTCGACGCTGGCGATACGGGCGGCGCACGATCTGCGGGACCAGTTCCGCGGGGCCTGCCTGGTCGATCTGCGCGGCGACAGCGCGGAGGAGCCGCCGCTGCCGACCCGCGACGCGCTGCTGCACCTGCTGAACCGGCTGGGCGCGCCGCGCGAGCAGTTGCTGTTCCGGGAGCGTTCGTCGGCGGACCAGCAGCTCAAGCGGCTGAGCGAGCTGTACCACCAGCATCTGACCGGGGTGCCCGTCACCGTCGTCCTCGACGACGCCTCCGACCCGGAGCAGGTGCGCGCGCTCGTCCCGGAGCGCTCCGACAGCCTGGTGCTGGTGACCGCGCGCGAGCCGCTGGAGCTGCCGGCCGATGTGCCTGCCTGGGTGCATCAGCTGCCGGTGGAACCGCTGGCGGCGGACGGCGTGGCGGAGCTGCTGGGCACGCCCGACGGGCCGTACGACGCGGAGGCGGCCGAGCGGATCAGGTCGCTGTGCGGCGGGCTGCCGCTCGCGCTGCGGATCGCCGGGTCCTCGCTGGGGGCACGGTCGGCCGAGACACTGGCCGCCGACCTCGGGGCGTACGGCCCCGTCGAGCCGGTCCAGCGGGCACTGTGGCTGCGCTACACCGACCAGTCGGACACCGCCCGGACCCTGCTGCGGCGGCTCGCCCTGGCGGGACGCACCTCGCTGGGCGCGGCGGCCGCCGCCTCCCTGCTCGCGACCGACGAGGCGGAGGCCACCCGGCACCTGGTCGCGCTGTCCCGGGCGGGCCTGCTCGACCACGTCCGCGGCAGCCGCTACCGGCTGCACGACGTCGTACGGGCCTTCGCGCACGCCCGGCTGCTGGACGAGGAGGACCCGGCCGAGCGGACGGCGGCGCAGGAACGGCTGATCGTCAACTACGCCGACCTCGCCGACTCGGTGCTGCGCCTGGTCGACGGCAACATGTCGACGCGCTCGGACCGCTTCGGCCCGCACGGCTTCACCTCGCTGGACGAGGCCCTGCGCTGGCTGGACGACGAGTCGAGCTTCATCACCGCCACGCTCCGGCACGCCGAGGGCGTGAACCAGGCGGCCGTCCTGAATCTCCTCGGCGCCCTGTGCGACTACTGCCTGCTGCGCGGCGACCTGTACCGGCTGGGCGAGATCAACGAACTGGCGCAGGCCGTGGACCAGGGCCTGCTGATCCGTTCCGTGCAGTGGCGCACCGGTATCGCGGCCCGGCAGCTGGGCGAGCTGGACCGGGCGCGCACCACGCTGACCTCGGTCGTCGACCTGTACCGCGAGGCGCATCACGAGGCGGGCGCGGCGCGGGCCCTGTGCTCGCTGGGGATCACCCTGCACCACCAGGGGGCTCTGACCGAGGCGGCGGCGAAGCTGCGGGAGGCGCTGGATCTCCAGGCCGCGCCGCAGCTGGCCACGGACCGGGCCTGGACGATGCACGCGCTGGCGGCGGTCGAGCGCGACCGCGCGCACCTCGCCGAGGCCCTGGACCTGCTGAACCGCTCGCTGGAACTGCACCGCGCGGGCGAGTCCGTGCACGGTGAGGCCTGGGCGCACTACCAGCTCGGCCAGCTGCGGCTGCGGCTCGGCGACGTCCCGCACGCGGAGTCGGAGCTGCGCAGCGCCCTGGAGCTGTACGGCAGGACGCGGGACGCCCGGGGCGAGGCCTGGGCGCTGACCCAGCTCGCGCGGGCCCGGCTGGTGGCGGGCGACGCCGCGCCGGCCGCCGAGGCGCTGCGGCAGGCGGAGGCCCGGCACCGGGAGAACGAGGACGCCCGCGGTGAGGCCTGGACCCTGTACTACCTGGGCCAGGCGCTGGAGGAGTCCGGCGACCTGGACCGCGCGGTACGGTCCCTGGAACGCTCACGCACCATGTTCTCCCGTATGCGCGACGTCTACGGCCTCGCCTGCGCCCGGCACCACTCGGCCCGGGTGACCCGCGACCAGCGCGCCGCGCAGACCGGCTCGCTGCGCAACTCCGGCTTCGCCCGTCAGCTCCTGGTGGACGCCCGCGCCGACTTCCAGCGGATCGGTGTCGCCCACGGCGAGGCATGGACCTGTCTGGAGCTGGCCGTCGTGGACGCCGGGAACGCGCGCACCGCCCAGGCGCTCGCCCTGTGCGACGAGGCCGTCGGCCTCTTCGCCGGCTACGGCGACCGCCGCGGCGAGGACTGGGCCCGTTTCCTGCGCTGCACCCTCCTGCCCTACGCGGCTCCCGGCGGCCTGGAGGTCGGCACCGCCGTCGCCCAGGAGGAGCTCATCCAGCTGTCCCGTGGCGGCCACCCCCTGCGCGACGAGAAACTGGAGGACTTCCTCGAGGCCTTCCACCTCCTGCTGGAACGCGGAGTGACCCTGGAGGCGGGCTGGCAGGCCTGGCGCCTCCGAATGCTCCCGAACCGCCACGCCCGCGAGGTGATGGGAGTGACCACGGGCACGGCGCCCTAGGGGCGCGGGGAACTGCGCGAACACCCCACCGCCGGGTCAGCCGACCGACACACGCAGACCACCGCGCAGAACGCGACGTCCCGGGGAGGCAACGCCCTAGGGGCGCGGGGAACTGCGCGAACACCCCCACCGACGGCCAGCCGCCGGACGCACGCAGACCACCCCTCAGAACGCGACACCCCGGGGGCACACCGCCTCAGGGGCGCGGGGAACTGCGCGAACACCCCCACCGACGGTCAGCCGGGACCGGCCTCGTGAGGACGGTCCCCCGGTGAGCCGGCCCGGCGCCGGGCAGCCCTACGCACCCCGGGGCGGGTGACACGAGGTCGCCCACCCGGGGTCGCCGGGCCGCGAGGGCAGCAGAGGCCAGGAGTCAGCCCTTGCAGGAGCCGGCGGTCAGCCCTTCGCGGGCGAGCCCCCACCCGCCCCCGAGGAGGCAGGCACCTCCGCCTCCGATTCGGGGGTCTCCTTGAAGTCGACCTTGCCCATATGGCGGTTCATCGACTTCATCAGGCCCCACACGGCCAGGGCCATCACCGCGAAGACGATGAAGCCGAGGACGCCAGGGGTCACCTTGTCCTTGTCGAGTTCCTTGGCGAGGGGGACGAGGTGGGTCAGTGCCAGGCTTGCGGTCATGTCAGGCATTGTCGCGGATGCCCGCGAAGAGGTCGTCCTCGGGGAGGGAGGTGTCCACCAGCGACTTGGCGAGCTCGTACTCCTCCGTCGGCCAGACCTCCTTCTGGATCTCCATCGGGACCTTGAACCAGCCGCCGTCGGGATCGATCTGCGTGGCGTGCGCGATCAGCGCCTTGTCCCGGATCTCGTAGAACTCCGCACACGGAACATGCGTGGTCAGAGTGCGCTCGGCACGCTGGAACTCGTCCCAGCGCTTGAGCCACTCCCCGTACGGCGACTCCAGCCCGCGGTCCAGCATCGCGTGGTGCAGCGCCTCCGTGCGCGGCCGGTTGAAGCCCTGGTTGTAGTAGAGCTTGAGCGGCTGGTAGACCGGCCCGAACTCCGACTCCGGGAACTTCTCGCCGTCCGCGGCCCCCTCGAACGCCACCATCGAGATCTTGTGGGTCATGATGTGGTCGGGGTGCGGGTATCCGCCGTTCTCGTCATAGGTGGTGATCACCTGCGGACGGAAGGAACGGATCTGCTTCACCAGCTCCCCGGCCGCCTTGTCCACGTCCTCCAGGGCGAAACAGCCGTCGGGCAGCGGCGGCAGCGGGTCCCCCTCGGGCAGACCCGAGTCGACGAATCCGAGCCACTCCTGCTGGACGCCGAGAATCTCGCGGGCCTCGTCCATCTCCTTCTTGCGTACCTCGTGGATGTGCTCCTCGATGTACTTGTCGCCCTGAAGCTTCGGATTGAGGATGGACCCGCGCTCCCCGCCCGTGCAGGTCACGACCAGCACGTCCACCCCCTCGGACACGTACTTGGCCATGGTGGCGGCACCCTTGCTGGACTCGTCGTCAGGGTGGGCATGGACGGCCATCAGTCGCAGCTGGTCAGTCAAGACACAATCCTCAAGTCGAAGTCGGCGCCCTCGGTGCGTCGGCGCGATCGGCGGCTTCTATAGTGACCGAATCGGGGGGCGAATAATTCCGGCTCCGGGCCCCGGAACCCCTTTCGGGACATTCGTCCCGCACTGCCGAAAGGACGATCATGAGCACGGCGAGTACGCGAGTGCCCGAGGGCCGCTACGGCCGCTCCTCGGACGAGCGCACCGACCGCAGGCTCAAGGTCGTCGGCATCACGCTGGGTGCCGCTCTGCTCGCCGTGGTGGGCTGGTTCGGTTATCACCATGTGGCGGGGGCCGGCATCAGCGCCGAGGTGATCAGCTTCAAGGCGGACGACGAGCGGGTCCAGGTGCATCTGGAGGTGCGCAAGGACTCCGGCGCCACCGGGTACTGCACGGTCCGCTCCCAGGCCGCGGACGGCGCCGAGGTCGGCCGGGCCGACTTCCGCTTCGACGGCTCGGAGACCCGGATCGACGAGGTCGTCACGCTCCGTACGACGTCCCGGGGCACAACCGCCGAGCTGGTCGGCTGCCACGAGGACTGACGTCAACCGGCCACCGGCGCCCTGCGAAGGAATACGCGACGCTGACCTGCGTTGACGGGATTTTAGTGACTTATGTCCTCCCCCTTCCGCCCCTGAATTGTTAGGCTCGTGGTTTCGCCCACTCGTGAAGGAACATTCTTCTGGGTAGGGCGATGCTTTGTATTCCCAGTACCGACGAGGAGCACCTGTGACCCAGACCAGCGAGAACGTCACCTGGCTGACCCAGGAGGCGTACAACAAGCTCAAGGACGAGCTTGCGCAGCTTACTGGTCCTGCGCGCACGGAGATCGCCGCCAAGATCGCGGCTGCGCGCGAGGAGGGCGACCTGCGCGAGAACGGCGGGTACCACGCGGCCAAGGAAGAGCAGGGCAAGCAGGAGCTCCGTGTGCGCCAGCTGACCCAGCTCCTGGAGAACGCCCAGGTGGGCGAGGCTCCTACCTCGGCGGACGGCACCGTGGCTCCCGGCATGGTCGTGACGATCGCCTTCGACGGTGACGAGGACGACACGATGACCTTCCTGCTCGCCTCCCGCGAATACGCGAGCACCGACATCGAGACCTACTCCCCGCAGTCGCCTCTCGGCTCCGGCGTGATCGGTCACAAGGTCGGCGAGGACGCGGAGTACGAGCTGCCCAACGGCAAGAAGGCCTCCGTGCGGATCCTCAAGGCCGAGCCGTACCAGAACTGACCCACCACTGCCCTTTCCGGCGGCCCCCGGTGTCCATCGAGACACCGGGGGCTTCGTCGTACCGGGCGTGGCCCGGGAGAAGGCGAGGTCAGGCGGAGGCCGAGCGGTACTTGCGGACCGCCAGGGTGCGGAACAGGACGATGATCAGCACCGAGTAGATCAGCGAGGCCCACACCGGGTGCTCCATCGGCCACGCGGTCGAGTCGGACACCCCGGGGTTGCCGAACAGCACCCGGCAGGCCTGGACCGTGGCACTGAACGGGTTCCAGTCGGCCACGTGCTGGAGCCAGGGCGTCATCTGGCTGGAGTCCACGAACGCGTTCGAGATGAACGTGACCGGGAAGAGCCAGATCAGACCGCCGGAGGTGGCCGCCTCGGGGGTGCGCACGGACAGGCCGATCAGCGCGCCGACCCAGGTGAACGCGTACCCGAGCAGGAGCAGCAGACCGAAGGCGCCGAGCACCTCACCGAAGCTGGTGTGGGTCCGCCAGCCGACCAGCAGGGCGACGATCGCCAGGACGAACAGGGTGAGCGCCGTCTGCACCAGGTCGGCGAGGGTCCGGCCGGTCAGCACCGCGCCACGCGCCATGGGCAGCGAGCGGAAGCGGTCTATCAGGCCCTTGTGCATGTCGTCGGCGATGCCCGCGCCGGCACCGGCGGTGGAGAAGGTGACGGTCTGGGCGAAGATGCCGGCCATCAGGAACTCGCGGTACACGGAGGGTTCCGTGGTGCCGCCGATGTTCATCGAGCCGCCGAAGACATAGCTGAACAGCACCACGAACATGACGGGCTGGATCAGCCCGAAGATGATCATCTCCGGAATGCGCGTCATGCGGATGAGATTGCGCTTGGCGACGACGAGCGAGTCCCGGATCGACTGGACCACCGGGTTGTGGCTCGCCGCGGCGGGTACGGCGTCGGTGACGGCGCTCACTGGCCGCCCTCCTTTCTGCGGGTGCGGGAGCGGGCGTCGGCGGGGGCGCCCTCGCCGTCCTCGTCGTTGCCGGGCTTGGTCTCGGCCGTGTGGCCGGTGAGCGAGAGGAACACGTCGTCGAGGGTGGGGCGGCGCAGGCCGATGTCGTCGAGCTCGATGCCGCGCGCGTCCAGCTCGCGGATGACCTCGGCGAGCAGCTTGGCGCCGCCGGTGACGGGCACCGTGAGCTGGCGGGTGTGCTCCTCGATGTTGGTGTCGCCCTTGCCGAAGCCGGCGAGCACCTCGGAGGCGGCCTGTATGTCCTCGCGGTTGTGCACGACGAGCTCGACGCGCTCGCCGCCGGTGCGGGCCTTGAGCTCGTCGGAGGTGCCGCGGGCGATGACCCGGCCGTGGTCGACGACCGCGATGTCGTGCGCGAGGTGGTCGGCCTCCTCCAGATACTGCGTGGTCAGCAGCAGGGTGGTGCCGCCGGAGACGAGGTCCTTGATGACCCCCCACAGCTGCTGGCGGTTGCGCGGGTCGAGGCCGGTCGTCGGCTCGTCCATGAACATCACGGGCGGAGACACCACGAGCGCCGCCGCCAGGTCGAGCCGGCGCCGCATGCCGCCGGAGTAGGTCTTGGCGGTGCGGTCGGCGGCCTCGGCGAGGTTGAACTGATGGAGCAGCTCCTCGGCCCGGGCCTTCGCGGCCTTGGCCTTCATCTGGTAGAGCTGGCCGACCATCTGCAGGTTCTCGCGGCCGGTGAGCAGCTCGTCGACCGCCGCGAACTGGCCGGACAGGCCGATGGAGCGACGGACCTCGTTGGGATGCTTGAGCACGTCGAGGCCGGCGACGACCGCCCGGCCGCTGTCGGGGCGCAGCAGTGTCGTGAGACAGCGGACCGTCGTGGTCTTGCCCGCGCCGTTGGGCCCGAGCAGGCCGAGGACAGTGCCCTCGGGGACATCGAGGTCGACGCCGTCCAGTGCCCGTACGTCGCCGAAGGTCTTCACCAGACCTTCGGCATGAATGGCGCCTGGCATATGAGTCTCCACGTCGTTGAGGATTCTTCGGAAAGCCTAGGTTTCTGCTTTTCGCCCTGCGCGGGATTTTCCGAGCTTGTCGGAGTGTGGGAGCGCGGCCACCACCACACCGTATCGCGATGTATCGCGTTGCTCAATGCTCTTACTTCGAACGAGTGACCCCGGGGCCACCACCTCGGACGACGCCCGCGAACACCCCCGCCAACACCCCCACCCACGCCCGTGAACGCCCGGCCGCCGAGCCGTGAACAGCGCGGCAGACCGGCGGCTGAGCGGAGTCGCCGGGTCCGCGGCATCCACCCGTCGGCGGACCGCAGGTCACCGGCCATGACCATGTCAGCGACACGTCAGACCCCTCGGCCGCATGTCAGCCGCCGACCGGTCTGTCCTGCGCCGCCTCAGAGCTCGGTGCGGGACCGAGCCGGCCGCCGGGCAGGACCGAGTCGACGGTCAAGACGGCACGGAGCCAGCCACCCGGTCTCCCGTCGCACACCGCACGCGGCCGCGCCGACGCGCGCGACCTCAGTCGATGACCGTGTAACCGGCCTCGCGCAGCGCCCTGCCGACCTCCGCGCAGTGGGCGGGCCCCTTCGTCTCCAGGTGCAGATCCACCTCCGCCTCCGTGAGCCCGAGCCGGGGATCGGTCCGTACATGGCCCACGTCGAGCACGTTAGCGTCGGCCACTGACAACACCCCCAGCAGCGTCGCGAGCGCCCCCGGCCGGTCGGTCAGCCGCAGCCGGACCGCCAGGTAGCGACCCTGCGCGGCCATGCCGTGCCGCAGCACCCGCTGGAGCAGCACCGGGTCGACGTTGCCGCCGGAGAGCACCGCGACCACCGGGCCCTCGAAGGCGTCCGGATCGCCGAGCAGCGCGGCGACCGGGCTGGCTCCGGCCGGCTCCACGACCAGCTTGGCCCGCTCCAGGCACAGCAGCAGCGCGGTCGCCAGCTCGTCCTCGGTGACCGTGCGCACCTCGTCGACGTACTCGCCGACCAGGGCGAACGGCACGTCGCCGGGCCGTCCCACCCTGATTCCGTCGGCCATCGTCACCGGGTTCGGCAGCGCGACGGGCCGCCCGGCCGCCAGCGAGGGCGGGTACGCGGCCGCGCCCTCCGCCTGCACACCGACGATCCGTACGTCGGGCCGGAGCGACTTCACCGCGACCCCGATGCCCGCGGCGAGACCGCCGCCGCCGACACCGACGACGATCGTGCGCACCTCGGGGCACTGCTCCAGGATCTCCAGGCCCACGGTGCCCTGGCCGGTGATGATGTCGGGATGGTCGAAGGGGTGGATGAGGACCGCGCCCGTCTCCCGCGCGTACTCCTCCGCCGCCGCGAGCGACTCGTCGACGACCTGGCCGTGCAGCCGCACCTCGGCGCCGTACTCGCGGGTGGCGCTGATCTTGGGCAGGGGCGCGCCGTTGGGCATGAACACGGTGGCCCGTACGCCCAGCAGGGAGGACGCCAGCGCGACGCCCTGCGCGTGGTTGCCCGCGCTCGCCGCCACCACACCCGCGGCCCGCTCCTCGGGCAGCAGTCCGGCGATCCGGACGTAGGCGCCGCGCAGCTTGAACGAGCCTGTCCGCTGGAGGTTCTCGCACTTGAGGTGGACGGGTGCCCCCACCAGCTGGCTGAGATGCCGGCTGCCCTCCATCGCGGTCTCCCGCGCCACCCCCGCGAGCATCTTCCGCGCGCCGCGCACGTCGTCCAGGGTGACCGGCGGCAGAGGATCGGCCTTGAGGTGGTTCATGGCCCAAGTCTCGCAGTTCACACGCGTCGATCACGGGTGTGACCAACCTCCGAGACCGGATTGCGCAGGCCCGGTACGGCCCGTCCCCCATCCGCGTACTCTGTCCCCCAACTCAGCCGCCCTTTCATGAAGTGAGCCTCCGGCCATGCCCACAACACCTGACATGTCGATGGACATGACGACCGTCGGTGACACCGGCCTTCTCGACTCTCTGCAGCACGAGGTGGCGGTGTTCGCCCGCCGTGCCGAACAGACCCGCCTCGGCGGGGTCGGGCAGCTGCGCAACTCCATGGATCGTGCCGCGTACCTGCTGCTCAACCGGCTCGACAAGGAGGGCCCGATGGGTGTCAAGGCGCTCGCCGCGAGCATGGGGATCGACTCCTCCACGGTCACCCGGCAGGTGGCTCCGCTCGTCGACACCGGGCTCGTCAAGCGCACCTCGCACCCCGACGACGGCCGTGCCGTGGTGCTCCAGCTGTCCCCGCGCGGGCTGTCGCGGCTGGCCGAAGTGCGCTCCTCACGCCGTCAGTTGATGGACGAGTTGACCCACGACTGGGCACCCCAGGAGCGCGAGGCGTTCTGTGCGCTCCTCACGCGCTTCAATGACGCCCTGTCCGCCCGGATGTCTCCGGCCGGGGTCCCGGGCCAGGACCCGGCGACGACCGGCTGACCCTCCTGTCACGACGACGACCGCGCCCGCGCGCGAGGACTGCCTGCACGCCGACCGCAGGGAGCAGTTCGCCTGCGGGTCCAGTCTCCTCCCGCCCGTCCGGGGACTCCTGTCCCGTCCGTCCGGGAGCTCCGCGGGCCGCTCCCGCGAGGGCCGCGGCGGCCGGGCTGCTGCGCGGCCCTTGACCGAAAGGGCACCCCTGGCCTCATATGAGACCGGGTCCTCATAGGGGACCGGGTCCTCGTCGCACGCGGGTCCGCCTCAGGGCGGCCGGACGCGGCCGGGGGCCGGATTCTTCAGGGTCGCCCTCAGGGGGAGGCGCGGTGCGAGAACGGCAGGCGGCGCAGAGCGCCGGGCGTGACCGGGAGTTCGAGGCGTTCGTCGCGGGCGCCGCGGGGCGGCTGCTGCACACCGCCACGCTGCTGACGGCGGAGACCCCGGCCGACAACCCGCGCGCGCGGCGCCTGCTCACGCTCGCCCTCGCGCACACCTACGCGTGCTGGAACCGGCTGCGCGGTGAGGATCCGTACGACCGCACCCGCCAGTATCTGGCCACCCACTTCGCCCGCACCGCCTGGCACCGGTACGGCGGCCTCGGCCGGGCCCGTCCGCAGCCCGGCAGCGTCCTGGCCGCGCTCGCCCCGCAGGAGCGGCTGATCCTCGTCCTGCGGTTGTACGAGGGGGTCGCCGAGGAGCAGGCCGCCGCGCTGCTGGGCATGCCCGTGGAACGTGTACGGGCCATCTGCGACCGCGCCACCGCGATCGTGCTGCACCCGCCCCGGGGCCCGGCCCCGGCCGTCACGGGCACGAGCGCGAAGGCGGTGGCGTCATGAGGAAGGGAGTCCTCAGGTGAACGGGCCGGACGGGGAGAGACCGGGATGAGCCGCGCCGACCGGGAGGCCGCGGCGCGGCGGATCATGGAGCGGACGCCGCCGCCGGTACCGCCGGAGCTGCACACCGACGCCGTACGCCAGGGCAGCCGGCTGCTGCGCCGGCAGACACTCGCGCGCCGCCTGCTGTGGCTGGCGCTGTGCGCGGCGGCGGTCGCCTTCGCGGTGTGGGCCGCGCTGGTCCAGCCGTGGGTGGAGCCGCCGTCGGACACGACTCCACCCCTCACCGGCTGGTGACCGTCAGCCGAGCGCCTGCTGGAGGTCCTCCAGGAGGTCCTCCACGTTCTCGATGCCGACGGACAGGCGGACGAGGTCGCCGGGGACCTCGAGGGCCGAGCCGACCACGGAGGCGTGCGTCATCCGGCCCGGGTGCTCGATCAGCGACTCCACACCGCCCAGGGACTCGCCCAGGGTGAAGATCTTCGCGCGGTTGCAGACCTCGACGGCCGCCTCTTCGCCGCCCTGCACCTGGAAGGAGACCATGCCGCCGAAGGCCTTCATCTGCTTGGCCGCGACCTCGTGGCCGGGGTGCTCGGGCAGGCCCGGGTAGAGCACCTTCGTCACGCGCGCGTGCCGGGTGAGCATGTCGGCGATCTTGGTGGCGTTCTCGCTGTGCCGGTCCATGCGCACCGACAGCGTCTTGGCGCCGCGCAGCACCAGCCAGGAGTCGAAGGGACCGGCGACCGCGCCCATCGCGTTCTGGTGGTACGCCAGCTCCTCGCCGAGCGCCTCGTCGGCCACGACCAGGGCACCGCCGACCACGTCGGAGTGGCCGCCCATGTACTTGGTCAGGGAGTGCACCACCACGTCGGCGCCGAGCGACAGCGGCTGCTGGAGGTACGGCGTCGCGAAGGTGTTGTCGACGACCAGCTTCGCGCCGGCGTCGCGGGCGATCTGGGCGACGGCGGCGATGTCGGTGATGCCGAGGAGCGGGTTGGAGGGGGTCTCCACCCACACGGCCTTGGTCTTCGGGGTGATCGCGGCGCGCACGGCGGCCGGGTCGCCGGTGTCGGCGACCGACCACTCCACGCCCCAGCGGGCGACGACCTTGGCGAAGAGCCGGAACGTGCCGCCGTACGCGTCGTTCGGGATCACCACGTGGTCGCCCGGGCTGAGCAGCGTACGCAACAGGCAGTCCTCGGCCGCCAGTCCGGACGCGAACGCGAGGCCGCGGCGGCCGCCCTCCAGGGCGGCGAGGTTCTCCTCGAGCGCGGTCCTGGTCGGGTTGGCGCTGCGGCTGTACTCGTAGCCGCCGCGCAGGCCGCCCACCCCGTCCTGCTTGTAAGTGGACACCTGGTAGATCGGCGGAACGACCGCCCCGGTCAGGGGATCGGCCGTGTTGCCCGCGTGGATGGCGAGCGTCTCGAAGTGCTGACTGATGTGCCTGTCGCTCATGGGCACCGAGCGTAGTCCGCCTGAAGGCCTGCTGCCGGACGAGTGGGGGACACGGGCGGGGCGGGGGACGGCCGGGGGCGGCCGGACCCGTTGCTCCGGGGACGGTGATCACGTCGGCGCGGGAGCCCGATCGCGGCGAGGAGGGAGCAGGCGGCACGGTGGTCAGGGGCGGCGGCGGGCGGTCCCGGACGGTGGCGGGCGGGAGTTTTCCACAGGCCGGGGACCAGGTTGGCCAATTGTCGGTGCGGTCTGGTTCGCTGGAGACATGGAGATTCTCTGGGTCCTGATGGCCCTGCTCATGCTGAGTCTGGTGCTCGGTCCGTTCGTCATGCGCCGGCGCCGCGGCATCGAGCTGGTGTCCCCCGGGCACCCGGACGCCGCCGACCCCGCGCACTACGGATTCGTACGGCAGGAGGAGCTGGACGTCCGCATGCCCGGCCCCGATCAGGACCTGGTGGACGTGCTGGACCTGGTGCAGCGCACCCAGGACCACCGGGCGGCGGCGCAGCTGCTCGCGGGCACCGAGAAGGAGGGCGAGCGCCGCTGGCAGCGCGTGCAGGCCTTCGCCGGGGCGGCGGCCCTGGAGCTCCAGCAGCGGCCGGGCGGGGTCAGCGACACCCCCGGCGGCCAGTGGCTGCGGGTGTGGCGCGCGGAGCAGGCCAAGGACGCGGGCGGGGCGGCGGTGCACGCCGAGTTCCTGGTGCAGCAGGCGTGGCGTACGTCGACGCCCGGCACGGACGACTTCCGGATCATCATGGAGGAGGCGAGAGAGGCGTGCGCGCAGGCAGCGCTGCTCGCCCCCGGTGACCCCGTCCCCTACATCATCGAGCTGTCCGTGGCCCGCGGACTCGACTACCCGCAGCCGGAGTTCGAGCAGCTCTGGCTGAAGATCCTGGACCGCGCGCCGAACCACATGGGCGCGCACCTGGCCGCCCTGCACTACTGGTGCGAGAAGTGGCACGGCTCGCGCGCACAGGCCTACTCCTTCGCCGAGGCCGCCGCCGCGCGGGCGCCGCAGGGTTCACTGCTCGCGGCCATGCCGCTGTTCGCCGTCTTCGAGCACCTGCCCGAGGTCAACCTGGTCTCCGGCTTCTACCAGAGCGAGGTCGTCACCAAGGCGATGCACGGCGCCCTGCACGCGGTGCACACGGCCCGGGCCGACGATCCGATGCTCGCCCATGTCCGGCACATGCTGGTCTTCTTCCTGGTGCGCGCCGAGCGCTGGGCGGAGGCGATGAGCCAGCTGGTGCTGGTCGACGGTCATGTGGGGGCCCTGCCGTGGACCCTGTCCCCCGACCCGGCGGCGGAGTTCGCGGTCTACCGCGCGCTGGCGGTCGCCGGCTTCGAGGCGAACGGCGGGACTCCGGCGACGCTGCGGGGATGAGCGCCGGGAGAGTGCGCCGAGGGGTCGGCCGGGAGGAATTCCCGGCCGGCCCCGGGCGTTTACGGGTCACACCGGCGGCGCCGGTCAGGACGACCGCGGGACGCCGGCCGAGCGACACAGGGAGACGCGATGTTCTTCGGCAGAACCCCTCGGATGCCTACGCCAGGGCAGGCGCTCCCCGGCCGCGCGACGGCCGTCTTCGCGGTCCCGGACCGCCACGCCGTCCTGGGCAACCCGCTGCTCGGCCCCTACCCCGAGGGCCTGGAGGTCGCCGACTTCGGCCTCGGCTGTTTCTGGGGCGCCGAGCGGAAGTTCTGGCAGCTCCCGGCGGGCGTGTGGACGACCCTGGTCGGCTACCAGGGCGGCTACAGCGAGCACGCCACCTACGAGGAGGTCTGCTCCGGCCTGACCGGCCACACCGAGGTCGTCCGCGTGGTCCACGACCCTGCGCTGATCTCCTACGAGCGCCTCCTCAAGACCTTCTGGGAGTCCCACGACCCCACGCAGGGCTTCCGCCAGGGCAACGACGTGGGCACCCAGTACCGCTCCGCCGTCTACACCCACACCCCCGCCCAGGCCGCCGCGGCGGAGGCGTCCCGCACGGCGTACCAGAAGGTCCTCGGCGAATCCGGCTACGGCGAGATCACCACCGAGATCCTCCCCGCCGCGACCCACCCCTTCTACCCGGCCGAGGCGTACCACCAGCAGTACCTCCACAAGAACCCGGCCGGGTACTGCGGCCTGGGCGGGACGGGTGTCTCCTGCCCGATCGGGGTCGCGAAGGCCGAGGGCTGACCTCGGCCGTGGCATTCGGAACGGAAGCGCGGAGGGTTCGCGACGAGCGGCTCCCGCTCGTCCGACGGCACAGCGCGCTGAGGTGTGCCGTCGGGCAGTACTGCCCGCTGGGGTTCAACGCCACGTGGGCCTACCTGAGCGCGACCGCCGTCCCCGCTCCCGACCTGCGCGCGGACCCGGCGGCGCTGCTGCGCGCGCTGGACGTGCTGGAGGAGAGCCGGGCCGTCAGCATCGCGGAGACGGCCGCCTTCGCCGTCCGCCGGAGTGCGGAGAAGGCCGCCGGGCGACGTACTCCGTCGGCCTCCGACACGGCCGCCCTGCGCGGGCCCCGCTGGCCGAGTGCGGCGCCACCGTCCCGGCTGGGTCTGGTCGCCGCCGTGGCGGACCGTCACAAGGCCTTCCGTGGCCTTCGCCACCCCGACGAGACGCTCACCACCGACGGCGAGGGGCGCCGGATCACCGGTCTGCACGCGCGGCTCGACGCCGCGGCCCGCAGCTATCTCTCGGCGCTCGGTCACCTCCACCGCCCGGACGTGGAGGAACTCGCCGCCCTCGTCGACGGCATCACCGGCCACGTCCGGCCCGGCTACTCCCCCCTCAACGTGCACCTGCTGCCCTGGTTGAGGTTCGCCGGCCTGCTCGCCTACGCCGCCAGGACCACTGCCGCGGGCGGCGATGACGCCGGTCGGGCCCGCTGAGAGGCCGCGCGCACTACGCTCGGCCCATGATCTGTCGAGTGTGGCGGGGCTGGACGACCAAGGAGAACGCCGACGCGTACGAGCGCATCGTGCGCGGGGAGGTGATTCCCGGGATCGAGGAGCGGCGGATCCCCGGATTCCTCTCGATCGACCTGGTCCGGCGGGAGCGGGACGAGGACGTCGAGTTCATGACGCTGATGTGGTTCGAGGCCCTCTCGTCGATCCAGGCGTTCATGGGCGAGGACTACGAGGCGGCGCACGTACCGGCGGCCGCCCGGGCGGTCCTCTCGGACTTCGACGAGCGGTCGGCGCACTACGAGGTCCTGGACCGCCGCGACCAGTCGCCCTGAGCGGCCTGCCTCGGAGCGCCCCCGTCGTCGGTCACGGTGCAATATGCCTCCTTCACCCGCTGGTGCCGCGCTCCGCGCATGGGGCGGGTCAGTCCCCTCAAGGCCCGTGGAGAAACTTGCGCGAGCGTGCGAGGCCACTGCTGCGGCTGGGATCTGAGGGCCGACGTACCCTGCGTGGCCCCGGCCGCGTCACCCTCCGCTTCCGTACGGCCGCGTCAGTATCTCCAGCCTGTGGCCGTTCGGGTCGTCGAAGTACGTGCCGCGGCCGCCGTCGTTGTGGTTGATCTCGCCGGGGCGGGAGTGGGAGGGGTCGGCCCAGTAGGTCAGGCCGGCGTCGCGGACACGGCCGAAGATGGTGTCGAAGTCGGCTTCGGAGACCAGGAACGCGTAGTGCTGCGGGGTGATCTCGCCGGGGACCTCCATGAAGTCGAGGGTGACTCCGTTGGGGATCTCGACCGGGACGAAGGGGCCGTACCGCGGGCTCACTTCGAGGCCGAGGAGGTCGGCCAGGAAGCGGGCCGAGGCCTGCCTGTCGTGCGCGGCGACGATGGTGTGGTTGAGCTGGACGGTCATCGCGTGTGCCTCCCTGTCGCGTCTGGCCGGCCGATCCCCGTCGGCGTTCGCGGCGTCCGGACCGGGCCGGTTCGGCTGCTTCCACGCTAGGCAGCCGCCCCGCCCCGGCACCAGCGCCCGCGGGAGCATCCCGATGGGCCCAGGGGCCTACGTCCCGAGTACGACCACGGCCCTCCCCGGGCGTACGCCGAAGCCCCCGGGACGGGGACCCGGGGGCCTCGGCTCGCCAGTCGGCTCAGGCGGTACGGCGACAGCGGTACGGCAGCGCGCGGTGCGGGGCCCACTGCGCGCCCCCCACCACCCCCCCCCCCCCCCCCCGCCCCACGTCCCGCCTTGTCTCCCACGAAACAGTAGCGGACATCTCCTCCCCAGAAACGGG
>NZ_JBVJGZ010000006.1:0-19665 GCF_055587025.1 Streptomyces sp. NPDC048600 | reverse complement strand
GGTCTTTTTTTTCGACCCAAACGCAGGGTGGCGGACTTGTTTCTCCCCAACAGAACTCCCGGGACCGCGCGGGGGCTGGCGCCCCCCCACCCCCCCCCCCCCCACCCTCCCTCGCCCCCCCCCCCCCCCCCCCCCCCCCCCCCCACCGCCCCGCCCGCTCGGCTCAGATCGTCGCCGTGTCGATCACGAAGCGGTAGCGGACGTCGCTGCCCAGGACGCGGGTGTACGCGTCATTGATCTCGGTGGCGGCGATCAGCTCGATCTCGGCGCCCAGGCGGTGCTCAGCGCAGAAGTCGAGCATCTCCTGGGTCTCGGCGATGCCGCCGATCATGGAACCGGCGAGGGTCTTGCGCTGTCCGATCAGGGAGAACAGGTTGAGGCTGACCGGCTCCTCCGGGGCGCCGACGTTGACCAGCGCGCCGCCGGTCCTCAGCAGGCCCAGGTAGGCGTTGAAGTCCAGCGCCACGGACACCGTGGAGACGATCAGGTCGAAGGTGCCGGCCAGCTCCTCGAAGGTCTTCGGGTCGCTGGTGGCGTAGTAGTGGTCGGCGCCCAGCTTGAGGCCGTCCTCCTTCTTGCGCAGGGACTGCGACAGCACCGTCACCTCCGCGCCCAGCGCGTGCGCGATCTTGACGCCCATGTGGCCGAGGCCGCCCATGCCGAGGACGGCGACCTTCTTGCCGGGGCCCGCGCCCCAGTGCTTGAGCGGGGAGTAGAGGGTGATGCCCGCGCACAGCAGCGGCGCGGCCTCGTCGAGCTTCAGCCCGTCCGGGACACGCACGACGAAGTGCTCGTCGACGACGATCTTCTCGGAGTAGCCGCCATAGGTGGGCTCGCCGTCCTTGCCGACGCCGTTGTACGTCATCACGTTGCCGCCGGTGCAGTACTGCTCCTGGCCGGCCCTGCAGTTCTCGCACTCGCGGCAGGAGTCGACCATGCAGCCGACCCCCACCCGGTCGCCGACGGCGAACTTCGTCACGCCGGGGCCGACCGCGGAGACGACGCCCGCGATCTCGTGGCCGGGCACCATCGGGAACATGGCCTCGCCCCAGCCCTCGGTGGCCTGATGGATGTCGGAGTGGCAGATGCCGGCGAACTTGATGTCGATCAGGACGTCGTGCTCGCCCACCTCCCGGCGCTCGATGGTGGTCCGCTCGAGGGGAGCCTTGGCGGCGGGGGCGGCGTATGCGGCGACAGTGGTCATGCCGGGGATCTCCTAAGCAGAGTGGTCGCGTCCGGCCGCCTTTCCGGCCGGGCACGTGCTCCAGCGTGCCGCCCGCGCGGGCATCCGCCCAGACCACGGCTCTGCCTACGTCCAGCGTTCCTACCACTGGCAAGGTCAGGCTTCCGGGCGTACGTACGGGAATACTGGACGCATGGACGAACAGCGCGATTCCGGCGCGGGCCTGGACCGCAGGGCCGAGCTCAGCGAGTTCCTGCGCACCCGGCGCGCCCGGCTGAAGCCGCAGGACGTGGGGCTGCCCGAGTTCGGCCGGCACCGCCGGGTGCCGGGACTGCGGCGCGAGGAGCTGGCCCAGCTCGCCGGGGTCTCCGTGGCGTACTACACGCGGCTGGAGCAGGGCAACGGACGCAATGTGTCCGCGGAGGTGCTGGACGCGATCGCCCGCGCGCTGCGGCTCACGGACGCCGAGCACGCGCATCTGACGCACCTGGCCAAGCCCAAGCAGCACAAGAAGAAGCCGGCCGCGCGCACCCAGCAGGTGCGGCCGTCGCTGAAGCAGCTGCTGGACACCATGGACGCGGTCCCGGCGTACGTCGTGGGGCGGCGCTCCGACATCCTGGCGTGGAACAGGATGGCGGCCGCGGTGTTCGGCGACTGGGCGGAGCTGCCGGCGGCGGAGCGGAACTGGGCGCGGCTGGCGTTCCTGCGGCCCGACTACCGCGAGCTGTTCGTGGGCTGGGAGCAGAAGGCGATCGACATCGTCTGTCTGCTGCGGATGGAGGCCGGGTGCTATCCGGACGACTCTCGGCTGTCCGCGCTGGTGGGCGAACTGTCCGTGAAGAGCGAGGACTTCAGGCGGCTGTGGGCCACCCACGACGTCAAGGAGAAGACCCACGGCGTGAAGGAGCTGCGTCACCCGCTGGTCGGTGAACTCTCCCTGCGCTACGAGTCTTTCCGCATCGCCGACGACAGCGAGCAGTCGCTCGTCGCCTACCACGCCGACCCCGGCACGCCCTCCGCCGAGGCCCTGCGCCTGCTGGCGAGTTGGGGCTCGGACGCCACCCGGGCGGGCCAGGACTCGGCGAACCAGGCCGGCTGAATCACCGACGGGGCACCGGGCGTCACCGGGCAGGTGGCGCCCGGTGTCCCGTCGGCGCGAGGCTGGCCCCGCCCCGGCCCCTCAGCCCTGGTACGGCGGCGCGGCCCCCCACGTCCACTTCGGCACCGGCTGCTCGGCCGGAGGCACCGCGTCGGGGCCGGAGAAGTAGACGGCGAGGCGGGTGCCCCACTCCACGTAGGCGAGGAAGGCGGAGCGGAACTCCGCGTCGGTGGGGAGGCCGGCCTCGTCGGCGGCGTCCTGGATCAGATTGACCCAGCGGCGGCGCTGCGGCTCGGTGATGCCCTTGCCGAAGTGCTTGGCGACCATGTGGTTGTGGCCGCCCTGGGTCTCGGAGTAGCGGGCCGGGCCGCCGAAGACCTCGGCGAGCCAGAGGGCGACATGCTCGGCGTGGGCGGGGTCGAGACGGGCGAAGAGGGGTGCCAGGAGGTCGTCCTCCAGCACCTTGTCGTAGAACGCGGACGTCAGCCGGGAGAAGGCGTCCGCGCCGCCCGCCCAGTCGTAGAGGCTGGGGACGGCCGCGCCGCCGCCGTGCACGGGTGTCGGGGCGTAGTGCCGCATCTCCTCGATGTCGGAGACGTACGGGCGGATCTCGGCCAGGAAGCCGGGGAACAGCTCGGACTTGCGGAAGCCGTCGAGGTGGTCGGCGGTCGAGGTCCAGGTGATGCGCAGGATGTAGTGCTCGGAGTCCTCCTCGCAGCGGGTGAGCTCGTAGTCGACGCACTGGGGGGCCGCCGCCAGGTGCGGCGCGGCGCGGGTGTAGGCGGCCAGGAACTCGGCCGAACGCTCTTCGGGAATGCGGTACCGGATGTACTCCACCGTGTGAGCCGTCATGGGGTCACACAAACACGAACGGCCCGCCGGAAGCTCTGCTTCCTGCGGGCCGTTCGCTCACAGCTCAGGGCTCACAGAGCCCTCGGCTCGGGCCCGGAGAGCCCTGGGCTCACAGAGCCCTCGGCTCGGAGAGCCCGAGCCGCACGGCTCACTTGCCGTAGTACGCGTTGTAGATCGACAGCGTCGACTTGTTGTTCTTCTTGTCCGTGATCTTGGCGTGGAAGGAGACACCCTTGTTCTTGGCGGGGTTCTTCACCTTGATCTTGCCGTTGGTCACGGTGACCTTCTTCCAGGTCTGCCCGTAGTCGTACGACACGTACACCGCGAGCGACTTGAGGTTGGTGCCGCGCGCCGCGCCCTCGACGGAGACCGGGATGGTCTGCGTCAGGCCCGCCGTGACACGGCCGTCGGAGCCGGTCTTGGCGTTGAAGCGGACGCTGGAGGCCGGCAGGGCCACCATGTCGTCGGTGGTGGGCTTCTTGGAGCGGAAGGTCCAGCTGGCGTCGATCCGCGTGGAGGCGGCCGCGACCTTGACGCTGCGCTTGACCGAGGTGGTCAGGCGGTACTCGGCGTCGGTGGACGGAACCGAGAACTCCTTCTCGCCGAACAGCGGGTCGTTGTGCGTGCCGACCTTGACGCCGTTGCGGTAGAGGGTGGTGGCCACCGCGGTGAAGTCCGAGGACCCGGGGTGACCCGCGGAGTCGGCGTACAGCGGCAGCACGCCGCCGATCTTGTTGCCGGCGCGGTACAGGCCGTAGTCGGCGGTCAGCTTGGGACCGAAGACCGGCTTGTTGAAGGTGGTGGTGTAGGTCTTGCCCGCCGTGTAGGCCTTCAGGGCGTCGCTGGTGTAGAAGGCCTCGGTGATCGGGTTGCCCTCGGCGTCCTTGCCGCGGTACTGCTCGAAGTCGGTGCCCCAGACGATGCCGCCGGCCGTGGACACGTGCACCGTGCGCGTGCCGGGCAGCTTCTGCTCCACCGGGATGCCCATGACGAACGCCTGCGGGAAGAGGCCGTAGACGCTGAGCGCACCGGTCTTGCCGGGCGTGGCCGCGGCGAGGATGTTCTTCAGGGTGGCGAGCTCGGTGGTCTTGAAGTGCTTGACCTTGTCGCCCACGATCTTGGTGCCGTTGGCGGTCAGGGCCACGTCCCACTCGGTGCCGGTGCCCTTGGTCCACTGGCCGTTCCAGGTCTGGTTCAGACCGGTGACCGTCGGGCCGAGGTGGGCCATGCGCAGGTCGGCGAAGGACGGACCCATGAAGCCGATGCCGAAGCCGCCGGTTTCGTAGGAGTAGTTGATCGTCGCCGACAGCGGCTTGGCCGTGGCGTCGGGCACCGTGATGTCCGCCGCCTTGCCGGTACGGGCGTCGAGCGTCAGCGTGGCGTTCCTGGTGACGCTCAGCCTCGGCTGGACCAGCCAGTCGAGACCGCCCTCGAAGGTGACGAAGTCCTTCACGATCCAGGCGTCGAGGCCGTACGTGCCGCGGGGCAGACGCAGGGTGGTGACACCGGACTCGGCCTGCGGGACGTCGACGACACGGCCGGAGCCGATGCCGCTGTAGCCGAGCAGGACGGTGCTGTACTTCGACGTCGGCAGGCCGTCCCTGCCGATGTGCTTGACCGTGACGTCGTAGGACTCGATCTCACGGTTGACCGCGGCGGCCGTGCGGACGGTCTGCCCGCCGCCGGTCGCGACCACGTACGCGGAGTACGCGCCGTCGACGGTGCCGCCGAGGCGGGTGTCGGCGGTGACGTTCACGGAGGCCGTGCCGCCCGCCGGGACCGTCACGGTGGAGGCGCTCAGCTTGAAGAAGCCGGCCGGGGCCGCGGCGCCGTTCGGGTTGGTGGCGGTGGCCTTGAGGGTCAGCGTCACGGCCGTGGTGCCGAGGTTGCGGTACGTCAGCGGCTTGGTGACCGGCGTGTCGTCGGTGTGCGGCCACTGCTGGGTGCCGAGGCTGACCGACACCGGCTCGGCGATGACGGTCTGCTTGAGGGCCTTGTCGATCTGGATGCGGCCCGAACCCTGCTGGAACGCGGTGTACTTGCCGCCCTTGGTGGAGGCGGTGAGCGCGCCCTTGATCTGGGTGTACGTCCAGGTCGGGTGCTGCTGCTTGAGGATCGCGGCGGCGCCCGCGACGTGCGGGGTGGCCATCGAGGTACCGGAGATGGTCAGGTAGCCGGCCGGGTTCTCGCCGACCTCCTGCGCGATGACGCTGCCCTTGGCGGACGCGGCGGTGATGTCCACGCCCGGACCGGTGACGTCCGGCTTGATGGCACCGTCGCCGGCGCGCGGGCCGGTGGAGGAGAACGGGGCGAGCACGTCCGCGTCGTCGACCGCGCCGACGGTGAGCGCGGAGTCCGCGCTGCCCGGCGAACCGACCGACTCCGGGCCGGAGTTGCCGGCCGCGATCGCGAACAGGATGCCCTTCTCGGCGGAGAACTTGTCGACCGCCGCCTCCAGCGGGTCGACACCGGGTCCGTCCGGGCCGCCGAGGCTGAGGTTGACGACGTCGGCGCCTTCGGCGGCGGCCCACTCGATACCGGCGATGATGCCGGAGTCGTCACCGGAGCCGGAGTCGTCGAGGACCTTGCCGTTGAGGACGGTCGCGCCCGGCGCCACACCCTTGTACTTGCCGCCCGACTTGGCGCCGGTACCGGCCGCGATGGACGCGACGTGGGTGCCGTGGCCGAACTTGTCGGAGGCGTCGGCGGCGGGCGTGAAGTTCTTCGACGCCGTGACCTGGGTCTTCAGGTCCGGGTGGGTGGCGTCCACACCGGTGTCCAGCACAGCGATCTTGACGCCCTTGCCGGTGTACCCGGCGGCCCAGGCGACGGGAGCGCCGATCTGCTTGGTGGACTTGTCGAGCGTGACCCGGCGGACGCCGTCGAGCCAGACGTGCGCGACACCGGCGGCGGTCTTGTCGCCGTTGGTGACCGCGTCCCACAGCTCGGGGGTGTCCGACTCGGGGGTCTGCACCGCGTCGGCGTTCAGGGTGCCGAGGCTGCGACGCAGGGTGCCCGCGTCACGGACGTCGGCCTTGGCGGCCGAGGCGGCCCCCTTGTAGCCGACGATGACCTTCAGGCCGTTCTTCTGGGACTTGCGGGTGGCGGACTTGTTCAGTTCGGTGATGTCGAACAGCCGCTGGTCCAGCCTGCCTTCGGCGACCAGACGCGCCGCGTCGGCGGGGATGACCAGCGTGTGGCCCTGGAACTTGCGAACCGACACGGGTATGTTCTCGCGGCCCTCTGCCCGCTGGAGGCCGACGATCCGGCCCTTGGCGTCGACGGAGACGCGGTCACCCGTGATCAGCGTGATGCGGTGGTGAGCCGTCAGCTTGGCCGCGGCCTCCCGGTGCTGCGACTCGGCGTCGGCCGCCGCCGGGCTGGTCAGACCCGCGGCGAGCGCAACGGCCGCGGCGCCTGCGACAGTTGCCGCACCGACCTTTTTCACTTGTCTGCGCAAGACTCCCCCTGGGAGATCGAATGCCGGGCGAATTCCCCGTTCACCCGGCCGGGGGCCATCCCGTACACACGCGCGTACACCCCCCGGAGGACGAAGTATGCCGGGGGGTGATCAGCGGCCTCAACAAGCGCTCTGTCACGAGTCCGTCATAAAAGCGGGTGACAGCAGCGATTTCAGGACACAGCGCGCTCGGTGACTGTAATGGCCCCCTTGCGGATGGTCGCGAGCCGGGGTGCCCGCTTGGCGATGGCGGAGTCGTGGGTGACCATCACGAAGGTCAGCCCGTGCTCCTTCCACATCGTCTCCAGCACGTCCATCACCTCGTCGCGCATCGACTCGTCGAGGTTGCCGGTGGGTTCGTCGGCGAGCAGCACCTTGGGGCGCTTGACGAGCGCGCGGGCGATGGCGACGCGCTGCTGCTGGCCGCCGGACATCTCCCCGGGCAGATGCCCGAGCCGTTCGCCGAGGCCGACCGACTCCAGTGCCTCGGCGGCTCGTTCCCTGCGCTCCCGGGCCTTGACGCCGAGCGGGACGAGTGCCGTCTCCACGTTCTCCTGGGCGGTGAGGGTGGGGATGAGGTTGAAGCTCTGGAAGACGAAGCCGATGTTCTCGCTGCGTACGCGGGTGAGGCGGGCCTCGGGCAGGGCGGCGAGGTCGGTGCCGTCGAGGACGACCTGGCCCGAGGTCGGGCGGTCGAGGCCGCCGAGCATCTGGAGCAGGGTGGACTTGCCGCCGCCGGTGGGGCCCTGGATGACCAGGCGGTCCCCGTCGGCGATGGTGAGGTCGATGCCGGCCAGGGCCTTCACGGTCTCCTTGCCTCGCGTGTAGTGCTTGGTCACTGCGGTGAGGTCGTACATGTTTGTTCCTTCGTCTGCGGGATCGTCGTGGCTTGTCGCGCCCACGCGGCGGAGCCGCACATCGGTACAGCCCCGCGCCCCTGGGCCGGTTGCTGTCGGGCCCCTCTCACGGGCACAGGGCATACGCCGGACCCTGTCGCGCCCACGCGGCGGAGCCGCACGTCGACACAGCCCCGCGCCCCTGGGTCGGGCCCGGCCCCGTCACTCGACCCGGCGGAGGGCGTCCGCGGGACGCAGTCGGGACGCCCGCCAGCCGCCGAAGGCGCCCGCGATCAGGCCGCCGGTCACCGCGAGCCCGACCGCGAGGGCGACGGTCGTCAGGCTGACCGGCGCGGTGAGGGCGACTTCGAGGGACCTGCCCGCGGACTGGGGGCCGCCGGGGCCGCCCATCACCAGGCCCGGTCCGCCCTGGCCCGGGCCGCCGCCGGTGGCGCCGCCGAGGTCGGCCTCCAGCGTCGGGCTCACCGCCGTCACCGCGTACGCCCCCGCCAGGCCGAGGGCGATGCCGAGGGCGCCGCCCACCAGGCCGTTGACGACGGCCTCGCCGACCACCTGGCCGGTGACCCGGCCCGAGCGCCAGCCGAGGGCCTTGAGGGTGCCGAACTCCCGCACCCGGCGGGAGACCGCCGAGGACGTGAGCAGTCCGGCCACCAGGAACGCGGCGACCAGGACCGCGACGGACAGCCACTTGCCGACCTTCGTGGCGAGGTCGGAGGCGGTGGACAGGGAGCCGGACACGGTGTCGGCGAGATCGGCGGACGTCGTCACCGTCGTGCCCGGGACGTTCTTCGAGACGGCGGACTTGACGGCGTCGATCCGCTGGGAGTCGGTGGCCTTGACGTAGATCGTGGTGACCTTGTTCTTCGCGTCGGCGAGGGTCTGGGCCTGCGTCAGCGGGATGTACAGGTTGGCCGCGGAGTCGCCGCTGTCGGCGGTCGCGACGCCGATGACCTTGTACTTGACGCCCTTGACGGTGACGGTCGAACCGACCTTGTACTTCTTCTCCTTGGCGTACGCCGAGTCGACCACGGCGACCTTGCTGTTCGTCTCGGTGGTCTTGAAGGTACGGCCGCTGGTGATCTTCGAGGAGGTCAGCGGGCCGAGGGCGGGCTCGGTGACGTCGGTGCCGTAGACGGAGAAGTTGTTGACGCCGAAGTCGGCGCCGCCGCCCTCCACCCGGCCCTGCGGGGCCTGCTGCCCGGCGCCGGGGCCGCCGCCCTGGCCGCCGCTCTCCTGCTGCTGGAACTGGCCGCGGGTGAACTCGCCGCTGACCCGGATGACCTGGAGGCTGAGCCCGCCGACCGCGTCCGCGACACCGTCCTGGTCCGCGACCTTGCCGACGGTGGAGGAGGCGAGGGTCTGGAAGCCCTGGACCATGACGCGGTCGCTGCTCTGCTCGTCCTCGGAGTCGTCGTCGCGGGCGTCGAAGCGGAAGCGGGGGCCGCCGCCCTGCTCGCCGGTCTGGGCCGCGGCGGCCTTGGTGACCGTCATGTCGGTGCCGAGCCCGTACAGCGACTGGAGGACCTTGTCCTGCGCCCTGCTCATGCCGGAGGACACGGAGGTGACCACGATGACGAGCGCGATGCCCAGCGCGAGGCCGGAGGCGACGACGAGGGCCGCCTTTCTGCGGCGGCGCAGTTCGCGCCTCAGGTAGGTGAAGAACATGCGCCGCAAGCTAGAGAGGCACCCTGATGGACTGATAAGTCCCGCATAAGAGGAGCATGAGAACCCCTGACGGAGCGTCACAGCCACCCCACAGCACGCACCCGGAAGGGGCGGGCCCGGAAAACGCCGATGCCGCCCTCGGGGAGAGCGGCATCGACAGGGCTTCGTGGGGGATCAGACGGCGGAGCCGGCCTTCCACTGCGCCCAGTCCAGGTTCCAGCCGTTGAGGCCGTTGTCCGGGGAGACGGTCTTGTCGCCGGTGTTCTGCACGACGACCACGTCACCGACGATCGAGTTGTCGAAGAACCACGCGGCCTCGGTGTTCGGGTCGCCTGCACCCTTGGTGTCGTTCAGGCCGACACAGCCGTGGCTGGTGTTGACGTTGCCGAAGACCGAGTCGGCACCCCAGTAGTTGCCGTGGATGAAGGTGCCCGAGGTGGTCAGACGCATGGCGTGGGGCACGTCCTTGATGTCGTACTCGCCCTTGCCGTCGTCGTCGGTGAAGCCGACGGTGGCGCCGTTCATCCGGGTCTCCTTGAACTTCTCGGAGATCACCATCTGACCTTCGTAGGTCTTGTTCTCGGGCGAGCCGGCGGAGATCGGGATGGTCTTGACGACCTTGCCGTTCCGCGTGATCTTCATCTGCTTGCTGTTGGCGTCGACGATCGAGACCTGGTTGCGGCCGATCGTGAAGGTGACCGTCTTCTGCTGGACGCCGAACACACCGTCCGCGCCCTCGACACCGTCGAGCGCGAGCTTCAGCGTGACGGTGGAGTTCTCGGTCCAGTAGTTCTCGGGGCGGAAGTCGAGGCGGTTGGCGTTGAACCAGTGGCCGACGACCTCCTGCCCGCTGCTGGAGCTGACGGTGATGCCCTTCTGGACGTCCGCCTTGTTGGTGATCGCCTTGTCGAAGTTGATCGAGACCGGCATGCCGACGCCGACGGTGGAGCCGTCCTCGGGCGTGAAGCTGCCGATGAAGCTGTTGTCCGGGGAGACCGTGGTGAAGGAGGCGTTCTCGTGGGCGTCACGGCCCTTCGCGTCCTTCGCGGTCACCGCGATCTTGTAGGTCGTGGAGCGCTCGAGCTGGGCGCTGGGCTTCCAGCTGGTCTTGTCGGCGGATATCTCGCCGGAGACCTCCGTGCCGTCCGAGGTGGTCATCGACACCTCGGTGAGCGTGCCCTTGCTCACGGTGACGGCGGCGGAGTTGTTGATGGAGGCGTTGGCCGTGCCGTCCTTGGGCGTGATCTTGATCTGGGCCTCGGAGGTCTTCTGCGCCGCCGCCTCGTCGACCTTGGCCTGCGAGGTGTCGTCGCCCCCGTCGGCCTTGGCCTCGTCGCCGCCGGAGCAGGCCGAGAGCACCAGAACACCGCCGAGCAGTGCGGACGCGACCGTCAGGCCCCTGCGCCGCTTACTGTTCGTCATCACACGCTTCTCCATCGTTGCCGATTCCCCAGTAACCCCGAGAGTTCCCCGCCGTGAGCTATCAACGCTACGACCGGTTCGTCCCGTTCCACATGCCCTGATTGTGTGGGGCACGCCACTTCCCGCCAGGGCCGGTGGTAACGGCTGTCGGTCGGTGCGTCCCCTGAGACGACGAAACCCCGGACGACGGTTGCCGTCCAGGGTCACGATTTCCCCACAACCGGCTCAGCGCGACGCGCGTTCCCCGTCGCCCCTGTCGTCCGTCTCCGCTTCGTCCTCTTCGCCTTCGTCGCCCTCTTCGTACTCTTCGTACTCTTCGGATTCCTCGGATTCCTCGGATTCCTCCTCGCCATCATCCTCGTCCAGATCCCAGTCCGGAGAGTCGGGGTCGTACTCGATCAGCTCGCTGCTCCAGGAGGCCTGCTGGAGCTCGACCCCGGGCACCTCGCCCACCAGGTCGAACGGGTCCACCAGGTACGCGAGCGCCTCGGCTGTGTCTTCCCTCACCGCGCTCTCGGCATGCGCACGCTCGGAGTCGGGCATCTCCCCGTCCTCCGCGACACGCTCCAGCGCCGCCTCCGTGACCGCGTCCACGTCGTCCACCTCGAGGACGAGTTCGACACGAAGCCGTACAAAACGTGATGTCTCTGGGGTGCTCATGCTCCGGAGCGTACGGCCGGCACCCGAGATGGCTTTCCCGCGACCCGCCCCTTTCATTAGCATCGCTGCACACGGCCAATTCGCCAGCGTCACAAGGGGATCGATATTCCGTGTCATCCGCTCGCCGTCCGTTGCTGACCGCCACCGCCGCGGCAAGCCTGCTGGGCGCCCTGTGGTTCGTCCCGTCCGCGAACGCGACGGGCGACTCCGCCACGGGACGCCCGCCCGCGGCGACCACGACGACGCAGGCCAGAGCCGTCGCCGCGAGTACCGAGAGCTCGTCCGGCGGCACCGAACTCGCCGACACCGGAAGCTTCGACAGCACGCCCTATGTCGTGGGCGGCACGTTCTGCCTCACGCTCGGCGCCGGGTTCGTGGTGTATTCGGTGCGAAGAGAGCGGCTTGGGTTCTAAATACCTGAGCTTGACTCGTGTTTGACCGAACACTCATAGTCCGCTCATGAACAGATCAACGGGGGCGCGTCTGTGCGCCACGGCTGTCGTCGGCGCGCTGTCGCTGGCGCTGCTCACGGGGTGCTCGGACAGCGGCTCGGACGACACCAAGGGTTCCGGCGGCAACGCCAAGACGTACAGCAAGGCCGAGCTGGACAAGCTGCTCATCGCACAGGGCGACGTCGACGGCTACAAGGTCGAGCCGGTCGAGGCTTCGCTCAAGTCCGACAAGAAGAAGCTCAAGGGCGACGAGAAGTGCCTGCCGCTCATCTACGTCATGAGCGGGCTCGCGCCGACGGACGCGCCGGCCGAGACCAACACCATGGCCTCGCAGGAGAAGAAGCCCAGCGACGCCGCCTCCAAGTCCGTCGAGGACCTGGCGGAGGGCGAGATCGAGGACGCCATGGCCGAGGCCATGAACGCCGACGTGACGGTCGTCGCGCTGTCCTCGTACGAGGGTGAGGGCGCCGCGGAGGCCTTCGAGACGGTCTCCGAGGCGGTCAAGGACTGCTCGGGCGGCTTCGAGGTCTCCGACGGCGGCGAGCCGACGAAGATGACCAAGGTCGCCGAGGAGGCCGCGGTCGGCGCCGGCGGCGACGAGGCGCTGGCCTTCGTCACGACGGGCGAGATGGACGCGGAGGCCGGCCAGACCGGCACGGTCCACACCCAGGTCGTGCGGCACGGCAACACCCTCGCCTCGTACTTCACGATGAACATCGGCGCGATGATGAGCGAGAAGCAGTACAAGGTCCCGGCGCCGGTCGTCGACGCCCAGGCCGGCAAGCTCAAGTAGCACGGCACATACTCGCCGAAGGGCCCCGTCCGCGGTCGCGGACGGGGCCCTTCGTCATGCGCGGGGCGGGCCGCTAGCGCAGCGGGCCGGTCACCGTCTCCGCCGCCGTGACCAGGGAGCCGTCGCGGACGAAGGCGTCCGCCGCGGCCAGGTCGGGCGCGAGGAAGCGGTCCGGGCCGGGGCCGCCGACACCGGCCGCGCGGGCGGCGTCGATGACGGCACGGCTGGCCGGGGCCGGGGCGAGGCCCTCGCGCAGCTCGACCGCGCGGGCGGCGGCGTAGAGCTCGACGGCGAGGACGCGGGTGAGGTTGCCGACGGCCGTGCGCAGCTTGCGCGCCGCCGACCAGCCCATGGAGACGTGGTCCTCCTGCATCGCCGAGGACGGGATGGAGTCGGCCGAGGCGGGCACGGCCAGCCGCTTCATCTCGCTGACCAGGGCGGCCTGGGTGTACTGGGCGATCATCAGGCCGGAGTCGACGCCGGCGTCGTCCGCGAGGAACGGCGGCAGGCCGTGGCTGCGGTTCTTGTCCAGCAGCCGGTCGGTGCGGCGCTCCGCGATGGACGCCAGGTCGGCGGCGGCGATGGCGAGGAAGTCCAGCACGTAGGCGACGGGCGCGCCGTGGAAGTTGCCGTTGGACTCGACGCGGCCGTCGGGCAGCACGACGGGGTTGTCGACGGCCGAGGCCAGCTCGCGCTCGGCGACCAGGCGGGCGTGCGCGAGGGTGTCGCGGCCGGCGCCGGCCACCTGCGGGGCGCAGCGCACCGAGTAGGCGTCCTGCACGCGCGGGGCGTCGTCCTGGTGGTGCCCGGTGAGGCCGGAGCCCTTGAGCACGGCCAGCATGTTCGCGGCCGAGTCGCCCTGGCCCGGGTGCGGGCGGATGGCGTGCAGCTCGGGCGCGAGGACCTTGTCGGTGCCGAGCAGGGCCTCCAGGGAGAGGGCGGCGGTGACGTCGGCCGTCTTGTAGAGGGTGTCGAGGTCGGCGAGGGCCATGATCAGCATGCCGAGCATGCCGTCGGTGCCGTTGAGCAGGGCGAGGCCCTCCTTCTCGCGCAGCTCGACGGGGGCGATGCCGTGCTCGGCGAGGAGTTCGCCGGCGGGGCGGACGGTGCCGTCCGGGCCCTCGGCGTCGCCCTCGCCCATCAGCGTCAGGGCGCAGTGGGACAGCGGGGCGAGGTCGCCGGAGCAGCCGAGCGAGCCGTATTCGTGCACGACCGGGGTGATGCCGGCGTTGAGCAGGTCCGCCATGGCCTGCGCGACCTCGGGGCGGACACCGGTGTGACCGGAGCAGACGGTCTTCAGCCGCAGGAACATCAGCGCGCGCACGACCTCGCGCTCGACGCGCGGACCCATGCCGGCCGCGTGCGAGCGGACGATGTTGCGCTGGAGCTGGGCGCGCAGTTCCGCGCTGATGTGCCGGGTCGCCAGGGCGCCGAAGCCGGTGCTCACGCCGTAGACCGGCTCGGGCTTGGCGGCCAGCGCGTCCACGATCTCGCGCGCCGCCGCGAGGGCCGCCACCGCCTGCTCGGAGAGCTCGACGCGGGCGCCGCCGCGCGCCACGGCCAGAACGTCGGACGCGGTCGTGCCGGAGGTCCCCACCACCACAGTGTGCATATCCATATTCAGGAGCGTACGCAGTGAATTCGAAAATGTCACCAGTGGCCACGGGGTTCGCCCCTTACCGGCCGGACCCCCGCACGCCGCCGGCCGGACCCCCGCGACCCCACGCCGGTACGTCCGTCAGCTGCGGCCGCGGAAGCTGCGGCGCTCCGCCCCCGTCTCCCGGGAGGGCGCGTCCGCCAGCCGGACGACCGGATCGTCCGGGCCCGCCCGGCCGGCCACCACCGGCCTCGCGGCGCGCACCGCCTTGGCCCGGTACTGGGCGGCGTCCGCGAGCCGGAACAGCCGGCGGGCCGACCGGACCGGGCCGATCGGGTCCTCGGTGGACGCCACCCCGCAGGCCACTCCGTCGCCCAGTTCCAGCTCGGCGGCCCGGCGGCACAGCTCGTCGGCGACCTTCACCACGTCGTCCGCGGGCGGGCCGGCCGCCACCAGGCAGAACTCGTCGCCGCCCAGCCGGGCCGCCAGCGTGCCCGGCAGCATCGCGCCGCACAGCGACAGCACCGAGCCGAAGCGCTCCAGCAGGCGGTCGCCGACGGCGTGGCCCTGGCTGTCGTTCACCCGCTTGAGGCCGTTGAGGTCGCAGACCACGAGGCTGACGACGACACCCTCCGCGCGGTACCGCTCGATCGCCTCCTCCAGGCGCATGTCGACGGCCCGGCGGTTGGCGAGGCCTGTCAGCGCGTCGGTGAAGGCCAGCCGGCGCGCCTCCTCCAGCCGCTCGGTCTGCGCGATGCCCGCGGCGACGACGGCGGCCAGCACGGTGGCGAACCCGGCGTCGGACGGCTCGAAGACGGCGGCTCCCGCCGGGCGCGCCACATACAGCTCGCCCCACGCCCGCCCGTGCAGCACGACCGGGGCGACGACACAGCTGCCCCGGCCCCGGCGGCGCAGCGCGGCGACCCGCTGGTGCACATAGCCGGGGCGGCCCGCGGCGGGACCGTCGGCGGTCTCCACCCAGGCGTTGGGACCGCCCCCGCCCGCCCAGCGCTCATGGAGGAACTCGGTGATCTCCGGGAACTGATGGACGGGGTACGTCTCGTCGTCGGGGAACTCCACCTCACCGGTGGCGCGCTCCCCCACGTTCACCAGGACCCGCAGGCGGCCGAGGTCCCGTTCCCACACCGACAGGGCGGCGAAGCTTCCGTCCAGGGCGCGGCAGGCACCGTGCGCCGCGGCGTGCCAGGACTCGCGTGGAGTGTGTGCCGCCGCCATGCCCTGCGCCAGCGCGACTACCGCCGACAGTCGCTCGTCCTCGCCCATTGCTCCAGGTTAGGGACCTTTTTATCGCTATGGGGTGTTTGTGTGGCGAACAGGTGGGGGAACCTGCCTCACTCGCCCGGCCACTGGGGCTTGCGCTTCTCGTTGAACGCCCGCACGCCCTCCGCCCGGTCCCCCGAGAAGGCCACCGAGCGCCAGGCCGAGTCCTCCACCTCCAGGCCCGCCCGGAGGTCCAGGCCGTGCCCCAGACGCAGGGCGCGCTTGGCGGCCCTGAGGCCCACCGGGGAGTTCCCGGCGATCCGGTCGGCGAGGGCGAGGGCCTCCTCGCGGTCCCGGCCGTCGTCGACGAGGACGTCGATCAGTCCGAGCTCGCGCGCCTCCCCGGCCTCCACGCGGCGGGCCGTGAAGATCAGCTCGGCCGCCCGCGCCGCGCCCACCCGGCGCGGGAGGAGCTGGGTGCCGCCGCCGCCCGGGATGACGCCCACCGAGACCTCCGGCAGCCCCACCACGGCCGTGCCGTCGGCCACGATCACATCGCAGGACAGGGCCAGCTCGAAGCCGCCGCCGAGCGCGAAGCCGTGCACCGCGGCGACCGTCGGCACGGGCAGCTCCAGGACTCCCGTGTAGGCGCCGCGCGCGACCGGGCGCTGGCGGACCAGCTCGGCGTCGGTGAAGGAGTTCCGCTCCTTCAGGTCGGCCCCGACGCAGAAGGCGCGCTCGTGAGTGGAGGTCACCACCACCACGCGCACCTCGCGGTCGGCGCCCAGCGCCGCGCAGGCCTCGCCGATGGAGCGGGCCATCTCGCTCGACACGGCGTTCATCGCCTTGGGCCGGTCCAGGGCCAGCTCGGCCACATGGCCGCCGTCCCCGTGCCGCCGTACGGCCACGAACTCCCCGAACCGCTCCTCGCTCATGACGCCCTCCGGTTAACGCGGGTTAACACCAACGCCCCAGATCATCGCAGCCGGGCCCGGCTGAGCCAAGGGGGACAGGGGCGCGGGGCGTCGGCGGCGTACGGCTCGGCCGCCCGGGTGTGCCGGTCAGGCCCCGGACCGCCGGTCGCACGGAGGAATGACCATCACACACCCGTTCGTCGCACAAGACCCGACACCCCATTCGAGTGACATCACGCCCAACTCCCTCCCGGACCACCGCAAGCGCGCATAACGTCCGCCAGGGCGCGAAGGGGGCGCACGCATCGGGGAGGGACGCGATGACGACACACATCACCAGCACCATCCGCCCGCGGGGACGGCACCGGCGGCCCCGCCCCCGCGGGGTGCTGCTCACCGCGGGCGGCCTCGCGCTGGCCGCCGGCGCGCTGAGCCTCGTACGGCTGGCCCCGGACTCCGGTCTCGGCGGGATCGGCGCGGCGGAGGCCGAGCCGCGGGTCAACCCCTATCGGGGCACGGAACGCGCGTCCCACACGGACGCCACCGACACCGGCACACCGCGGCCGAGCCCCTCGGCGACCGCGCCCCTCGGCGGGGCCGTCGCGTCGCCGCTGCCCACCGACAGCCCCGCGCCCGCCGCGAGCCCGGCCGCCCCGAGGCCCTCCGCGAACCGGCCGGCCCCGGCCGGAACCGGCATCCCTCAGGCGCCCAGCACACCCACGCCCCGGACGACGCCGCCCGAGGCACCACCGGCGAGCACACCGCCGTCACGGCCGCAGCCGACGCCCGCACAGCCCTCCGCCCCGCCGACCCCCACCCAGCCGGCCCAGCCGCCCGGACTGTGCATCCCGGTCATCGGGCTGTGCATCGAGCAGGACGTGGAGGACGAGGAGCCTGCGCACCACGGGCACGCTCGGACTACGCCGTCCCGTCCCGGCGGGTGAGCAGCCACGGCTCGACCACGCCGAGGCCACGCACCGGGCGCTGCCACATGGGCTGGAGGGCGAACCGGTAGGCGGGCGGTTCCTCGCCCTCCTTCTCCGCGGCGGCGGCCGCCTCCGCGGCCTCGGACTCCGAGGCCGGGGCCTCGCCCGCGCGGATCAGCTCCTCGGCGAGGGCGCTGTCGACGAGGACGGCGTCCCGGGGAGCTATCGAGGTGAGCCGGGAGGCCAGGTTCACCGTCGTACCGAAGACATCGCCCATCCGGGTGGTGACCGTGCCGAACGCGATGCCCACGCGCAGCTCCGGCATGGTCTCGTCGTTGGCCATCGTCTCGACGAGCAGCAGGGCGATCTCCGCGGCCGTCCCGGCGTCGTCGGCGGCGTACAGGACCTCGTCGCCCAGCGTCTTGATCAGGCGGCCGCCGCGCGCGGCGACCAGGTCCGCCGCGGTCGTCTCGAACGCCTCGACCAGCTCGCCCAGTTCCTCCTCCTCCATACGGCGGGTGAGGCGGGTGAAGCCGACGAGGTCGGCGAAGCCCACGGCGAGGCGGCGGTCGACCATCTCCTCGTCGTCGGCGGCCTGCACGACCCGGCCGGTCGCGGCGGCGAGCTGACGGCGCCAGACGTAGACGAGGAACTCCTCCAGCTCCGGCAGCAGCAGTTCGACCAGCGGATACGTGACCTCGGTACGGGTCATGCCCGGCTCGGGCGGCTCGGTCAGGCCCTCCAGGAAGGAGTCGATCTGCCACTCGGCCAGCCGGGCGGTGGTCTGGCCGGTGGAACGGGCCACCTGCACGGCCATGGCCTCGCTGAGCAGGCCCGCCTCGACGAGGCCCGCCAGTCGGCGCAGGGCCAGCACGTCGGCCTCGGTGAGCGCCTTGGCCTGGCCGATGTCCGCGAAGCCCATCGCCCGCCAGAAGCGGGACGCCAGTTCCATGGAGACACCCGCGCTGCGGGCGGCCTGGAAGGGGGTGTAGCGGCGCTCGGCGCCGAGGATGAGTCCCTCCAGGCGGAGCGCGAGCGGGTCCTCGCCGTTGTCGGTGCCCGTGCCGTTGCCGTCGGGCGCTGGGTTACGACCCATGCCGGAGCCCGTGTCGTCGACGGTCACGCCTGCTGCCCTTCCGATCTGCCGCGGTCAGGTATCGACCGGCCTCAACTGTACGGGCTCACTCCGTTGGGTTTCGCCGTTCGGGGCCGCATGTGCCTGGATTCGTCGCCGGGCCGGGTGCGGGTCGTGGCCGCCGCCCGCGCCCCGCGGCGAAGCCGCCGGCAGATGCTGCCCGCGCCCCTGGGGCACGCGCTCCTAAGCGGGCCTCAAGTGCACGATGTCGCCTGCTCCCACAGGTTCTTGCACGCCCTCCTCCGTCGCCAGGACCAGGCGGCCGTCGCCGTCGAGCGCCACCGCCTCGCCCACGATCGAGCGGTCGCCGGGCAGTTCCGCCCGGACGACTCGTCCCAGCGTCGCGCAGCCCGCCGCGTACGTCTCCTGGAGACCGGAGGCCACGGGGTCGCCGCCCGCCGCGCGCCAGCGGCCGTACCACTCCTCCAGGGAGCGCAGCACGGCCCGCAGCAGCGGGTCGCGGTCGGTGTTCGTCGCGCCCGCGAGAGCGAGCGATCCGGCCTGGGGCACCGGGAGTTCGTCCTCACGCAGGGTCACATTGACGCCGACACCGACGACCACCGAGTCCTCCCCGGCGCGCTCGGCGAGGATGCCGCCGGCCTTGCGTTCCTCGCCACCGACAGTGACCAGGAGGTCGTTGGGCCACTTGAGTGCCGTGTCCACCCCGGCCGCCCGCGACAGACCCGTCGCCACGGCCACCCCCGTCAGCAGCGGCAGCCAGCCCCAGCGCGCCACCGGGACCTCGGCGGGCCGCAGCAGCACGGAGAAGAACAGGCCCGAGCGGGGCGGGGCGGTCCACTCCCGGTCGAGCCTGCCGCGCCCGGCGGTCTGCTCCTCGGCGACCAGGACGGCGCCCTCCTGCGCCTTGCCCGCGACGGCGAGGGCCACCAGGTCGGAGTTGGTGGAGCCGGTGCCGCGCACCACCTCCACGTCGCGGTAGAGCCCGCCCTCGCGCACCAGCCCGCGGCGCAGGGACGCGCCGTTCAGGGGCGGGCGGTCGAGGTCGGACCAGCGGTCGTCTGAGGCATCTCGCGGAGTCATGCAAGCCACACTAGGTGTGTTGTACGCCGCACTGCCGATCGGTAGGGCCGCCACTACTCTACGGATGAGTAATCGTCCCCCCTTTTGAGCAGGCAGGGAGCCGCATCCCGATGTCCGAGCCGGAAGAGATCGACATCCACACCACCGCGGGCAAGCTCGCGGATCTCCAGCGTCGCGTCCAGGAGGCGACGCACGCGGGCTCGGCTCGTGCCGTGGAGAAGCAGCACGCGAAGGGCAAGCTGACGGCCCGTGAGCGGATCGGGCTGCTCCTGGACGAGGACTCGTTCGTGGAACTGGACGAGTTCGCCCGGCACCGTTCCTCGAACTTCGGGCTGGATGCCAACCGTCCCTACGGTGACGGTGTGGTGACCGGGTACGGCACGGTCGA
>NZ_JBVJGZ010000005.1:326142-413647 GCF_055587025.1 Streptomyces sp. NPDC048600 | reverse complement strand
CCGCCCTCGCCTCCACCGGCGCCCCCGGCCAGGACCCCGCCGCCGTCCCCCTCTACTCCATGGCCTACGCCCTCTACTACAACAAGCAGATCCTCGCCGACGCCGGCATCACCGAGCCCCCCACCACCTGGGACGAACTCACCGCCGCCGGAAAGAAGATCCAGGCCGACGGCAAGCAGGTCCTCGGCGCCGAAGGCGCCAACCCCTCCGAGAACGTCCACCACGTCTTCACCTTCGCCAAACAGCACGGCGCCGACTTCTTCACCCCCGACGGCAAGCCCGACTTCACCAACCCCAAGATCGTCACCGCCGTCAAGCAGTACGTCGACCTCATGGCCACCCACCAGGCCATCCCCGCCGGCAACGCCGAATACGCCCAGAACCAGTCCGTCGCCGACTTCGCCACCGGCAGGACCGCCTTCCTCCTGTGGCAGTCCGCCTCCGCCAACCTCAAGTCCCAGGGCATGAACGAGGACACCTACGGCATCGCCCCCGTCCCCGTCCAGAACGGCACCCCCGGCACCGGCACCCAGACCAACTCCATGGTCGCCGGCATCAACCTCGCCGTCTTCAAGAACAGCCACAACCCCGACGGCGCCACCCAGCTCGTCAAATTCCTCACCAGCGACACCGAACAGAAGATCCTCAACCAGGCCTACAGCAGCATCCCCCCGGTCCGCACCGCCCAGGAGGACCCCGCCTTCAACACCCCCGCCAACGCCGTCCTCAAGCAGACCCTCGCCACCAGCGCCGCCGCCCTCCCCCAGGTCGCCGACGAATCCCAGTTCGAGACCGCCGTCGGCACCGCCGTCAAGGAACTCTTCGCCGACGCCGCCGCCGGCAAGAAGACCACCGACGCCACCGTCAAGGCCGCACTCGACAAGGCCCAGCAGCAGATGCCGAACAGCTGAGAGCGAAGCCCTCCATGACCACTACCGTCACCCCCCGAGAGCACGGGGCGAAGACGGTGCGGCCGCGGAAGCGTCCCGGAGCGAAGGGGAACGCCCCTCGCTCCGGGCGGCTGCGCCGCATCGGACTGCCCTATCTGCTGCTCCTGCCCGCACTCGTCTTCGAACTCCTCGTGCACCTCGTGCCGATGCTGATGGGCATCGTCATGAGCTTCAAGGAGCTCACCCAGTTCTACATCCGCGACTGGGCCGCCGCGCCCTGGTCCGGTCTCGACAACTTCAAGATGGCGGTGGACTTCGACGCCCCCGTCGGCGAGGCGCTGCTGCGGTCCTTCTGGACCACGTGCCTGTTCACCGTCTGCTCCGTGGGCCTGTGCTGGCTGATCGGCATGGCCGCCGCGGTCTTCCTCCAGGAGCAGTTCCGCGGCCGCGGCCTGCTGCGCACCCTGTTCCTCGTGCCGTACGCCCTGCCGGTCTACGCGGCCGTCATCACCTGGGTGTTCATGTTCCAGCACGACAACGGCCTGGTGAACCACGTCCTGCACGACCAGCTCGGCCTCACCGACGAGCCCTCGTTCTGGCTGATCGGCGACAACGCGTTCTGGGCGCTGCTGACCGTCTCCGTGTGGAAGGGCTGGCCGTTCGCCTTCCTGACCCTGATGGCCGGCCTCCAGAACATCCCCCGGGACATGTACGAGGCCGCGTCCCTGGACGGGGCGGGCATGTGGAAGCAGATCCGCCACATCACCCTGCCGGCCCTGCGCCCGGTCAACCAGGTGCTCGTGCTGGTGCTGTTCCTCTGGACGTTCAACGACTTCAACACGCCGTACGTGCTGTTCGGCAAGGCGGCGCCCGAGTCCGCCGACCTGATCTCGGTGCACATCTACCAGACGTCGTTCCAGACCTGGAACTTCGGCACGGGCTCGGCGATGTCCGTCCTGCTGCTGCTGTTCCTGCTGGTCGTGACCGGTGTCTATCTGCTCGTCACCAACCGAGGAAGGAAGGCCGGTGTCTGACACCACGCAGCAGAAGGCCGTCCGCTCGCCGATGGCCGCCCCGCGGTCCTTCCTGTGGAGCCGGCGGATCTTCCTCACCCTGCTCACCGGGTTCGTCCTGCTGCCCGTGTACGTGATGATCTCCAGCTCGCTGAAGCCGCTGCGGGACGTCTCGGGGAAGTTCCAGTGGATCCCGTCGGAGCTGACCATCAGGCCGTACTTCGACATCTGGGAGACCGTTCCGCTCGCGGACTACTTCGTCAACTCCCTGATCGTCTCGGTCGCGGCCACGGTCTGCTCGGTCGTCATCGCGATCTTCGCGGCGTACGCGGTCAGCCGGTACAACTTCCGCGGCAAGCAGGTCTTCACGGTCACCGTGCTGTCGACGCAGATGTTCCCCGGCATCCTCTTCCTGCTGCCGCTGTTCCTCATCTACGTCAACATCGGCAACGCCACCGGCATCGCGCTGTTCGGCTCCCGGGGCGGGCTGATCCTGACCTATCTGACCTTCTCGCTGCCGTTCTCGATCTGGATGCTGATCGGGTACTTCGACTCGATCCCGCGCGATCTGGACGAGGCCGCCAAGGTCGACGGCTGCGGCCCGCTCGGCGCGCTGTTCCGGGTGATCGTCCCGGCGGCGGTGCCCGGCATCATCGCGGTCTCGGTGTACGCGTTCATGACCGCCTGGGGCGAGGTGCTGTTCGCCTCGGTGATGACCAACGAGACCACCCGCACCCTCGCCGTCGGTCTCCAGGGCTACTCGACGCTCAACGACGTGTACTGGAACCAGATCATGGCCGCCTCGCTCGTCGTCAGCCTGCCCGTGGTCGCCGGGTTCCTTCTGCTCCAGCGCTACCTGGTCACCGGTCTGACCGCGGGTGCCGTGAAGTAGCACGGCCGCACGGCCCGGTCCTGCCGTGCGGAGACCCGGCCGGGCGCCGCGGGGCCGGGCCGGGGCCCGCACCGCCCCTGCCCCGCGCCGCGGGCAGCCGGCCGGCCCGGCCCTCGGCGGGAGCGCTCCCGCCGGGTGCGGCGCACCCCTTTCCCCTGCTTCTGCTCGCCTTTCTGAGAGGTTCTCCGTGTCCGATTCCGCAGCCCCGTTCGACCTCGACCTGGCCGCTTTCCCGGCGGACTTCACCTGGGGCACCGCGACCTCCGCCTACCAGATCGAGGGCGCGGTGGCCGAGGACGGCCGTGCCCCTTCCATCTGGGACACCTACTCGCACACGCCCGGCCGCGTGGACAACGACGACCACGGCGATGTGGCCTGCGACCACTACCACCGCTGGCCCGAGGACATCGCCCTGATGAAGGAGCTCGGCGCCGGCGCCTACCGGATGTCCATCGCCTGGCCCCGGGTCCTGCCCGGCGGTGACGGCCCGGTCAACGCGGCGGGCCTGGACTTCTACGACCGGCTGGTGGACGGCCTGCTCGAGGCGGGTATCTCCCCCTCCGTCACGCTGTACCACTGGGACCTCCCCCAGGCGCTCCAGGACCGCGGCGGCTGGCCCGAGCGCGACACCGCCGAGCACCTCGCGGCGTACGCCTCCGTCGTCGCGGAGCGCCTCGGCGACCGCGTCACCCAGTGGGCCACCCTGAACGAGCCGCTGTGCTCGGGCTGGATCGGTCACCTGGAGGGCCGGATGGCCCCCGGACTGACCGACCTCACGGCCGCCGTGCGGGCCTCCTACCATCTGCTGCTGGCCCACGGCCTGGCCGTGCAGGCGGTCCGGGCCGCCGCGCCCGGCGCGCAGATCGGTCTGGTGACCAACCACTCCACGGTCGAGCCGGCCTCCGCGAGCCCCGAGGACGCGGCGGCCGCCGTCCGGCTGGACGGCCACACCAACCGCTGGTGGCTCGACCCGGTCTACGGCCGCGGCTTCCCCGCCGACATGCGCGAGCTGTACGGCGTGGAGCTGCCCGAGCGCGCGGGCGACCTGGAGATCATGGCCACCCCCACGGACTGGCACGGTCTGAACTACTACTTCCCGTCCGTGGTCACCGACGACCCGCAGGGCCCCGTGCCGTACGCCCGTGAGGTGCGCGTTCCCGGCGTGCCGCGCTCCGGCATGGACTGGCCGGTGGACGCCGCCGGTCTGGAGGGCATGCTGATGCGCCTGACCGAGGACTACGGGGTGCGCCGCCTCTACGTCACCGAGAACGGCTCGGCCTACCCCGACACCGTCGCCGCCGACGGCAGCGTGCACGACCCCGGGCGCACCCGCTACCTGGAGGAGCACCTGGGCGCCTGCGCCCGCGCGATCCGCAAGGGCGCCCCGCTCGCCGGCTACTACGCCTGGTCCCTGCTGGACAACTTCGAGTGGGCGTACGGCTACGACAAGCGCTTCGGCCTGGTCCACGTCGACTACGCGACGCAGAAGCGCACCGTCAAGAGCAGCGGCCGCCGCTACGCGGACATCGTCCGGGCCCACCGCGGCGCCGCCTCCTGAAACCCCTGACCGGGGCGCGACACGGTCAGGGGCGCCCCGGTCAGGCCGACTCCCGCACCACCAGCTCCGGCTGGAACACCACCGAGGCACCCGCCTCGGTGGTGCCGTGCAACTGCTCCACGAGCAGCCGGGCCATCGCCGCGGCCATCTCCTCCACGGGCTGGCGGACCGTCGTCAGGGCGGGGCGGCACTCGGTCGCGGCGCTGGAGTCGTCGAAGCCCACCACCGCCACGTCGCCGGGCACCGCGACGCCCTGCTCGCGCAGATACTGGCAGGCGCCCTGTGCCATCAGGTCGTTGGCCGCGAACACCCCGTCCAGTGCGGGGTGTTCGCGCAGCAGCCGGGCCATCGCGCGCCGCCCGCTCGCCACCGTGAACAGCCCCTTGACCACGGGTACGTCGCTCACCCCGGCCGCGGCCAGGGCCTGCCGGAAGCCGTCCAGGCGCTGCCGGGCGGCCGGCGCGGAGTCGGGGGCGCCGATGGTGGCGAGGCGACGGCGGCCGCGGGCCAGCAGATGCCGGGCGGCGAGCCGGGCGCCCGCCGCGTTGTCCAGGTCGACGTAGCCGGTGCGCAGCCCCGCCGCAGGGCTGCCGAACAGCACGGTCGGCACGCCCGCGGCCACCAGCATCCCCGGCATCGGGTCGTCGACGTCGAGCGAGACCACCATGGCTCCGTCGGCGGCACCCTGCCCCAGATACTCCACCGCCTGTCTCCTGGCCTGCTCCGACTCGGCCACCAGCAGGACGGGCTGGACGCCCCGCTCGCGCAGGAAGCCGAGCGCGCCGTCCACCACGCGCCCGAAGAACGGGTCGGCGAAGACCCGCGCGGCGAAGGCGTCGCCCGTCGCGGAGAGCACCAGGGCCACCGCGCCCGTACGGCGCGTCACCAGTGACCGGGCCGCCTGATTGGGTGTGTACCCGGTGCGCTCGATGGCCAGCCGCACCGCTTCCTGGATCTCCGGGTCCACATTGCGCACACCGTTGACCACGCGCGACACCGTCGCCCGCGACACCCCGGCCTCGCGCGCGACGTCCTCCAGAGTCGGTCCCCTCTTCGCCACCCAGGCACTTTAACGCCCTGTCGCCGTCCGGGTACGCGCGGATGCCGCCCGAGCGCCGCGATGTGGATCTTGTCGGCGCCATGGCCTGATCCGGACGGCGCCCCCTAGATCCCTGAAGACTTAAAGCAAGCCAAAAGAAAAGTGCCGCACGAACCTTGACCGGCCACCGACAGGGCGGGCAAGGTTCCGGGAGAGCGCTCTCCCCGTTTCCGTTGTGTAAAAAGAGGAGCCCCCCATGCTTCCAGTCGGGACGCCGCCGGTCTTCCGGCGCTCCACCCCGGCAGCCAGACGCGCCGCCGCAGGCGCTCTGGTCTCGACCCTGGTCGGCACCCTGCTCGCGCTCGGTCCGACCACCCCGGCCGGTGCCGCCGAGACCCTGCTCTCCCAGGGCCGCACCGCCACCGCGTCCTCCACGGAGGGCACCTCCTTCGCGGCCTCCGCCGCCGTCGACGGCAATCTCACCGGCACCCGGTGGGCCAGCCAGTGGAACGACAACCAGTGGTTCCAGGTCGACCTCGGCCAGAGCGCCGCCGTCAGCCGCATCGTCCTCACCTGGGAGGCGGCGTACGGCAAGGCCTATGACATCCAGCTCTCCGACAACGGCACCGACTGGCGCACGGTCCGCTCCGTGACCGCAGGCGACGGCGGCACCGACGACCTCACCGTGTCGGGGACCGGCCGCTACGTCCGGTTGCAGGGCATCACCCGAGGCACCGGATACGGCTACTCCCTCTGGGAGTTCCAGGTCTACGGCGGCGGGGACACCGTCCCGCAGCTGCCCGGCGGCGGCGACCTCGGCCCCAATGTCCACGTGATCGACCCGTCGACGCCCAACATCCAGGGCCAGTTGGACGCGGTGTTCCAGCAGCAGGAGTCGGCCCAGTTCGGCAACGGCCGGCACGCCTTCCTGTTCAAGCCGGGCACCTACAACAACCTCAACGCCCAGATCGGCTTCTACACCCAGATCGCCGGTCTCGGCCTCAAGCCGGACGACACCCTGATCAACGGCGACATCACCGTCGACGCGGGCTGGTTCAACGGCAACGCCACGCAGAACTTCTGGCGTTCGGCGGAGAACCTCGCGGTCAACCCGGTCAACGGCACCGACCGCTGGGCGGTCTCCCAGGCCTCCTCGTTCCGCCGGATGCACGTCAAGGGCGGCCTCAACCTCGCCCCGGACGGCTACGGCTGGGCGAGCGGCGGCTACATCGCCGACTCCAAGATCGACGGCCAGGTCGGCAACTACTCGCAGCAGCAGTGGTACACCCGGGACAGCTCCATCGGCGGCTGGTCCAACTCCGTCTGGAACCAGGTCTTCTCGGGCACCGTCGGCGCCCCGGCGACCGGCTTCCCCGAGCCGCGCTACACCACGCTGAACAACACCCCCGTCTCGCGTGAGAAGCCGTTCCTCTACCTCGACGGCACCGAGTACAAGGTCTTCGCCCCCGCGCTGCGCACCAACGCCCGCGGCACGACCTGGGAGTCGGGCACCCCGCAGGGCCGGTCCATCCCGCTGAGCAACTTCTACGTGGTCAAGCCCGGCACCTCCGCGGCCACCATCAACCAGGCCGTGAACCAGGGCCTGCACCTGCTGTTCACGCCCGGCGTCTACCACGTCGACCAGACGATCCAGATCAACCGGGCCGACACGATCGTGCTCGGCCTCGGTCTCGCCACGATCATCCCCGACAACGGCGTGACCGCGATGCGGGTCGGCGACGTCGACGGCGTGCGGCTGGCCGGCTTCCTGATCGACGCCGGACCGGTGAACTCCGACACCCTGCTGGAGGTCGGCCCGCAGAACGCGAGCGCGGACCACACCGCCAACCCCACCACCGTCCAGGACGTCTACATCCGCATCGGCGGCGCGGGCGCGGGCAAGGCGACCACCAGCATGGTGGTCAACAACGACGACACGATCATCGACCACACCTGGGTCTGGCGTGCCGACCACGGCGAGGGCGTCGGCTGGGAGACCAACCGCGCCGACTACGGCGTCCGGGTCAACGGTGACGACGTGCTGGCCACGGGGCTGTTCGTGGAGCACTTCAACAAGTACGACGTCGAGTGGTACGGCGAGCGCGGCCGCACGATCTTCTTCCAGAACGAGAAGGCGTACGACGCCCCGAACCAGGCCGCCATCCAGAACGGCGCCACCAAGGGCTACGCGGCCTACCGGGTCGACGACTCGGTGAACACCCACGAGGGCTGGGGCCTGGGCAGCTACTGCTACTACAACGTCGACCCGACGATCCGTCAGGACCACGGCTTCAAGGCACCGGTGAAGCCCGGCGTGAAGTTCCACAGCCTGCTGACCGTCTCGCTGGGCGGCAACGGCCAGTTCAACCACGTCATCAACGACACCGGCGCCCCCACCGAGGGCACCGCGACCGTCCCGTCGACCGTCGTCAGCTTCCCCTGACGGTCCGCCAGGTCACACACCCCACTGGTGTGACCTGACTCCCCGACTCCTTCCCGGGCGGCGGTCCAGTCCCCGCTGCGCCGCCCGGGAGGGAAGACCCCCACGCGCTTCCCTCCCTCAGGAGCCGTCATGAACCCCACCACTCCCCTCGGCGTGCGACGCCGGACGGCCGGCTCGCTCATCGCCCTGGGCGCCCTGCTCGCCGGGTCCTTCACCGCCGCCACGGCCACCCCGGCCGACGCCGCCGAGACCCTGCTCTCCCAGGACCGCACCGCCACCGCCTCCTCCTCCGAGGGCGCCTTCACCGCCTCCGCCGCCGTCGACGGCGACCTCACCGGCACCCGCTGGGCCAGCGGTTGGAGCGACGACCAGTGGCTCCAGGTCGACCTGGGCCGCACCTCCGAGGTCAGCCGCGTCTCGCTGCGCTGGGAGGCCGCGTACGGCAAGGCGTACGACATCCAGCTCTCCGACAACGGCACCGATTGGCGCACGGTCCGCTCCGTGACCGCAGGCGACGGCGGCACCGACGACCTCACCGTCTCCGGCAGCGGCCGTTACGTGCGGCTCAAGGGCATCACCCGCGCCACCGGATACGGCTACTCCCTCTGGGAGTTCCAGGTCTACGGCGGCGACAGCGGCCCCGCTCCCGGCGGCGCCGTGCGCGTCACCGGCGGCCAGGGCGCCTGGCAACTGACCGTCGGCGGTCAGCCCTACACCGTCAAGGGCGTCACCTGGGGCCCCGCGATCGCGGACGCCGGACGCTACATGCCCGACGTGCGGTCCATGGGCGTCAACACCATCCGCACCTGGGGCACCGACGGCGGCACCAAGCCGCTCCTGGACTCCGCGGCCGCCCACGGCATCCGTGTGATCAACGGCTTCTGGCTCCAGCCGGGCGGCGGCCCGGGCTCCGGCGGCTGCGTCGACTACGTCACGGACACGACGTACAAGAACAACTCACTCGCCGAGTTCGCCAAGTGGGTCGAGACCTACAAGTCGCACCCGGCCACCCTCATGTGGAACGTCGGCAACGAGTCGGTGCTCGGCCTCCAGAACTGCTACGGCGGCGCCGAGCTGGAGGCGCAGCGCAACGCGTACACGGCCTTCGTCAACGACGTCGCCAAGAAGATCCACTCCATCGACCCCGACCACCCGGTGACCTCCACCGACGCCTGGACCGGCGCCTGGCCGTACTACAAGCGCAACGCGCCCGACCTGGACCTGTACTCGATGAACGCCTACGGCGACATCTGCGGGGTGCGCCAGGACTGGGTGGACGGCGGCTACACCAAGCCGTACATCATCACCGAGACCGGCCCGGCCGGCGAGTGGGAGACACCGAAGGACGCCAACGGCGTGGCCGAGGAGCCCACCGACGTGCAGAAGGCGGAGGGCTACACCCGTGCCTGGAACTGTGTCACCGGCCACCGGGGCGTCGCCCTCGGCGCGACCGTGTTCCACTACGGCACCGAGCACGACTTCGGCGGCGTCTGGTTCAACCTGCTGCCCGACGGCCTCAAGCGACTGTCGTACTACGCGGTGAAGAAGGCGTACTCGGGCTCGACCGCGGGCGACAACACCCCTCCGGTCATCAGCGACATGACCGTCACCCCGACCGGATCGGCGTCGGCGGGAGGCGAGTTCACCGTCCGCGCGAGCATCGCCGACCCCGACGGCGACGCCGTCACCACGAAGATCTTCCTGAGCGGCAACTACGCCAACGGCGACAAACGGCTCGTCGAGGCACCCCACCGCGCCCTGGGCGGCGGCGCGTTCGCCGTCACCGCGCCGGACAAGCTGGGCGTCTGGAAGGTCTACGTCCAGGCCGAGGACGGCCGCGGCAACGCGGGCATCGAGACCAAGTCGGTCCGGGTCGTGGCCCCGCCGGTCACCGGCACCAACCTCGCCCTCAACCGGCCCACCACCGCCTCCTCCTTCCAGCAGTCCTACGGCGACTGCCCCTGCCCCGCCACCAACGCCACCGACGGCAACCAGAACACACGCTGGGCCAGCGACTGGAGCGACCCGCAGTGGATCCGGACGGACCTGGGCTCCGTGCGGTCCCTCCGCACGATCCAGCTGGTGTGGGACCCGGCGTACGCCCGCTCCTACGAGGTCCAGGTCTCCGACGACGGCAGCACCTGGCGCACGATCCACAGCACCGCCGGCGGAAACGGTGACATCGACACCGTCGACGCGGCGACCCAGGCCCGCTACGTACGGCTCCAGCTCACTGCGCGCGGCACCGGCTGGGGCTACTCGCTCCACGAGTTCGGCGTCTACGGCTGATCCCGCCCCACCGGCTCTCCCGACCCTTCCCCGCGTCGGCCCGGACGTCCCTGACGGCGTCCGGGCCGACGCCTTGCCCCGAGGAGTGTGACCGTCCTTGACCACGACCGCCCCGTCCAGCGGCACCGGCAGCGCCGACGAGGAGTCGCTGATCGCGCGCCTGCCCCCGGACTTCCGCTTCGGCGCGGCGACCTCCGCCTTCCAGATCGAGGGCGCGGCCGACGAGGACGGCCGTACGGCGTCCATCTGGGACACCTTCTGCCGCGTCCCGGGCGCCGTCGCGAACGGGGACACCGGCGACCTCGCCTGCGACCACTACCACCGCATGCCCGAGGACGTGGCCCTGCTCGCCGGTCTCGGCCTGGACTCCTACCGGTTCTCCGTGTCCTGGCCCCGGGTCCAGCCCGGCGGCCGGGGCCCCGCCAACCCGGCGGGCCTGGGCTTCTACGACCGTCTGGTCGACGAACTCCTCGCGCACGGGGTGACACCGTGGCTGACCCTGTACCACTGGGACCTGCCGCAGGAGCTCCAGGACGCCGGGGGCTGGCCGGCCCGGGACACCGCGTTCCGCTTCGCCGACTACGCCGAGCTGGTCCACGAGCGCCTCGGCGACCGGGTCGAGCACTGGACGACGCTCAACGAGCCGTTCTGCTCGGCCGTGCTGGGCCATGTCGAAGGCGTGCACGCCCCGGGCGGCCGTTCCCTCGGCGAGGGGGTGCGGGCGGTCCACCACCTGCATCTCGGTCACGGGCTCGCGGTACAGAGGCTGCGCGCCGCCGCGAAGCGCCCGCTGGACCTCGCCGTCACCCACCTCCTGGGCACCGGCGACCCCGCCACCGCGCACCCGGCGGACGTGGCGGCCGCCCGCCGCGCCGACGCCTTCGGGTTCCGCTTCTACCTGGACCCGATCCTGCGCGGCGGCTACCCGGCCGACCTGATCGGCGACCTGGCCGCGCGCGGCATCGAGATCCCCGTCCGTGAGGGCGACCTGGAGACCATCGCCACTCCCGTCGACACCCTGGGCGTCAACTACTACCGCTCGATGCGGTTCTCCGGCACCGACGAGCAGGGCGCCACCACCGACGCCGAAGGCCTCCCGGTCACCCGCGCCCTCCCCCACGGCGGTCTGCCCCTGACCGGCCTCGGCTGGGAGGTGATGCCGCACGACCTCACGGCCCTGCTGCTGCGCGTCTCCCGCGACTACCCCGGCGTCCCCATGGTCGTCACGGAGAACGGGGCGGCGTACGAGGACCGCCCCGACGCGCACGGGTTCGTCGAGGACACCGACCGCACGGCCTATCTGTCCGCCCACCTCGCCGCCGTCGCCCGCGCCCACGCCCGAGGCGCCGACGTACGCGGCTACTTCGCCTGGTCCCTCCTCGACAACTTCGAGTGGGCGTACGGCTACGACCAGCGCTTCGGCCTGGTCCGCGTCGACTACGCCACACAGCGGCGCACCCCGAAGCGCAGCGGGCTATGGCTGGGCGAGACGGCACGGCGGTCTCGCGCCCGGCGGGCCGCCGACTGACCGGGCGCCGTCAGGAGCTCGCGCAGAAAGCCGTCAGAGGAGCTCGCGCAGAAAGAAGCCGACCGCGTCCGCGCCCACCCGCACGCGTGCGGTCGGGTCCGCGGGTTCGGGCTCGATGAAGTCGTCGTGGCGCACGGCGGGCCCGACCGAGCGGCCCCGGGCTCCGGGGATGTGCTCCATGTACGGCCCGGTGTCGGGCTCGTACGGGGCGATCGTGTCGGCGCCGCCCCAGCGCACCTCCACCGGCACACGCACCGCCCGCAGGCTCTCCGCCGTCAGAATCCCCCCGTTGCTGGGCGCGACCTGGAACACGGCACGCACCCGCGGGTCGGACAGGTCGGCCGCGGCAGTGGCCAGGAGGGTGTCGAGTTCCTCCGGCGACCACCCGGCCGCCGTCCTCAGCAGGGCCTCCTGAAGGCCGGGCGAGAACCCGGTGGCGCCGACCGGTCCCAGCGGCCGCTCGGAGGCCAGCACATCGAGCACCTAGGACAGGTCACGGGGCCGCTCCCAGAGGAAGCAGAAGCCCTCCGGCTCGTAGCCGTCGACGAAGTTGTTGCCGTGGTGGTCGACGGCGGCCACCCGGAACCCCACCTCGACGAGCGGGCCGACCAGCCATTCCATCGCCCCGCCGGAGCCACCGGTGGCGTGCGAGACGAGGACCAGCGGCGCGGGCTCGGCGACCGGACGCGGCGGCTCCCAGACATACAGCCGGACGGGACGGGCACGGCCCGGCTCGCGAAGATCGCGGCGCGAGTTGTCGTGGAGGGGTCGCGTCCACGTCGCCGCCGGTCCGATGATCGTCATGGCCACAGCGTAGGGCGGCCCGGCGGACTCGGTGGTGCTTTCCGTGGTGACCACGGATGCCGCCTCCCGCCGCACGCGAGAGGCTGTGAGCACCAAGGACGGACCACAACGAGGGAGACACGATGAGCGCCGCCGAGAAGGGCACGTACGAGGGGTTCACGGCCGAGGAGCGGGCCGCGATGAAGGAGCACGCCCAGGAGGCGAAGAAGGCCGCGCGCCGCGGCTCCCGCGCGGAGAAGGAGGCCGAGGCGGCCCGGGACGTGCTGGCGAAGATCGCCGAGATGGAGGGCCAGGACCGGGTCCTGGCCGAGCGCGTGCACGCCCTGGTCACCGAGAACGCCCCGCAGCTCGCGCCGAAGCTCTGGTACGGCATGCCCGCCTACGCCCTGGACGGCAAGGTCCTCTGCTTCTTCCAGAGCGCCGCGAAGTTCAAGGCCCGCTACGCCACGCTCGGGTTCAACGACCCGGCGCAGCTGGACGACGGCTCCATGTGGGCCACCACCTTCGCGCTGACCGACGTGACCGACGAGGTGGCCGGGCGGATCGCGGAGCTGGTGAAGCGGTCGGTGGGCTGACGGCCGTACGGCGGCGTCAGGGGGCGGGGAGGCAGTGGACGACGTGCCGGTGCACCTCGTTGTTGGCGAAGCCGCCGCGGTTCCACGGAGGCCGGTCGGGCTGCCGGTTGCCGCGTGCGTCGGTGGCCCGCGCGCCGAGCAGATGCCGCCCCGGTTCGGCGGTCCAGCTCAGCCGCCACCGGCGCCAGGCCCAGCGGTGCGCGCTGCCGGCGGGCGGGGGCTCCAGCTCGGCGGGCCGCCAGGTGGCGCCGTCGTCCGTGGTCACCTCCACGGCGGTGACGGGCGCCCGCCCCGACCAGGCGCGCCCCTCCAGCTCGACGGGGCCCGGCCGGACGACCCGGGCCCGTGACATGAAGTCGGGGAACCCGGGCGGCAGCAGCAGGGCGCGCGGCGCGATCCGGGTGACGGCCTCGCCCTCGTCCCCGGCCTCCCGCCGCAGCCGGTAGGCCACGGCCTGCTGGAAGCCGGTGAACGGGGTACCGCTGACGGTGACGGCGCGCAGCCACTTCACATGGGCCATGCCGTACCAGCCCGGCACGATCAGCCGCAGCGGGTGGCCGTGCTGGGGCGGCAGCGGAGCCCCGTTCATGCTGTGGGCGACGAGTACGTCGTCCTCCTCGCCCAGGGCCACCTCCAGGGGCAGCGCACGCCGGTAGTCCTGCTCGACACCGCGTTCGACGCCGTGGTCCGCGCCGGTGAACACCACGTCCACGGCGTCCTCGGCGACACCGGCCTCGGTGAGCAGGTCGCGCAGCGGAACCCCGGTCCAGTCGGCCGTGCCGACGGCGTCCGTCAGCCAGGGCTGGCTCACGGGCCGGGGAGACAGCAGGGCGCGGCCGTTGCCCGCGCACTCCAGGGTCACGCGCCGGGTGACGGCCGGGCGGGCCCGCAGCTCGGCGAGATCGAGGGTCAGGGGGTGGCGTACCCGGCCGTCGACGGTCAGGGTCCAGGTCCGGTCGTCCGCGGCCGGGATGTCGTAGTGGGTCAGGACGTAGTGCAGTCCCGGTGGGGTGACGTCGTAGCGCAGGGCTTCGAGCGGCAGTCCGTGATTGCGTGCGGCCAGGGCGAGTTCCTCCCGGCTGATGCCTTCCTCCGGGCCGGCCGTCCGCGCGGGAGCGCTGACGTCGCTGAGACGCTGCCCCATGCGTCAAGTCTGCGCCCGCCCGGCCGGGGTCCACCACCGCACGGGCCGGCGCGGGCCGTCCGGTCACGCGGGGTGCGCGACGTGGTCGGGGCCGGTCCGCCGCCTCCGGCCTGCGGAAATCCCTGGCGCGGCCGGGTGGGCAGGCCCGAGACTCGTCCCATGGCGGATATGAGGTCGTTCGGGGAAGCGGTCGTCGCGTGGGCAGCGGGCGGGCCGGGCGACCGGGCGCGCGAGCTCGCCGGACAGCTGGAGGTCCGCACGGTCGTCCTGCTCGAGGGGCCGAGCGACGCCGCGGCGGTCGACGTCCTCGCCGCCCGGCGCGGCCGGGACCTCGCCGCCGAGGGTGTCTGTGTGCTGTCGATGGGCGGCGCGATGAACGTCGGCCGTTTCGCCGGTCTCCTCGGCCCGACCGGCCTGGGGCTCGCGCTCACCGGCCTGTGCGACGAGGCGGAGCGCGGCTACTACGCCCGCGGCCTGGACCGGGCGGGTGCGGCGGACCGGCGGTTCTACGTCTGCACGGCGGATCTGGAGGACGAGCTGATCCGGGCGCTCGGCGTGGACCGGGTGACAGAACTGGTCCGCGCGGAGGGCGAGGTCCGCCCCCTGGAGACCTTCCTGCGCCAGCCCGCCCAGCAGGGCCGCCCCGCCGGCCAGCAGCTGCGCCGCTTCTTCGGTACGAAGAAGGGCCGCAAGATCCGCTACGGCTCGGTCCTGGTCGAGGCGCTCGACCTCGACGCCGTACCCGAACCGCTCGACGGGTTGCTCGCGGGTCTGTGAGCGGAGCGCACATCCGCGCCCCGATCCCGGGTCCGGGTCCGGGTCCCCTCAGGGTCCGGGTCCGATCCGATTCCGTAGCACAATCCGTCCATGGGAACCGACATCCACGGGTTCGTCGAGTACCGCGCCAAGGCCGGGTGGCGGACCGGCGGTTCGCTGGCCGCCCTCGGGATGGGCCGGGACTACGACGGGTTCGTCTGCCTGTTCGGGGTGCGGGACTTCGGCTGCCGGTGGCGACCGGTCGTCGGGCAGCGGGGGCTGCCCGACGACGTGTCGGACGTGGTCCGGGCGGAGCACGCGTCATGGGGTGACGCCGCGTTCGGAGCCACGTGGCTGGGGTGGGACGAGGTGCTCGGCGTCGACTGGGACGAACCCTCGCTGCCCCGGGGAGCCGGAGTCTCGCGCTACCGCCGCGAGCCCGACGGAACGCTGCGGCTGCTCCGTCGGCACGACTGGAGCCGGGCGTTCGGCCGGGCCAGCGGGGTCGACACCCTGACCACCGACCCGGACCTGGCCGGTGAGCTGTGGGACGAGGGTGCCGAGTGGGACACCGGCGGCACCGTGTTCCGCGTCGAACGGGCCCGCCGCCGCGACATGGTCCCCGCCGACGGCCCCTGGGGTCCCGTCTGGGACGTCATGCGCACCCTGGCCGGGAGCCACGGCGACGCCCGGGTCCGTCTGGTCGTCTGGTTCGACGAGTAGACGGACGGGCGTACGTCCGGGCTCCCGGCCGGGACCCGCTCCCCCTCGGGGTCAGGCGGCCTGCCACAGGGCAGGCACGTACGGGGGTTCCCAGCCCGGCTGGGCCGTGTGGGTCTGGAGGCAGAGGTACGTGCGGCCCCCGTAGGTGACGCGGTCGCCGCCGCGGTACGTGGCACCGACGGTCCATGTACCGCCCGGCGTCGGGGTGGGGCTGGGTCCGGGGCCGGGGTCCTGGGGTACGGGGAGGACGAAGTCGAAGGCGGCTTCCCGGCCGCCGCCGCCCGCGTCCCGTACGGCCATGATCAGCCGCGGGTCGAAGATCGTGTCGGTGTTGTTGCGCGGCTCGTTCGGGAAGTACAGCTGCGTGGTCAGCACGGGCCGGTTCGGCGCCTGGACCTTGACGTGGATGTGCCGGGTACGGCCGGGGTAGAGGCCGGGCACGATCGTGGTCAGGGCGAAGGAGCCCCGCGAGTCGGTGAACTGATGGCCGCGCAGCCGGAACCCGGTGTTGTCGTAGGCCCCGTTGGTGTCGGCCTGCCAGAAGTCCACCAGGGCGCCGGCGATCGGACGGCAGGCGAGGCCGAAGACATAGCCGGAGACGGTCAGCCGCGTGCCGGGCATGCCCGGCTCGAGGAGGCTGGTGCGCTGGGGCGAGCGGGGCTTGAAGTAGGGGCCCTCGGTCTGCGACGGAGTGGGGTCGTCGCCGTCGTCGCAGGGCGGGGTGAGCTCGGGCGAGGAGCCGGTCTCGGCGAAGGTGCGCGCCAGCGCCGGGCCGCCGAGCATGGCGGCGGGTATGGCGGCGGTCGCCGCGAGTGCCGCGCGCAGCACGGTCTTTCGGGGGATCGCGCGTTCGGGGTTCGTCTCGCTGTCCATTGCTGCTCCTTGTGGGGGCGGAGGATCGGCAACGAACCTAGGCGTGCGGCCTGGGAGCTTCGATGGACGGATGACGGCGGCTGTGGTGTTTTCGGAAGGCGCCGGGGCTGGTGCCCGTCTCCCTGCGGAAGAAGCGGCTGAAGTAGGCGGGGTCGGCGAATCCGGTGCGCGCCGCGACCTGCCGTACGGACAACTCGGTGTGGGCGAGCAGCTGTTGGGCCTGGTACGCGCGGGCCTCGATCAGCAGCCGGCCCGGGCTGCGGCCGGTCGCCGCCCGGACGGCCTGGGTGAGGTAGCCGGGCGTGACGCCGAGGTGTCCCGCGCACTCCCTCACCGTCCAGCCCGCCGCCTGGGGGCCGGCGATCAGCCGTGTGAAGGCGTCGGCCAGGGCGGTCGGCCGGCCGGGCGACGGCGGACGCTCGCCGACCCGTCCGGGCAGCCGGTCGGCGCGGACGACGAGGACGTGCAGCAGCGACCGCAGTACGCTCTCGAAGCCGGGGTCGCGCCGCCGGTGCTCCCCCACCAGCTCGGCCATCAGCCTCCCCGTGCGCGCGTCGTCCTCGGGGTCCAGCGCGAACCAGCAGCGCTCGCCCAGCCGCCGCAGCACCTCGCGGTCCTCGGGGTGGTCCACCAGGAAGTCGTCGGTGAACAGCACGAGCGTGCCGTCCAGGTCGCGGCCGCCCTCCCAGTGGTGCACCTGCCCGGGGCTGATCACGGCGAGGTGCGGCGGGCGTACCGGCCAGCGGGCGAGGTCGACCACGTGCGTGCCGGAGCCGGCGGTGACGTGCACGATCTCGTGGAAGGTGTGCCGGTGCGGGTCCTCGGCCCGCGACAGCGGGCCCACCTCGTCGAAGGACCCCGCGGCGAACGGCGCTGCGCCGGGGACGACCTCGAGGCGGTGCAGGGGCACGTCCCCGGGCGGCGGCTCGGGACAGGGAGTCCCCGGTAAGACGGTGGTGGCACGCATCGGCTCTCCTCGCCACGACAGGTACAGACCAATCGGCAAGGTTCACACGATCCCACGCCGCGCCCTCGCGGGAAACGGCCCCGAACTCGCGGGAAACGACCCCAAAAAGAAACGGCAAGGAGTGATCCACTCCTTGCCACTCTCAACGTATAGCGCACGGGGGGACTTGCCGCAAGGCCCCCGTCCTGCCGCACAATCACAGGCCGAAGACCACAAGCTGTGCGAAGAGGAGTTCCACGAGTTGCGTTCGCTGTCGTCAGGAATCGTGTCCGGCGCCGGGTCCACCGGCCCCTTCGACCTGCCCGGCCGGCTCGCCGCGAAGGCCGACCCGACCCTCGTCGCCGAGGACGAGAAGCACTTCGCGGCCGTCGCGGAGAGTCTGGAGCAGGCGATCGCCGACGCCTCGCACCAGCTCGACCTCGTGCTGAGGGCGCCCGGCGGGGTGGGCCGGGCGGCGATGGACCGGGACGCCGAGGTGCACCGGCTCGCCGGACGGCTGAGGGCCCTGCGCCGCTTCGGGCTGGATCTGTGCCTCGGGCGGATCGTCGGCGCCGACGACGCCGAGCCCCTCTACATCGGACGGCTCGGCCTCACCGACAGCACCGGACACCGGCTGCTGGTCGACTGGCGCTCCCCCGCCGCCGAGCCCTTCTTCGCGGCCACCCACGCGAACCCCATGGGTCTGGCGAGCCGCCGCAGGTACCGCTGGAGCGGCGGTCTGATCAAGGACTACTGGGACGAGGTGTTCACCGCCGACGGCCTCGACCGGCACGCGGCCCTCGACGACCAGTCGGCGTTCATCGCCAGCCTGGGCGGCAACCGGTCCGCCCGGATGCGGGACGTGCTCGGCACCATCCAGGCCGACCAGGACGCGATCATCCGGGCCGGTTCGAAGGGCGCTCTGGTGGTGGACGGGGGGCCGGGCACGGGCAAGACCGTCGTCGCCCTGCACCGCTCCGCCTATCTGCTGTACTCCGACCCCCGCCTCGGCCACCGCAGGGGCGCCGTGCTGTTCGTCGGCCCGCACCAGCCCTACCTGGCGTACGTCGCCGACGTGCTGCCCAGCCTCGGCGAGGAGGGCGTGCAGACCTGCACGCTGCGCGATCTCGTGGCGGAGGGGGCCCGGGCGGGCGGCGAGAGCGACCCGGAGGTGGCCCGGCTGAAGTCGTCCGCCGCCATGGTGAGGGCGATCGAGCCGGCCGTCCGGTTCTACGAGGAGCCGCCCACCGAGGGCATGACGGTCTCCACGCCCTGGGCGGAGATCCGGCTCGATCCCGAGGACTGGGCCGAGGCGTTCCGCGCGCCCGCGCCGGGTACCCCGCACAACGAGGGGCGTGACCAGGTCTGGGAGGAACTGGTCACGATCCTGCTGGACAAGGCCGGCGGAAAGGTCCCGGCCGATCTGTTCCGCCGGGCGCTGCTGCACGATCAGGAACTCGTCGACACCCTGGACCGCGCCTGGCCGCTGCTGGAGGCCGCCGACCTGGTCGGGGACCTCTGGACGGTCCCGGCGTATCTGCGGCTGTGCGCTCCCTGGCTCGACCGGGACGAGGTGCGCCGGCTCCAGCGCGCCGAGCCGCAGGCCTGGACGGTGTCGGACCTGCCGCTGCTGGACGTGGCGCGGCAGCGGCTCGGCGACCCGGCGGCCACCCGGCGCAGACGGCGGCGCGAGGCGGCGCTCGCCGCCCAGCGTGAGCGCATGGCCGGCGTCATCGCGAGCGTCCTCGCGGCCGACGACGACGGCGAAGGCGCGGTGACCATGCTGATGGGGGACGATCTCCAGAACAGCCTGGTCGACGAGGCCGCGCTGCCCGCCGAGCGGCCCGACCTGCTCGCCGGGCCGTTCGCGCACGTCGTCGTGGACGAGGCCCAGGAACTCACCGACGCCGAGTGGCAGATGCTGCTCCAGCGCTGCCCGTCCCGCAGCTTCACGATCGTCGGGGACCGGGCCCAGGCCCGGCACGGCTTCACCGAGTCGTGGCGGGAACGGCTGGAGCGGGTCGGTCTCGACCGGGTCGACATCACCTCGCTCGGCATCAACTACCGCACCCCTCGGGAGGTCATGGCGGAGGCCGAGCCGGTCATCCGGGCCGTGCTCCCGGACGCGAACGTGCCCACCTCGGTGCGGAGCAGCGGGCTGCCGGTCGTCCACGGCTCCGTGACGGAACTGGACTCGGTCCTCGGCACCTGGCTCGAGTCCAACGCCGAGGGTGTCGCGTGCGTCATCGGCGATCCCACGTTCCGGGACACACCTCGCGTCCGTTCGCTGACGCCGGAGCTGTCCAAGGGGCTGGAGTTCGATCTCGTGGTCCTGGTCGACCCCGAGCGGTTCGGCGACGGCGTCGCGGGAGGCGTCGACCGCTATGTGGCGATGACCCGCGCCACGCGGCAGCTGGTCGTCCTCACGAGTTCCTGAGCCACCCCGAACGTTCGGCGGCGGTACGGCGTCACAGGTGCAGTCGAGATCGAAAGGGACTCCGCCATGACCCCCGTACCCCGCCGTGCACTCGCCGTTCTCGCCGCCGCACTGCTGGTCGGGTCGCTGTCCGCGTGCGGCGGCGACGGACAGGAGGCCGCGTCGCGGCCGCACTGGTCCGAGCCGGCCTCGTACGCGTACACCCTCAATTCCGGTATGGGGGAACGCGCGTTGATCGGACGCTTCCGGATCACGGTCGAGAACCACGAGGTCGCGCACGCACGCGGCCTCGACGACAGCGGCCGGCGTCTGGTCGCGAACTCCCCCGGCCAGGTGCCCACTCTCGGCGACCTCCTGAAGGAGCTGGACCGGGCGCGCGGCGAGGGCGCCGACACCGCGGAGGCCGAGTACGCCCCCGACGGCCGCCCGGAGCACATCACCCTGGACTGGGACACGAACGCGCTCGACGACGAGGCGGAGTACGTGATCAGCGGCTACGAGCCGGTGACCGGGTAGGTTCGCCCGGCACGCTGCTGTCGTCGCCCGCGGTCACATCACCGGGTGGCCCGCGTTGTCCGTGTGGTCGGCCTGGCTGGAGAACTTGTTCAGGAAGACGTCGTAGCGGCCGTCGGGGCGGCGGGAGAGGGTGGCGCCGTCCTGCCAGATGCCGTTCTCGTCCCACCACGGGGAGCCGGCCGGATCGCCCTGGTTCTGGTGGACGTTGTGCATGCCGAGGTCGCCCTCCGGATCGTCGGTGAACGGCTCCCCGAACACCAGCACCCGCCGGCCGGGCACCAGCATCGGTTCCAGTGCCGCGGCGGCGTCGACGTTGGAGCCCGCGTGCCAGGGCCGGGCGCCGAACAGGTCGAGGAGGTCCTGGAGCCAGGACGGGGGACGACGCTGGAACAGCACGCCCGAGCGGTCCACGAGCGCGGGGTGCCGCAGATAGTCCAGCGCTCCGGAGCCGGGCGCGGACACGAGGTCGTGGTACCCGGCCGCGAGGGTGGCGACCGGTCCGAGGGCGCCGGCGTTCAGGGTGAACGTCTTCCACTGCACGCCCACGTTGGACTTGTGGCTGTCGACGTCCACGGCGCAGTGGTAGCGCCCGCCGGGCGCGTCCACCTCGATGTTGACGTGGAACCAACGGCCCTGGTTGTCGGCCTGGTCGCGGTAGTGGCGGTGGAGTGTCCCGGACAGCACACCGTACTTTTCGAAGGGCATGCGGCCAGTGAACCCGTGGCCCGGCGGGCCGGGCGCGATCCCCTGCGGGTGTCCCCTCCGGGTGACCCGAATGGGTCCCTGAACGGAACACCGGCACAGGGAACGCCTGGACCGGGCGGGCGCGCCCCCGGCCGGTCCGGGCGTGGGCGCCGTGCGCGGCGCCCTGGTGTGTCAGGCGACCGGGGCGGACAGCTCCGCTCCGCGACCGGCTGTCGCGGTGGCGGGCCTCGGCTCCAGCACGCGTTCGGCGAGGGGACCGAAGAGCAGGCCGAGCGTCGCCCAGAGGATCACCTGGACTCCGAGGGAGGCCATGCGGAACTCCCACAGATCGGTGGCGGGGAAGCCCTTGGGAGCGTTCTCGCCGGACGGCAGGAACACCATGGCCACGGTCACGGCCGCCACGAAGGCCACCGCGGCGGCGATCGAGGCGTTCCAGTTGCCCCAGGCCGGGGCGAGGCGGCGGCCCAGCAGGACCGCCGCCGCGCCGAGCAGGACGCTCAGCGCGATCATCAGGAAGTACAGCGAGGTCCGCTGCCCGATGGTGTCGGGGTTGCCGACGGCGGGCGGCTGCGCCGGGAACTTCAGGGTGGGCACCAGGTAGACGGTGAGGAAGGCGGCCAGCGCGGTCAGCGCCGCCGTGGCCCGGGGACCGAAACGGCCTATGCGGCCCAGCGCGAAGCAGAACGCCAGGGCGGCGATGCCGCCGACGGCCACGCCGAAGACGAGGACGCCGGTCGCCAGTCCCGCGGTCGACTGCATCGACCTGCTGACCAACTCCTCCCCGCCGTGGGCGTGGTGGGAGTTCGCCTCCTCGAAGGCGATCGCCGCGTCGACCGGACCCTCGCCCACCACATAGGCGAACGCGAAGGCCAGTACGCCGGCGCAGAGGCCCGCGAGCATGCCGCGTACCAACAGGGCACGCACGATTGCGGAGTTCATCGGTGTGCGCTCCCCGTCAGTGGCAGGGGAAGCCGAGCAGGTGACGGCCGTCGTGCACCCACTCGTGCACACCCTCACCGGAGAAGACCGCGAAGGCACCCTGCTCGGCGCCGACGAAGTAGAGCAGGACGAGCATCAACAGGCCGAAGAACACGGCCCAGGGCAGGACGGCCCGGACGGGCAGCGGAGCCGCGGCGGGCAGGGCGGCGGGGGCAGGGGCGGCAGTGGACTGCGCCATGGCGAGACCTCCTCGGGAACACGCGTCCCGTGTCTGTGGAGCACTCGACGACGGCTTCGGGTCTGACTCACCGCCATCCTCCCGCCCCCGGTGGGGAGCAGGAGCCTGCGGCACACAGTGGCGCGACCGTGCCGGGTTTGCACCGGACTTCCGAAGCGCCGTCGTCTTCTGTTGTCGCCCAGATCGTAGAGGCAAGGGGCCCTTCAGCCAACATGGCGTGCGCCACCTACGATGGGTCGGCCCCGCGCCCGTCCGGCACGGCCCGGCCGTGCCCGATTTCGGTCCGTCCGGGCCCGGTTCCGTTCGGCCGGGCTCGATTCGGTCCGGTCCGGGTGGGCCCGGACCGCCGCCGATCCGGTCAGGAGGTCCCGCATGACGATCCGGCTCACGCTGCTGTGTGCCGCGGCGCCCGCCGGGCGGGAAGTGCGCTTCGCCGATTCCCCGCCGGACGAGGGGGCGCTGAGGCACGCCCGTGCGACGGCCGCGCATCTGTCCGCCCCCGGCCTGCGCCTGTGCGCGCCCTCGCTGCGGTGCCGTCGTACCGTCGAGGCGTTCGGCTGGGAGGCCGTGGCCGTCGAACCGGCCCTGCGGGACATGGAGATGGGCCGCTGGCTCGGCCGTACGCCCGAGGAGGTCGCGACCGCGGATCCCGCCGGGTTCGCGGCCTGGCTCGGCGACCCCTCGGCCGCGCCGCACGGCGGCGAGTCCGTGGCCGAGGCGTGCGGCAGGGTCGCCGCGTGGCTCGACGGGCTGCCGTCCGACGCGGGGCGGGTGGTGGCGGTGGTCGAGCAGGCCGTGGCGCGGGCCGCGGTCGTCCACGCGCTGGCCGCGCCGCCCGAGTCGTTCTGGCGCGTGGACGTGCCGCCGCTCGGCGGCGTCCGTCTCACGGGCCGGGCGGGGCGGTGGAATCTACGGCTGGACGGTGCCGTCGCCGCTCCGCCCTCCGCAGGCGGGGACGGCGGCTGAGCCACGGGGCGGGACGGCCGCCCGGACCTCTCGGGGTGTCCTCGAGGCACGGGCGGCCGGTAGGCAGTCGGTGACGCGGATCAGAGGCGCTCGAGGATCAGCCGGAACTTCTCGACCTCGGCGGACTGGCTCTCGACCACATCCGCGGCGAGGTTCTTCGCCGTGGCGTTGCGGCCGTTCTTGCGCTGGTCCTCCGCCATGGTGATGGCACCCTCATGGTGCTCGATCATCAACTCGGCGAACATCCGGTCGAAGGCGGTGCCCTGGGCGGCCCGGAGCTTCCGCATCTGATCGGCGGACATCATGCCGGACATCCCGGAGTGGTCCGAGGCGCCGGAGCCGTGGTGCATCCCGGGCATGCCCTGGTCGGCGGACTCGGGCCTGCCCCAGGCCTTCAGCCAGGCCCGCATGGTCCGGATCTCGGGGTCCTGGGCCTGTTCGACGGCGGTGGCCAGGGTCTTGATCTCCGCGTCGGAGGCCCGGCCGTCCGCGAGCCGGGCCATCTCCAGCGCCTGCTGGTGGTGCGGGATCATCGCCTGCGCGAACGTGACGTCGGCGTCGTTGAAGGCGCCGGGCGCCCGGGTGCCGGCCGCGGTCGGCGTGACGGAGGCGGAGGCGGAGCTGTCGCTCCCGTGGTGAGTGCCCTCCGTGTCGCCGTTGCCGCAGGCGGAGAGCAGCAGCCCGCCGGCGAGGACGGCGGCCACGATCGCCGCACGGCGGCGGCTCGGGGCAGGGGTGTGGACGGTCATGTGCGAAGTACCTCTTTCGTTCAGGTCTGTTCGGTGGGTGCGGAACGCGCCGGGTGCGCGGGCAGGACGGGCCCGCGCCGCGGTCGGGCCTATATCCGCAGTACCGAGAGCTGAGCGAGGAGGGGTATGGAGGGTGGCGGGGCGGAGCGCCGCCAAACGGCCGGGGCCCGGGCGAGCAGTGCCGCCAGGCCGTCCCTGCGGCCGGCCGCCGCGCACAGGAACAGCCCGAGCAGCCATCCGGTGAGCACGGCCACGCAGACGGGCAGCACGTCCATCACCGTCACGGGCTCGTCCGCCGACGGCGTACCCGGAGCCGGGTCGTCGGCCGCCGCCGCCATGCCGTCGTGGTGCGCGGCGGACGCGGCGTGGTGGACGCCGCTCGCAGCGGGGCCGGACGAGTGCTCCGGGTGGCCCAGGGTGTGCATGGCGAACACGCCGAGGACGAGCGTGGCGATGAGCAGGAGGTACCCGAAGGCTCCTCCCAGGCGCAGTCGCGTGCTCGTCTCCGACATGCCGTCATGCTACAAAGCCGCCTCCAGGACCGCCGCCGGGCACCCCCGGGCGAGAACGACGTCGTCTCCTCTGCCCCTCACAGCCTGCCGTCGACGGCAAGGGCCCCTTCCGTGTCCAGGCCGAGGCGGGCGGCCCAGGCCAGGGCCTCCTCGAAGCTCGCGTCCTTGTCCGCGAGCCGGGCCGCGGCGAGGGCGGACGGGGCCTTGGCCTCGTCCAGGACGGTCGCCCACTGGTCGGCCGTCAGGGCGAGGTAGCGCAGGCCGGTCAGGTCGGCGAGCGTGGCCGGGTCCGTGGTCTCGGCCGCCGAGAGGTCGAGCCCGCGCAACTGCGGCACGCTCCGCAGGGGCGCGAGGGCGAGGGGCGCGGTGGTGGTGAGCTCGAGGGAGGAGAGGTGGGGGTGATCCGCGAGCGGGGACAGGTCGCCCTCCGCGAGGGTGACGCGCAGGGACTCCACCGGCAGGGTGCGCAGCGGCGTCAGGTCGGTCGTCGTCGAGCGGTTGAGGTGCAGACGGCGGAGGCGGGGCGCGGCGGTCAGGGGCGCGAGGTCGACCGTGCCGGTGGCGTCGTTGACATGGATGGCCTGGAGGGCCGGCGGCACCTCGTCGGGGACGGCGCCGATGATCTGCCGGGTGCCGGAGCCGTCGCCGGGTTCGAGCAGGGTGAGGTAGTCGCCGTCCCGTTCGTAGCGGCCCTGCTCCAGGAGTTCGAGGGAGCGGCCGAGGAGTGCGGTGATCGAGTCGGCGACGTAGGCGGGGCCCTCGTCGTAGTCACGTCCGGTTCTGATGATCTGACCGGGGCGCCCGTCGCGAGCGGGTGCCGTGTCCACGGCCAGGTAGTTGCCGTCCTCGCTGGTGGCGAAGCGCAGCCAGCCCGGGTGGGCGCCGCAGCGGCGCACGGTGTCGGCGGGTGCCGTGTCGAAGACGACCGCCTTCCATTCCAGGTCCCAGCCGTACCAGGGCCGCTCCCCCGCGCTCCAGTCGACGTGCTCGGCGACCAGGCCGCGCAGCGGGAGCCAGAGGTTGTCGGCGATCAGATAGCCGCTGTCGTGCCCGGCGGATTCGCCGTCGGCGATCAGGTAGAGGGCGCGCAGGTCCGCGGGCAGCGGGCGGCCGAGGCGCCGCTCCGCCTCGGCCAGCTCGGCGGCCGTGGCGGGCGGGTTCAGTTCGTCACGGCGGCCGAGGATCTCGGCGCGCCGGTCGAGATAGGCGTGGAAGCGGGCCACGGCCAGGTCCGGGTCGCCCGAGGGCGGTGCGGTTCCGGCCTCCTGGGACAGGCCGGGCTGGGGCAGCCGGTAGTCGGGGTCCAGGACCGCCTGGAAGCCGCTCATCCCTCCGGTGACGCAGGCGACGGCGTCGTGGAAGGCGGTGAGCCGGAACTCGCCGGAGGCCCGGCAGCGTATCTCCATGCTCACCGGCTCCCAGCCGCGCTCCTCCCGCAACACCTCGGCCAGGGCCATCAGTTCCGTGTGCGGGTTGGGCAGGCTGGGGCCCCACGAGGTGCCGCGCGGGGCGTAGCCGCCCGTCACCGAGGAGCCGCCGCGTCCCGCGCGGGCGTGCATGACCGCCTCGGTCCAGCCCTGCGGGGCCTTCGCGACGATCGCCTCGACGATGGGCCGTACCGCCTGCTCGACCATGAGCCGCTCCCGTGCTGTTGACGCCGATGTTGATCAACATCATCGCAGGCGGCACTGACAACGCGTCGGCGGCTTCGGACGGTTCAGACGGTGCAGGCGGTTCAGACGGTTCAGACGGTTCAGACAGCGGATGTCGCCACCGCCGGGCCGAAGCCGATCAGGACGGCACCGGTGATCCGCCCGAGAGCCCTGCGGGGGCGCGGCCCGTGCAGCACCGGACCCGCCCTGTCCAGCAGCAGTACGCAGGTGCCGAGCCAGGCCACGCTGAGGACGACGTGGAGGAGGACCAGGAGCGTCATGGCCCAGGCGGCGGGGAGCCGGGGCTGGGCCAGGGTGGGCAGCAGGCCGGTGTGGAAGACGGCGATCTTCGGGTTGAGTTCAGCCTCGTACGGCGGACTCCCATCGGTCCAGCGGACGTTTCCGGCCTATAGTCGTCGGGGGAACCGAAGATTCAGCATGCCACCGCGAGGACGGCCGTGTTCGATCTGCACCGACTGCGTCTGCTGCGCGAGCTGAAGCACCGCGGCACCCTGGCCGCCGTGGCCTCGGCCCTTTCCTACGCCCCGTCCTCCGTCTCCCAGCAGTTGGCACAGCTGGAGGCGGAGGTGGGGGTGCCGCTGCTGGAGCCGGTCGGGCGGCGGGTGCGGCTGACCGAGCAGGCGGAGATCCTGGTCGCCCACACCGAGGCGGTGCTGGAGCGGCTGGAGCGGGCGGAGGCCGACATCGCGGCGTCGCTGACGGAGCTGACCGGGACGGTGCGCATCGCCGCGTTCCAGACGGCCGCGCTGGCGCTGGTCCCCACCGCGCTGGGGGTGCTGCGCGACGAACACCCCCGGCTGCGGGTCCAGGTCACCCAGGAGGAGCCGGAGAGGGCGCTCCCCGCGCTGCTGGCGCGGGACTTCGACCTGGTCGTCGCCGAGGAGTACCCGGGCGGCCCACGCCCTCGGCCCGCCGGGCTGGAGGAGGCGGAGCTGCTCGACGACTCGCTGCACCTCGCCCTGCCGGGCGACGGCCACGGGAAGGTCCCCGACGGCCCGTCGGCGGCGCTGCGTTCGGTGGCGGGCGGCCCCTGGGTGATGGAGCCCGAGGGCACGGCCGCCCGTCACTGGACCATGAACGTGTGCCGCGACGCGGGCTTCGAGCCGGACGTACGGTTCGAGACCACGGATCTGCTGCTGCATGTGCGGCTGGTCGAGCTGGGCCACGCGGCGGCGTTCCTGCCGGGCCTGGTCTGGGCCGGGCAGCCGCCGACCGTCGTGCTGCGCCGGCTGCCCCGGGGGCAGCGCGTCCGGCGCGTCTTCACGGTCGTACGGCAGGGGCGCGGCCGGCATCCGGCGGTCGTGGCGTGCCGGGACGCGCTGCGGCGGGCGGCGCGTTCCGTGGAGGAGTGGCCGGACTGAGGCGCGTGGCCGGTGGCGAAGGGCCGCGCTGGTCGGGCCCGGCGGAGGGGTTCCCGGCTCCGGGTCACCTCCGGCGCGGAAGCCGGCCGAGTCCGTTCGGGTCACACCCGGCGCAGGAGCCTGCCCGGTGCGGGTCCTGGCAGGCGCTGCTCGAACCAGACGATCTTGCCGCCGCTGACCCGGGTGACACCCCAGCGCAGGGCGAGCTGGTCGACGAGGAACAGGCCGCGGCCGCCCTCGTCGTCGAGCCGGGCGTGGCCGAGCCTGGGCAGTTGCGGGGAGTCGTCCCGGACCTCGACGCGCAGCACGTCGGTGCGCAGCAGCCGCAGGGTGAGCGGCCGGGTGGTCACGCGTATGGCGTTCGCGACGACCTCGGTGACCAGCAGCTCGGTGGTGTCGGTGAGGGGGTCCAGGCCCCACCGGTTCAGGGTCCTGCGGGCGAGGCGGCGGGCCTGGCTCGCGGTGCGCGGATGCGGGGTGAGGTACCAGTTGGCGGCGGTCTCGGGCCGCAGTCCCTCGAAGCGCGCGGCGAGCAGGGCGACGTCGTCCTCGCGGTCGCCCTCCTCCAGGGTGCCGAGGGCGGCCTCGCACAGCGGTTCCAGGGAGGGTGGCCCGTCGGTGCCGAGGGCGCGCAGCCGGTGGCGCAGCCGGGTCATGCCGGACTGGATGTCGGAGCCGCGGGACTCGACCAGGCCGTCGGTGTAGAGCAGGAGGGTGGAGCCGGTGGGAGCGGGCATCTCGGTGGTCTCGAAGTCGCCTCCGCCGACGCCGATCGGCACCCCCGACGGGAGGGTGAGGATCTCCGCGCTGCCGTCGCGGTGCAGCAGCAGTGGGGGCGGGTGCCCGGCGTTGGCCGTCAGCAGGCGCCGGGAGACGGGGTCGTAGACGGCGTAGAGGCAGGTGGCGAGGTGCTGGCTGCCCAGGCGGCCGGCCTGTTCGTCGAGGTGGTGCAGGACCTCGTGCGGGGGGAGGTCGAGCCCGGCCAGGGTCTGGACGACGGTGCGCAGCTGCCCCATGATCGCGGCCGAGGTCAGGGAGTGGCCCATGACGTCGCCGATGACGAGGGCGACCCGGTTGCCGGGCAGGGATATCGCGTCGTACCAGTCGCCGCCCACCTCCGCGGTCCGGGAGGCGGGCAGATAGCGGCTGGCCAGCCGGACGCCGACGAGCGCGGGCAGCGAGGGCGGCAGCATGGTGCGCTGGAGGGTGTCGGCGACGGACGCCTCCTGGCCGTGCAGCAGCGCCTTGTCGACGCCGAGCGCGGCGTGCGTGGCGAGCTGGGAGGCGACCAGGAGGTCGTCGGCGGTGTAGGCGTGGCGGCCCCGGTTGCGCAGCAGGGCGAGGCTGCCGAGGACGTGGTGGCGGCCGCGCAGGGGGGCGATGATCATCCGCCGTCCGGGGGGCGCCTCCTCGGCGAGGTCGGCGGAGGCCAGCAGCTCGGTGGCCGCGGCGGCGCAGCCGGGACCGTTGGCGAACACCGGGCGTCCGGCGCGCAGCAGCTTGGCCAGCGGGCCGGACAGGACGTGGGAGGGGGGCTCGGCGGTGGGTGCCGGGGTCCGGTGGACGGTGTGCAGCTTGAGCTGGGGCGGGCTCTCGGGCGGTCCGTCGTCGAGCGGCAGCGGGTCGTACAGGTGGACGACGGCCAGGTCGGCGAAGAGCGGCACCGCCGCCCGGCACAGCTCGGCCAGCGTCTCTTCGACGCTCAGCCCGCGGGCTATCCGCCGGGTGGCGGTGTCGAGGTAGCGCAGCCGGCCGGTGCCGGCGTCGCCCAGGGGACGCCCGCTCCGCTCCCGCCGGCCGCGGCCGGAGCCGTACCGCGCGCCGATCATCACAACACCGCCGTGTCTGCCTGTGTGCACGGACTTCCGTCCGCCGGTATCAGGCCGAGTGCCCCTTCGGCCCCGGCCGCATCTGCTGACATCGGTACGTGCTCTCCCGCACCCCGGTCCGCCCTCTCAGTCGAGTCTCGTGCAGCGCAGGAAGATCTGCTCCTCCGGAGGGACGTCGGAGCTCTCCGGCGCGTAGGTGTACGAGGACTCCTCCTCGATCCGGAAGCCCGCGGACTCGACGACCTCGCGCAGGGTGTCGCGCAGATATCCGGTGACGCGGATGGTGGTGCCGAGGAAGGGGATCGCGAAGTCGTCCAGGTCGGCCTCGACCATGGAGACGACGAGGCGACCGCCCGGCCGGAGCAGGCCGTGGATCGTCTCCAGCGCGAGGGGGATCTCTGCGCGCGGCAGCATCAGCAGAGAGAAGAAGGCCGCGACGCCGTCGAAGCTGCCGAGGTCGACCGGGCCGCCGGAGCGCAGGTCGGCGATGTCCGCGCGGTGGAACAGGGCGCCGGGCACATTGCGCCGGGCCAGCTCCACCATGGCGTCCGAAAGGTCGACGCCGACGACCTCGCAGCCCGCGTCGGCGAGCTGTCGTGCGGTCGGCAGGCCGGTGCCGCAGCCGAGGTCCAGCACCCTGGCCCCGGACGGCAGCCGTCCGACCAGCCATTCGGCGGACTGGACCTGCCCCTCCTTGTGCGGGAAGGCCTCGTCGTAGCGGTCGCCGATGGCGTCGAAGGCCTCCGCCTGACCCGTTCGGTCGACCTTCAGGCCGTCGTACCCGACTCCCTCACCGGCACCGCTCACGCTGCGTCTCCCTTGGGCTAAGGCTTCGATCATCCTTGCACAGCGGACCCCGCCGCGGCGGGGTCTCGGGGGAGAAAGAACGTCAACCGCCGATGTGAACGAACACCCCGACGAGAACGGCGAGAAGCACCAGCGCCGCGGCCACCGAACGGGTCATCAGCCGCAGCCGCCGCTCGCTGCTCGCGCGCACCGACCGCGGATGCGCGAGGGTGGCCGCCGCCTCCTGCCCGACCCTCGCCCGCAGCGCCTTGCGGGCCGCCTCCGGGGTGGCGGCGAGTGCCGTACGGGCGTGCCGCAGTCTGCCGCGCACGGCGGCGGTGCTGGCCTCGGACTCGGCCGCTGCCTCGAAGACGGTGAGCCCGATACCGTCGCAGAGCACGGCGGTTCGGCGGTGTCGCGGGGGCAGTTCCAGCAGCGCGCCCAGCACCGGATCGGCCGGTGCCGGGCCGGGGCGGCCGGGGAGCCGGCGGAAGCGGTGCCAGGGCGACAGCGCGTAGTCGTAGGTCCGGGCCCGGGTCCAGCCGACGGGGTCGGGGTCCCTGGCGACCTCGGGCCAGTGCTCCCAGGCCTGCCGGAAGGCGTGCTCGACCGACTCGAAGGCCAGCCGGCGGCAGCCGGTCAGCAGATACGCCTGATGGACCAGCCCGGGGGCGGCGTAGACATAGAGCGCGTCGAACGCGGACTCGGGCGTGAGCGGCGCGGGAGCCGTCGCGGGCGCCGTCCCGGCGGTGTCGTGCAGGGCGCGCAGCAGGGTCAGACGCGTCGTGCTCCCGGAGCCGCCGCCTCGTTCCGTGGATGGGTTGGCGTACATGAGGCTCCCCTGTGTGACCGGCGTGAACGTCGGGCGGCAGCCCACGGCCCGAGCAGAACCGTCCCTGCTGCTGCACGCACGGCTACCCCAACGCGCGTTCCCGACGCGGGGTGGCGCGGGCGCGGAGTGGATCACACGGTCAGGCGAACGATCGAACCCACGTCCCCCGGCGCGCTCAGCGGGCCGGTTCCAGGGGGTGCGCGGCGTCGGCCCTGCTGAAGCGCAGTTCGGGGTCGGTGACGCTGTCGGCGCGCAGCAGCTTGATGTCGTCGCGGTAGCTCATGGAGGTCAGCCACGGCATCCGGTCGCCCTGGCGGGGCAGTTGGTCGACGACACGCTGGACGTATCCGGCGCCGAAGTCGAGGAACGGCCGGGTCGGCATCTCCGGATCGGCGGGCTCGGGGCGGCAGATGTCGAGGCCGTGGGCGTCCATGTGGGCCAGCAGACGGCAGAAGTGCTCGCAGAGCAGGCCGATCTTCAGCGTCCAGGAGGAGTTGGTGTAGCCGATCGCGTAGGCGAAGTTGGGCACGCCCGAGACCATCATGCCCTTGTAGGCGATCGTGTCGGACACCCGCACCGGGCGTCCGTCGACGGTGATCGGGATGCCGCCCAGCGCCTGTACGTTGAGCCCGGTGGCGGTCACCACGACGTCCGCCTCCAGTTCGCGGCCGGAGTCGAGCAGGACGCCCTTCTCGGTGAAGGTCCGGATCCGGTCGGTCACGATCGAGGCGCTGCCGTCCTTGAGCACCTTGAACAGGTCCCCGTCCGGCACCGCGCACAGCCGCTGGTCCCACGGGTCGTACGGCGGGTTGAAGTGCTCGTCGACGGGATAACCCTTCGGCAACTGGCGGGCGTTGACCCAGCGGATGATCCGGCGGGCGGCCTTCGGGTTGCGCCGGCAGAAGGCCCAGACGGCCCGCTGCTGGGCGATGTTCTTGCGGCGGGCCAGGGCGTAGCCGCGTTCGTCGCCGAAGGCCTTGCGCAGGGCGCCTGCAATCAGGTCCCTGCGCGGCACCGGCATGACGTAGCTCGGGGTGCGCTGGAGCATGGTCACGTGTGCCGCGGTGCCGGCCATCGCGGGGACCAGGGTGACCGCCGTGGCGCCGCTGCCGATCACCAGCACCCGCTTGCCCGTGTGGTCGAGGTCCTCGGGCCACTGCTGCGGATGCACGATCGTGCCGCCGAAGCGCTCCCGGCCCTCGAAGTGCGGGGTGAACCCCTCCTCGTAGCGGTAGTAGCCCATCGCGCAGAACAGCCAGGAGCAGGTCAGCGTCGTGCGCTCGCCGGTGCCGGCGCGCTCGACCTCGACCGTCCAGCGCGCCCGCTCGGTCGACCACGAGGCGCCGAGCACCTTGTGCCGGTAGCGGATGTGCGGGTCCAGTCCGTTCTCGCGCACGGCCTCGTGCAGATAGGACAGGATCCGCGGGGCGTCCGCGATCGACTCCTTGTCCCGCCAGGGCTTGAACTCGTAGCCGAAGGTGTGCAGATCCGAGTCGGAGCGGATGCCCGGGTAGCGGAACAGGTCCCAGGTGCCGCCGCAGTCGGCGCGCGCCTCCAGGATCGCGAAGCTCTTGCCCGGCAGTTCGGTCCGGAGATAGCGGCCGGCTCCGATGCCGGAGATCCCGGCGCCGACGATCAGGACGTCCAGATGCTCGACGGCGGGCTCGGTGGAGGCGGAGGACATGGGGCGGCTCCCGGTCGGCGGCGATCAGTTCCCCCATGGTGGAAGCCCCGCCCCCACAGGCATAGGAACAATCTGCCCCGGATTTCCTCCGGACTGGTGCACAGTGCACTGTTACCTTGAGCGCATGTCGTGGAGCACGCCCTCGCCCAGGATCCGGAGCCTGATCCGCCAGGGGGCCGAGATCGCCCTCAACCCCCGGCCGGAGTGGCTCGCCGAGCTGGACGCGGCCACCCTGGCCGGGGAGACGCGGAAGCCGATCGCCGCCGACCCCGTGCTGTCGGCCGGGATGCGGCGGGCCAACCGGGCCAATCTGCTCCAGTGGGCCGCCGCCAACGTCAGCGCCCCGGGCGCGCCCGTGCCCGCGAACGACGGGGAGCTGCCCCTCGTCACCGCCCGGGACATCGTGCGGCACGGACTCGACGAACCCGCTCTCGACGCCTTCCGCGCCGGGGAGAGCGTCGCGGTCCGGGTGTGGACGCAGATCGCGTGCTCGCTCACCGACGACGCCGAAGAACTGCGCGAGCTGCTCGACGTCTCCCTGCGTTCCATCTCCGCCTTCGTCGACGCCTCCGTCGCCGTGCTCTCCGCGCACATCCGCGCCGAGCGCGTCGAACTCGCCGGCGGTACGCACGCCGAACGCAGGCACATCGTCACCCTGCTGCTGGACGGGGCGCCCATCACACCCCAGCGGGCCGAGGCGGGACTGGGCTACCCGCTGGACACCACGCACACCGCGGCCGTCATCTGGGCCGACGACCTGGACGCGGACCTGCGCCGGCTCGACCGTGCCGCCGAGGCCCTCGCGTCCGCCGCCGGCCGGGCCCGTCTGCTCAGCGTCACGGCCAGCGCCGCCACCCGCTGGGTGTGGATCGACGCGCCCCTCGATCCCGCCGGGGTCCGGGCGGCCATCGGCCAGCTGCCCGTCGCGCGCATCGCGCTCGGCTCACCCGCCTCCGGCGTCAACGGCTTCCGCCGCAGCCATCTCGACGCCCTCACCACCCAGCGGATGCTCGCCCGGCTCGCCTCGGCCCAGCGCCTCGCCTCCCACGACGAGGTCGAGCTCGTCGCCCTGCTGTCCCAGGACCTGGAGGGCGCCGACCGCTTCGTCAGACGCACCCTCGGCGACCTGGACGGCGCGCCCGCCGACATCGTCGACGCCGTCCGGGTCTTCCTCGCCGAGCAGTGCAACGCCTCCCGGGCCGCCCTGCGGCTGTTCACCCACCGCAACACCCTGCTGCGCCGCCTCAACCGCGCCGACGAGCTCCTGCCGCGCCCGCTCGCCGAACACACCCTGGAGGTCGCCGCGGCGCTGGAGATCCGCCACTGGCGCGGCCACGACTGACCGACAGAGCGGCCCGGGTCGCCCAGCGCCGCGCGGGCCGCCGCGAGCGTCCCGGCGGGCAGTCGGGCGACGCAGTCGAGAGGGCGCAGGGTGTGTTCAAGGGCGTACGCCGAGCAGAGCCGCCCGGTCGCCGTACGCGGCGGCGAACCGGGTACGGGGCGGTCGAGGGCGTGCCTCCACCGTCTCAGCCCCGGCCGAAGAAGTCGGGCGGCTGCACCGGGCGCGGCAGCGCGGGTCCGCGCGGCGGACGGGGCACCTCGCGGCCCTGGGCCCGCCACAGCGCGACGAGTTGGGCGTAGATCGGCGTGTCCGTGTGCGCGGACCTCTCGTTCCTCTCGGTGTCCCCGGCGTCCGTCGCGCCCTCGGGGCTGCTTCCCGGCGCGGGACGCTCCTCGGGGGTGTCGGCTCCGTTCGACGTCATGCCCGGCACTCACGCCCCTCTCTCCGGGTCTCTGCGATCCTTACGACTTAACGTTTCTTCAGGCGCGTTTCGTGCGCCCTGTCCCCGTGCCGATGCGATGTCGCCCATGGCGCTCATGCCTGCCCAGCGCGGCCGGTGCGCATCCTCCGCCGTGGAGGTGAAACGGCGTACACGCGGCGCGCTCGGTGGCATACCGGTGGCATGTGCGCCCCCTCGGCGGGGTCACCGTCCGCCGCACGGTCCAGGTGCGTGCCCGCGCCGGTCCGGGTGCTGCCACTGATGGGGCCGGGAAGGCGTAGCAGGATGGCCCGGTGACCGAACCCTCGTATCTCGCCGCGATCAGGGAGTCGTACGACACCGTCGCCGCCGACTACACCGCACGCGTCAAGTCCCCCGACGAACTGGACCCCTTGTCGCGCGGCATGCTGGCCGTCTTCGCCGAGCTCGTGCGGGGCGACACCCGAGGGCCCGTCACGGACCTCGGGTGCGGTCCCGGAAAGGTGACGGCCCATCTGGCCGCCCTGGGCGTCGAGGTGTTCGGAGTCGACGTATCGCCGCGGATGATCGATCTGGCCCGAACGGCCCATCCCGGTCTGCGGTTCGACGTCGGCTCGATGACGGCGCTGGAGCTCGACGAGGGTGAACTGGGCGGCGTACTGGCCTACTACTCCACCCATCACACGCCGCCGGACGAACTTCCCCTGGCCTTCGCGGAGTTCCGGCGTGTCCTGGCCCCCGGAGGGCACCTGCTGCTCTCCGGCCACGCGGGCGGCGGTGAGACCCTGCGCCCGGAACGGGCCTACGGCGGTCGTCCGGTGTCGTACACGTCCTATCTGCTGCCCGCGGACACGATCGCCGGGCTGCTGGAGCGGGCGGGGTTCGAGGTCACGGCACGTCTGGTGCAGCCGGCCGGTGAATCCGGCAGGCGGCAGTTCGCCACTTTCCTCGCCGTCGGGCGGGGTTGACGCGGTGGAGGCGTGGCCGGGCGGGCGGCCACGCCTCCGTGGTGCGGTCAGGCGCCCACGTAGTCCGCGAGGTGCTCACCGGTGAGGGTGGAGCGGGCCGCGACCAGGTCGGCGGGCGTGCCCTCGAAGACGATCCGGCCGCCGTCGTGACCGGCGCCGGGGCCGAGGTCGATGATCCAGTCCGCGTGGGCCATGACCGCGGGGTGGTGCTCGATCACGACGACCGACTTGCCCGAGTCGACCAACCGGTCGAGCAGTCCGAGCAGTTGGGCGACATCGGCCAGATGCAGGCCGGTGGTCGGCTCGTCCAGGACGTAGATCCCGCCCTTCTCGGCCATGTGCGTGGCGAGCTTCAGCCGCTGCCGTTCACCGCCGGACAGCGTGGTCAGCGGCTGGCCGAGGGTGAGGTAGCCGAGGCCGACGTCGGCGAGCCGCTGGAGGATCTTGTGGGCGGCGGGGATGCGGGCCTCGCCGGAGCCGAAGAACTCCTCGGCCTCGGCCACCGGCATCCCGAGCACCTCGCTGATGTCGCGGCCGCCGAGGTGGTACTCCAGGACCGAGGCGTCGTAGCGCCTGCCCTCGCAGTCCTCGCAGACGGTGGACACCTCCGCCATCATCGCGAGGTCGGTGTAGATGACCCCGGCGCCGTTACAAGTGGGGCAGGCACCCTCGGAGTTGGCGCTGAACAGCGCGGGCTTGACGCCGTTGGCCTTGGCGAAGGCCTTGCGGATCGGCTCCAGCAGCCCGGTGTACGTGGCCGGGTTGCTGCGCCGGGAGCCGCGGATCGCGCCCTGGTCGACGAAGACCACGCCCTCCTCGCCGGGGATCGAGCCGTGCACCAGGGAGCTCTTGCCGGAGCCCGCGACGCCCGTGACGACGGTCAGGACGCCCAGCGGGATGTCCACGTCCACGTCCTGGAGGTTGTGCTCGCTCGCCCCTCGGATCTCCAGCGCGCCGCCGGGCTCGCGCACGGCGTCCTTCACCGTGGCCCGGTCGTCGAGGTGGCGGCCGGTGACCGTCTCGCCGGAGCGCAGGCCCTCCACCGTGCCCTCGAAGCAGACGGTGCCGCCCCCCGTGCCGGCGCCGGGGCCGAGGTCGACGACATGGTCGGCGATGGCGATGGTCTGCGGCTTGTGCTCGACGACGAGGACGGTGTTGCCCTTGTCGCGCAGGCGCAGCAGCAGGTCGTTCATCCGCCGGATGTCGTGCGGGTGCAGGCCGGTGGTGGGCTCGTCGAAGACGTAGGTGACGTCGGTGAGGGAGGAGCCGAGATGGCGGATCATCTTCACGCGCTGCGCCTCGCCGCCCGAGAGGGTGCCGGCCGGCCGGTCCAGGGAGAGATAGCCGAGGCCGATCTCGGCGAAGGACTCCAGCGTGTGCCGCAGCGACTGGAGCAGCGGGGCCACAGAGGACTCCTTGAGGGTGCCGACCCATTCCGCGAGGTCGCTGATCTGCATCGCGCAGGCGTCGGCGATGCTGATGCCCTTGATCTTCGAGGCGCGGGCGCCCTCGGCGAGCCGGGTGCCGTCGCACTCGGGGCAGGTCGTGAAGGTCGTCGCCCGCTCGACGAAGGCCCGGATGTGCGGCTGGAGGGCGTCGAGGTCCTTCGACAGCATCGACTTCTGGATCCTCGGGATCAGCCCCTCGTAGGTGAGGTTGATGCCGTCGACCTTGATCTTGGTGGGCTCCTTGTGGAGCAGGTCGTGCAGTTCCTTCTTGGTGAACCTGCGGATCGGCTTGTCCGGGTCGAAGAAGCCGCAGCCGCGGAAGATCCGGCCGTACCAGCCGTCCATGGTGTAGCCGGGGATGGTGAGGGCGCCCTCGTTGAGCGACTTGGAGTCGTCGTAGAGCTGGGTGAGGTCGATGTCCGAGACGGTGCCGCGGCCCTCGCAGCGCGGGCACATGCCGCCGGTGCGGCTGTACGTGGCCTTCACGGCCTTCTTGTCGCCGACGGCGATCGCGCCGCTGCCGCGGACCGAGGGCACGTTGAAGGCGTAGGCGCTGGGCGGGCCGATGTGGGGGGCGCCGAGGCGGCTGAAGAGGATGCGCAGCATCGCGTTGGCGTCGGTGGCGGTGCCGACGGTGGAGCGGGGGTCGGCGCCCATCCGCTTCTGGTCGACGATGATCGCGGTGGTCAGGCCGTCCAGGACGTCGACCTCGGGGCGCGCGAGCGAGGGCATGAAGCCCTGTACGAACGCGCTGTACGTCTCGTTGATCAGCCGCTGCGACTCGGCGGCGATGGTGTCGAACACCAGGGAGCTCTTGCCGGAGCCGGACACACCGGTGAACACGGTCAGGCGGCGCTTGGGGATCTCGACGCTGACGTCCTTGAGGTTGTTCTCGCGGGCGCCGATGACCCGGATCAGCTCGTGGCTGTCCGCGAGGTGGGCCGTCGTCCGGCCGTCCGGCTGCGTGTCCGTCTTCCTGGCCCTGCTCATCATGTCTCCATCTGTCGCGCGGGGCGCCGGGGGCGGCGGGCCGACCGGCGGCCGTCGGGCACATTAGCCCATAGCCGGGCATACCGCGCGCTGCGCGCAGGGGTGCGCCCGCGGGCGTACGAGTGCCACCACCCTAGACACCGGCGGGTGCGGGCGCTTCTCCATTCCTGACCGGGAGGGCGTTCCCTGGATGCCGCCGGATTCCTGACCGGGAGGGCGTTCCCGGGACGCCGCCGGGCGGCGACGCGGCCCCAGCAGGTCGGGCGCCCCCCGAGCGCTAGGAGCTGCCGTCCGGCCTCAGCGGAGTGCCGTCCATGGCGGTGTCCGTGAGCGTGGTGCGGACCTCGGTGATCACCTCGGCGCGGCTGACCGCGACACAGGTCAGGGCGTTCATCAGGAACCCGCTGCGATGCCTGCCGCGCACCATCCCGGTGCCGACGAGACGCGACACGCCCTCGTGCAGCCAGTCGTACAGCCCTTGGACGTCCTCCTCCCGCCAGCCCAGGAGGTCGGCCGCCCGGATGCCGAGGGCCAGTTTCTCGGCGAGGTAGTCCGGGTCGAGGGCGCTGCGGAACTCGATCCTCAGCTGCTCGAAGCGGTGGCCCGCGCCGAACTCCCAGTGTCCCGTGAGCGCTTCGACGCCCCGCGCGACGGGCCGGGCCTCCAGCAGCCACTCGTACCGCTCCAGATGGGGCGCGCGGCGCTCCAGCCAGTCGGCGAGATCCCACGGCGCGATCTCGTAGGGGAACGGTGTCTCGGTGAACGGCGGCCATTCGACCTCGGGGCAGTCCCAACGCTGCTGCCAGGCACGGACCTTGTCCCGGTTCGTGATGAACTTCGCCCGCAGCTCGTCCGCTTCGCGCCGCCGTCCCTGCCCACGTAAGAACATGCGCCACCACCTCTCCCCTACCTAGGGTGTGCCCATGTCACTCAGCCGCATCATCCTGTCGTCCGGCCGTCTCGTCGAGCTCTGCGCACTGAGCATGTCCTCGACGTACGGCGGGATGCTGGAGGGCTACCCCTGCAAGCCGGTCAACATGATGAGGACGAAGAACCTGCTGTACCGGGCGGGGCAGGAGTACCCCGGCACGCCGGCGCATCTGGTCCCGCCCGCCGTGGAGCGTCCGGACCCGACCCCGAGGGCGTTCGGCCCGGTCGAGGTGCTGCCGGCCGTGGCCTGCCTGGGGCTGTTCCGGTCCGCCGTGATCTCCCCGGAGCACGACCCCGTCCTGTACCGTTCCGCGCTCGTCGTCGCCTGGTTCCAGCCGGCCCCGACGGTGCCCTCGGACGAGGACGCCGACGACGCGCTGCGCGCGCTCGACTGGGAGACGCTCGCGGAGGACCACGAGCTGTAGACCGCGGCGAGCGGGCGGGCCGACGGCGGAGTGCCGCGCCCGCGGCCGTGCGGATATCCGCGTGCGGTGCCGCGCGGCGCTCTGCCAGCATGACCGGATGGATCACGGTCTCGCCCAGGTCGTCGTACGGCACACCCACCGCGTCCCCGTCCCGCCGTCGAGCGGGTCCGGACGTCAAGGCGAGGTCGCCGCACGCCAGTTGGACGCCGCGCTGATGACCGTCGGGTTCAAGCTCTCCGCCGAACTGCTGCAGTTGCTGGCGGGACTGCCCGAGGAGACGGTGGCCGAGACGGGGCGGTCCACGCTGCGGGCGGTCGCCGCGTTGGTGGGCGACCACGTCCGGCACAATGTGTACTTCCGCGACTTCCCCGCCAACGTGCCGGACACGTTCGACTTCTGGATGTCCTGCGTGGTCGACGCCCTCGCCGACCCCGCCGCCCGGGCGGGCACCCTGGACCAGCTGAGCGAGGGCGTGGTGAACCTGCTCACGCTCCCGGCGTACGGCTCCTACCGGCACGCCTACGAGGAGATGCTCGCGGCGCACGGTGAACTGATCCCCGCCGCGGGCGACCGCGTCACGGTGCTGCACGCGGGCGGCCCGCTGGAGGACGAAGCCGACGCGCTCTACCTGGCGTTGGCGGGCAGTACGACCCCGCTCGGCGAGGACCGGCTGGCGGATCTGCGGGTTCTCGCCGGGGTCTGCGCCGACGGCCCGCAGCCCGAGTCGATACCTGTCCGGGAGAGCCGTGCCGTGGTCAACCGGGCCCGGCTGGAGGCGGGTCGCCCGCTGCTGCTGGACACCGTCACCGATGTGCTGCGGCTGGCCTGCGCGATGTCGGAGGGCGATGTGACGCTGCGCGAGCCGACCCGGTTCAAGGCCCTGTCGCGGCCGGTGCGGCGCGCCCTGCTGGCCGGGCTGGACGCGGTGGTCGAGGCGTCCCCGGCCAAGCTCACGGACGTACCGGCGTACCGCGAGCCGTGGAAGCGCCTCGGCGAGCGGCTGCATCCGCACGAATACCCGCGGTGGCCGCACGCGGCGGCCGTGTTCGAGGTCGCGCGCGGCGAGCGCCGGGTCCGCTCCCTCGACAGCCACGTCGAGGAACTGCTCGAGCGGGGCCGGGTGGCCGAGGCGGCGGAGCTGCTGGCGGCGGCGCCCGGCCGGCTGTACCGCGCGCTCGACCGGCTGCTGCGCTCGGCGCCCGACCAGGAGCAGCGGGACGGCGTGGTCGCGGCGGCGCTGCGTACGGCCGGGCAGGTGTCCGGCCGGGTCGTGCTCTCCGTGCGCGAGCATCTGCACAACAGGGACGCGAAGTCCGGCCGACGCCGGGTGTTCGTCAACCGTGCCGGTGGCGGCTGGGTCGCGGACGACACCCGCGCGCCCGTGCCGGACCGTGAGCGGGAGGCGCTGATCGCCGCGCTGGACGCGGAGACCGCCCGCAGGCTGCCCGACCCCGGTCATCTGCTGGTCGACCCCGAGATGCTGGACGTCGCGCTGCCGCTCAGCGGCCGTGCGGCCCCGTCGGGGCTCGGGGTGCTGCCGCGCGGGTCGCTGTCGCGGGTCGAGGGCGAGCTGCTGCGGTTCTTCGTGTACTGGAAGGAGCGGGGCCGCACCACCGACTACGACCTGTCGGCGGTCATGCTCGACGACGCGTTCGACACCATGACGTGGCTCTCGTGGACCTCGCTCACGGAGGTGGAGGGCGAGCACTCCGGAGACATCACCGAAGCTCCGTACGGGGCCTCGGAGTTCATCAACCTGCGGCTGGGCGCGGTGCGCGGCACCTACCTCGTGCCGGAGGTCGACATCTACGCGGGCGAGGGCTTCGACGAGGTCGCGGAGTCCTTCTTCGGCTTCATGCTGCGCGAGGCCGAGCAGCAGGGCCGCCCCTTCGAACCGCGCACCGTACGGCTGAAGTCGGACCTGCGCGGGCCGGGCCGGGTCGCGCTGCCGCTCGCCTTCGTCCGGGACGCGGACGGCTGGCACGCCAAGTGGCTGCACGTGTACCTCAAGGGCGATCCGGCGCGGAACACCGTCGAGGGCAACCGGCTCACCGTGGGGGCGCTGCTGCGGGCCGCGCTGGAGCACGAGAGCCTGACGATCCGTCATCTCGTGGATCTGCTGACGGACCGGGCCGACTCCGTGACGCTGTGGGACGGCACGACCCTGCCCGAGGGCCCGGTCACCTTCCTCGGCCTGACGCGCCCCGAGGGCCTGCACCCGGACTCCCGCGTCCTGACCCCCGAAAACCTGCGCGACGCGATCCCGGCGTGACTGCTAGCGTGAGCCCCGGCGAGGCCATGAGGGGGCTTCCTTCTCAAACACCCGAATTGAATCGAGCTGAGTCCTCTCGCTTTCCTCACCGCACCACGTGACGCGCGGGGTGGCCGTACCGGCCCACCCCGCGCGCGTGCGTTCCCGGCGGCGCGGACCGTCGCCGTGACAGCCCACGTGGCTCCGGATGGCGCTCGTGGCGGGGGCCGGGGCGCGGCAGTACTGTTCACGGCGTGAAACTGACCATTCTGGGCGGCGGAGGCTTCCGTGTACCGCTCGTCCACGGCGCCCTCCTCGACGACCGCGCCGAGGGCCGGGTCACCCACGTCACCCTGTACGACCTCGACGCCGGACGGCTGTCCGCCATCGCCCGGGTGCTGGCCGAGCAGTCCGCCGCGTACCCGGACGCGCCCGAGGTGTCCGTCACCACGGACCTCGACGAGGCACTGGTGGGATCCGACTTCGTGTTCTCCGCGATCCGGGTCGGCGGTCTGGAGGGCCGCGCAGCGGACGAGCGCGTGGCTCTCGCGCAGGGCGTGCTCGGGCAGGAGACGGTCGGCGCGGGCGGTATCGCGTACGGCCTGCGCACCCTGCCGGTGGTGGACCACATCGCCCAGCGGGTGGCGGCGCTCGCTCCGGACGCCTGGTTCATCAACTTCACCAACCCGGCCGGCCTGGTCACCGAGGCCATGGCCCGGCGCCTGGGGGACCGTGTCATCGGCATCTGCGACTCCCCTGTGGGCCTCGGCCGCCGGGTGGCCCGCGCGCTGGGGGCGCCCCGCCCCGAGGAGGCCGTGCCCGACTACGTCGGCCTCAACCATCTCGGCTGGCTGCGCGGGCTGCGCATCGGCGGCCGCGACGAACTCCCCCGTCTCCTCGCCGACCGCGAACTGCTCGGCAGCTTCGAGGAGGGCAAGCTGTTCGGCCCGGAGTGGATCCAGTCGCTCGGCGCGGTGCCCAACGAGTATCTGCACTACTACTACTTCAACCGCGAGACGGTACGCGCCTACCAGGAGGCCGACCTGACGCGCGGCGCGTTCCTGCGCGACCAGCAGGCCCGGTTCTACGACCGGATGCGCGACCCGGCCGCCCCCGCGCTGCGGACCTGGGACGCGACCCGGGCCGAGCGCGAGGCGACGTACATGTCGGAGAACCGCGAGGCGGCGGGCGCCGGGGAACGCGACGACGCCTCGCTCACGGAGTCCGGCGGCTACGAGAAGGTCGCCCTCGCGCTGATGCGGGCCATCGCCCGTGACGAGCGCACCACGCTGATCCTCAACGTGCGCAACCGCGGGACCCTGTCCGTGCTGGACGCGGACGCGGTCATCGAGGTGCCGTGTCTGGTCGACGCGGGCGGCGCCCACCCGGTGGCCGTGTCACCGCTGCCCGCCCATGCGACGGGCCTGGTGTGCTCGGTGAAGGCGGTGGAGCGCGAGGCCATGGCGGCCGCCGCGTCCGGCTCGCGCGCCGCCGCGGTGAAGGCCTTCGCCCTGCACCCGCTGGTCGACTCGGTCGGCGTCGCGCGACGGCTGGTCGACGAGTACCGGGCCGTGCATCCGGGGCTGGCGTATCTCACCTGAATCGGTCGCGACGCGGTTGATCCGGGTCTCACCTGACGCGGTCGCGGCGCGGTTGATCCGGGGGTTGGGGCGCTTCCTCGGGGACCGTTTCGCGTGGTCACGGCCTTGCGCCGACGGGGCGGCTCGTAGGCTGGTGGCGTGTCCGCCTCCACTCCGCTGCGCCGGGTCGCCGTCCTCGTCCTCGAAGGGGCCAAGCCGCTCGACGTGGGCATCCCGGCGCAGGTGTTCACGACCCGGGCGAGCATGCCGTACGAGGTGCGGGTGTGCGGTGCCGCGCCCGGTCTGGTGACGGGCGGCGACGGGCTGTCGTACCACGTGGCGCACGGGCTGGAGGCGCTGGAGTGGGCGGACATCGTGTTCGTGCCGGGCTACCGGTTCCCGGACCGTGAGGATCCGCCCCGGACCGTGGTCGACGCGCTGATCGGCGCCCATGAACGGGGAGCACGGCTCGCCGCGATCTCGACCGGCGCCTTCGCGCTGGCCGCGACGGGGCTGCTGGACGGACGGCGGGCCACCACGCACTGGCACTACAGCCGCGCCCTCGCGGAGCGACACCCGCTGATCCGGGTCGACGAGAACGTGCTGTTCGTCGACGAGGGCAGCGTGCTGACCTCGGCCGGAGCCGCCTCCGGCATCGACCTGTGCCTGCACATCCTGCGCGGCGACCTCGGGGTGGGCGCGTCGAACCACGCGGCACGCCGGCTGGTCGCGGCGCCGTACCGCAGCGGCGGGCAGGCGCAGTACGTACCGCGCACGGTGCCCGAGCCGCTCGGCGAGCGCTTCGCGGCCACCCGGGAGTGGGCACTGCACCGGCTGGACGAGCCGCTCACCCTGGAGACGCTGGCCCGGCACGCGGCGGTCTCGGCGCGCACGTTCTCCCGCCGGTTCGTCGAGGACACCGGCTACACGCCGATGCAGTGGGTGATGCGTGCGCGCATCGACCGGGCCCGTGAGCTGCTGGAACGCTCGGAGCGGGGCATCGAGCAGATCGCCAACGAGGTCGGCCTCGGCACCGGGGCGAATCTGCGGCTGCACTTCCAGCGGATCCTGGGGACGACGCCCAGCGAGTACCGGCGCACGTTCACGCGGGGCGAGTGAGGCCGGATCTTCGCGGCGCCCGACGGGGAGCGGCCCCGGCGTCCCCGGGGACTGGCCGTCTGGCGTTGTCCCCAGGTCCCGGCCGTCTCGGCCGTGGCCTGATCCTCGCGTCCCGGCCCTGGCGCGATCCTTGCGAACCGTGGCGCTCTCGCCCCGGTCACCGGCCCTCGCCGCGAGCGAGGCTGGGGGCGCAGGGACGAGGGACGAAGGGACACCCCACCAATGACTCGCATCGCCATCAACGGATTCGGCCGCATCGGGCGCAACGTGCTGCGCGCTGTCCTGGAGCGCGACAGCGCCCTGGAGATCGTCGCCGTGAACGACCTGACCGAGCCCGCCACCCTGGCGCGGCTGCTCGCGTTCGACACGACCGCGGGCCGCCTGGGCCGCCCGGTCACCGTCGAGGGCGACACCCTCGTGGTGGACGGCCGCCGCATCAAGGTGCTGGCCGAGCGCGACCCGGCGCAGCTGCCCTGGGCCGAGCTGGGCGTGGACATCGTGCTGGAGGCCACGGGCCGCTTCACCGCCGCCAAGGCGGCGCGCGTGCACCTGGACGCGGGCGCGAAGAAGGTACTGGTGGGCGCTCCCTCGGACGGTGCCGACGTCACCCTGGCGTACGGCGTCAACACGGACGCGTACGACCCGGACCTGCACACCGTCGTCTCGAACGCCTCCTGCACGACCAACGCGCTGGCCCCGCTGGCCGCCGTGCTCGACGAACTGGCCGGCATCGAGCACGGTTTCATGACGACGGTGCACGCCTACACCCAGGAGCAGAACCTCCAGGACGGTCCGCACCGCGACCCGCGCCGGGCCCGTGCCGCCGGAGTCAACATCGTCCCGACCACGACGGGTGCCGCGAAGGCGATCGGTCTGGTGCTGCCGCGTCTGGACGGCAAGCTGTCCGGCGACTCGATCCGGGTGCCGGTCCCGGTGGGTTCGATCGTCGAGCTCAACACGACCGTCTCCCGTGACGTGACCCGCGACGAGGTGCTGGCCGCCTACCGCGCCGCCGCCGAGGGTCCGCTCGCCGGAGTCCTCGAGTACTCGGAGGACCCGCTGGTGTCCGCCGACATCACCGGCAACCCCGCCTCCTCGATCTTCGACTCCGAGCTCACCCGGGTCGAGGGCCGCCACATCAAGGTCGTCGCCTGGTACGACAACGAGTGGGGTTTCTCCAACCGTGTGATCGACACGCTGGAGCTGCTCGCCGGTCGCTGACCTCTCGATCGCCGAACTCCCCGTACCGGGCCCCTGGTTGCCCGGTGCGGGGAGTTCCGCTTTACGGCCGCGACTTTCCCGGCCGGGCCTTTCGACTTCGGGTCCGCGAACGCCTCGCACGGCACGCCTCGGGAATTCCGCCACACACGTCACGCGCGGGGTCCGGAATGCAACTCCGGCGATTGCCACCGGCATGACACGTATGACGTTTCGATTCGGCCACTCGCACGGCGAGACTCTTGCCGAACGGGCGGATCTCGAACGCGACTTCCTTTTGCGAACAGAAGCGCGATCGCGGGTGTGATGGGGTGTGCGATCGCATGCGCGCCGGAGAGCCCTACCGCACGCGCGTCGAGTGCGCGGCTCTCCGCCCGATGGACCGGACCGACTTCCACGCCTGAAGCGATCGACCGGTGAACAGTTCGCCGGGTACGAACCGAGCCCCCGCCTCGCACACCCCCAGCACCCTCCCGCCGGCCACCCTGCCGCGCCCCGCGGGGCAGGGGAGGGCGGAGTCCCAGCCACCCGGACGCCACCCGGACCCCATCCCGGACCCGCCGGCGCACCGTCCGGCGGCCGTCGGTGAGCCGACTCCACGGCGACAGCCGGGCCAACACCGGATGAACCGGACCCGTTGTCACGCCCGTCCGCCGTCCGTCACGTTAAGACCGTGCGAACTCTTGGGCCAGGAGCGGAAGTTGCCCCGCATCCCCGCCGACACCGCATCCGACGCATTTCTCCAGGATGCGACTGGCCCAACTCCCGTCCGGACGCCGAGACTTCGGGCCTGGTTCGCCCGTATTCGCCCCGAGCGACACAGAAGCGGCTTTACCGGCGGATCAAGCCGATCCACCAACCATTAACACATATTGACGGATCGTCATAACTCCCGGTGGTGATAGGATCACCGCGCACTTGCGGAGTGCGGACAGATAGGCGCACCGCTGGTTCACCCCCGCATTGACGGAGATTCAACTATCTGACCGTCAGTCGCTTGAAGAGAGTCTTATGACGTACATACAGAACCCACTGGTGTGGGGTCTCCTCGTCGCCACCCTCGTCGCAGTCGCCGCCTTTGTTCGCCAACGCAGAACGGCGCGGTCCCTGAGACAGGACGGTGACCGGCTCAGGGCTCACTACGCCGAGCTGGAGAACGACTACGCGAAGTCTGTCCAGGCAGCTCAGGAGCAAGCCGAAGAAGCGACGAAGACGGTTCTCAAGTCCGCCATGCGGACGCTTCAGGGTCTCGCCGCGGAACAGCAGCTCGTCGTCTCCGGACTGCAGAGCAAATACGGCGAGTCGGCGATTCTCCACGACCTCCTGGAAATCGACCACACCAATTCCCAGTTCGGCCGGCGCGCTCAGTCCATTGCCGTGCTGTGCGACGGCTGGCTCGGCCGTCAGCGTGAAGTCGCCTCGGTTTACGACGTGGTGCGCAGCGCTCAGGGGCGAGTCCGCCATTACCGGCGGGTGGAAATTCTCTCGCAGGTCGATTTCGCGCTCACGAGCCGTGCCGTGGAACCCGTCGCACTGGCCCTCGCGGAACTTCTCGACAACGCCACGAGCTATTCCAGCCCGGACACCATCGTCGAAATCAATATCCGCACCGTGCCCAAGGGCATCTGCATCGTCGTCGACGACGCGGGTGTCGGCATGAACGACGAGGAGCGGGCCAGGGCGACCAAGCTGCTGTCCACCGAGCGGGTCTCCGGCGTCTCGGGGCTGGGCAACCCGCCCCAGTTCGGATTCGCGGTGGTCGGTGTGCTCGCCGAGCGCTTCGGGTTCGAGGTGGCGGTCGACTCCAGCTCCCCCTACGGCGGCGTACGAGCCGTCCTCCTCCTCCCGCACGAGTTGCTGACGAGCATGCCGGAACAGCGCACCCCCGCGCCCAGCGCCCCGACCACCGCCGGGCTGACCCGCGGCGGCCCCGAGACAGCGGCTTCCGTCGCCTCGACGTCCGACGGTCTGCCGAAGCGGCGCCGCAAGCGGCCGATGGCCATCGTGCCGGGCAGCACCCCGGCGGCCGGCGGCCCGGCCCGCTCCGAGGCGGAGACGGCGGCGATCATGGGCGCGTTCCAGCGCGGTACGCAGTCCGGTCGCGCCACACCCACGGACCCGGCGGCCTCCGCGGATGAGACGAACCGCACCTCTGGTGCCGGCACTGAAGGACATGAGGTCTCGTGAACGACGATCTGGCATGGATGCTCGACAGCGCGCTGGAGATCCCCGGGGCCCTGCACGCGGTCCTGATCTCCGCCGACGGTCTGCTGATGGCCCGGACGAAGGACTTCGACAAGGACAACGCGGACCGGGTCGCCGCCGCGATGAGCGGTGTGCAGTCGCTGAGCCGCTCGCTGGGCTTCTTCTGCGAGGGTGACCACCAGCAGTGGCGTCAGACGCTGGTCGAGTTCGACGGCGGCTGGGTGTTCCTGATATCCGCCGGCCAGGGCGCCTACCTAGGTGTCTCCGCCGCGCCCGATGTCGACATGGCCGACATCACCTTCCGTATGCAGCAGTTGGTCGGTCAGCTGGGCAAGGCCCTGATGACGCCGCCCCGCGAGAACCTCGGCGCCTCGTCATGACCGCCGCCGACGAGTGGGAGACGGAGTCCGCCGAACTGGTACGGCCGTATGTGATCACCCGGGGCCGCGGTTTACCCGATGAGGGGCAGTTGTCGCTCATCACCCTGGTCACGGCGGCCGAGGACCATCACCAGCGGCCGACCCGTCTGTCCCCCGAGGAGCAGAACCTCCTGGAGATCTGCTCCGCCGGCTACCTCTCGGTGGCCGAGGTCGCGGGACACACACGGCTCCCGCTGGGAGTCGTGAAGATCGTCCTTTCCTCGCTCGTCGAAGGCGGCTATCTCATCACCCGCCCGCCGGTGGAGCGGGCGCCGGTCGCCGACCTGCGCATCCTGGAGGAGGTGCTGCATGGGCTCCGGGCCAAGTTTGGATGAACGGGCCTATGTCCGCGCCGGAGAGCAGCAGACGGCCGTCAAGATCCTGGTCGTCGGGCACTTCGCCGTGGGCAAGACCACGTTCATCGGGTCGATCTCGGAGATCGTCCCGCTGACCACCGAGGAGACGATGACCCGGGCCGCCGAGTCCATCGACGACCTCAAGGGTGTCAACGGCAAGACCACCACCACGGTCGCCATGGACTTCGGCCGTCTCACCATCAGCGACCGGGTGGTGCTGTACCTGTTCGGCACACCCGGCCAGCAGCGCTTCGTGCAGATGTGGGAGGACATGGCCCGCGGCGCGCTCGGGGCGCTGATCCTGGTGGACCCCGAGCGGCTGGCGGACTCCTTCCCGGTGATCGACCTGATCGAGCAGTACGGCCTCGACTACGCGATCGCCGTGAACCGGTTCGACCACACCAGCCGGCGGGAGGAGCACGCCCTGCGCGAGGCGCTCGACCTGCTCGACGACACCCCCGTCGTCTCCTGCGACGCGCGCGACGAGCAGTCGTCGGCCCAAGCACTCATCACCCTGGTCCGCTATCTGCTGGACCGCGCCTCCTAGGAGCCAGAACATGGACGACCGTTCCACCGCCCCCGTGCCCCCGCCGGGGTGCCCGGCGCACGGCTCCGGTGCCCGAGTGCCGCTGCACGGGCCGGAGTTCGCGGCCGACCCGCAGTCGTACTACGACTACCTGCGCCACTACGGGCCCACCGCGCCCGTCGAGATCGCCCCGGGCGTCGAGGCGACCCTGGTCACCGACTACGCCACCGCGCTGCACCTCCTCCAGGACTCGACGTCCTTCCGCAAGGACTCGCGGCGCTGGCGGGACCTCAACGAGGGCCGCATCCCGGCGGACAGCCCGATCCTGCCGGTGCTCGCCTACCGGCAGAACTGCATGTTCACCGACGGCGCCGAGCATCTGAGGCTGCGCCAGGCGATCACCGACACCATGGCGCGGGTGGACACGCGTAAGCTCAGCCAGAGCACCGAGCGTGTGGCCGAGTACCTGATCGGCCAGTTCTCCCAGCGCGGCTCGGTCGACCTGCTCGGCGACTACGCCAAGCAGCTGCCGCTGTTCGTCTTCAACGAACTCTTCGGCTGCCCCGCCGAGATCGGCGACCGGGTGCTGTTCGGCGCGACGGGCCTGTTCGACGGGATCAACGCCGAGAAGGCGGCCGAGGTGATGTACACCGCCATCGGCGAACTGATCGCGCTGAAGCGGGCCAGGCCGGGCGAGGACATCACCTCGTGGCTGATGCAGCATCAGGCCGACCTCACCAACGAGGAGATGGTGCACCAGATCGCACTGCTGCTCGTCGGCGGCAACGAGCCGCTGCGCAACCTGATCGGCAACACCCTGCACCGGCTGCTCACCCATGACGCGTACGCCAACGCCGGCGGTCTGATCGACGACGCGATCGACGACACGCTGTGGGAGAACCCGCCCATGCAGAACCTGGGCGCGCACTTCCCTGCCACCGACATGGAGTTCGGCGGGGAGAAGGTGCGCGCGGGCGATCTGATGCTGGTCAGCTTCGCGGCCGCCAACACCGGCCCCGCGCTGTCGACGGCCCGTCAGGCGGGCAGCAACCGGGCGCACCTCGCCTGGAGCGCGGGCCCGCACGCGTGCCCGTCCAAGGAGACCGCGCGTCAGATCACGATCACGGCGATCGAGCACCTGCTGAACCGGCTGCCCGACGTCGAACTCGCCGTGCCCGAGGACATCCTGACGTGGCGTCCCGGTCCGTTCAACCGGGGTCTGGCCACGCTGCCCGCGCGATTCACCCCCGTGCAGCCGGTGCGGCGGCCCGCCGCCCAGAGCGCGCAGGGTGAGCAGGTCCAGCAGCCCGCGCAGAGCGGGGCGCGTGGCGAACGGACCGGTCTGTGGAGCTCGTTCCTCAACTGGCTGGCCAAGTGACCGACCGGAGCGGGGAATCCAGCCACATGATCCGCAACTAAGCCATAAGTGGACGAGGTGATTCACACAACACTCATCGTCCACACAGGACTGCATGAAGCTTCAAGCGCCCGGGTAATGATCACCGCGTTTCCTCAACGGTTCTCGGCCCAAGGACGGTTCGTGTTTCGCATACCCGCCGGCTCCGCTGTGCTCCGCCCGGCCCCGTCAGGCCGGCCGGCCCACGGCACGGGCGCAAGAAGCCAACTTCACAGGCAGGAAGGGAAGATACCCGCCCGAGCAGGCGGGTATCTTCTTGGGTGCCCGGCTCCCTCCGCTCCGGTCGCGCACGGCGGCAGAAGCCGGAGGCACCCATGACGCCGAGCCGCAACGCCCTCGCCGCACCGGCTCTGGGCGACTTCACTGGCCGTCAGCTCCTCAGACTGTGCGAGGTCGCCGAGCTGCCGCCCGCCGACTCCGTGTCGTACGCGAAGGTGGTCACGCAGACCCTCGGGCACGTGGCCGAGCAGCCCTTGGACCAGCCGCCACCGGACCTCAGCTTCCTGTCCGACGACCACACCCCGGTGGAGTTCTCCCTCTCGTTCACCGCGGGCGCCGCGCCCGAGCTGCGGGTTCTGCTGGAGCCGGGGTGCGGAGCGGCGACCACCGAGCTGAGCGGCCGGGCCGGCCTGGACGCCGTACGGTCGATGGGACGGCGGTGGGGCTTCTCGACCCGGCGGCTGGACGAGTTGGAGGACCTGTTCTTCCTTCCCGACGCCCAGGGCCCGCTCGCGCTGTGGTGTGCGCTGGAACTGCGCGCGGGTGGCGTGCCGAAGGTCAAGGTCTATCTGAACCCGGCCGCGGCGGGCCAGGACCACGCGGCGGCGACCGTGCGCGACGCGCTGGACCGGCTCGGCCACCGGGAGGCGTACGCCTCGCTGCCCGACACCGGCCGCCCCCTGTTCTTCGCCCTGGATCTGGGCGACTGGGACGTGCCCCGGGTGAAGGTCTACCTCGCCCATCACGGCCTGTCGGCCGAGGAGTCGGCCGGTCTGCCGCGGATGTCGCCGGGACCGGAGCGGGCCGAGATCGAGGAGTTCTTCCGCACCGCCACCGGCAGCATGCCGGGTGAGGATGTGAGGCTCGGCCGGCGGCCCGGCCAGTCCTGCCACGTCCTGACCGACGCCACGACCGGGACGCCCGACGGCTTCACTCTGTATATCCCGGTTCGCGACTACGCCCGGCACGACGGGGAGTCCCTGGACCGCGCGGTCACCCTGCTGAACCGTTACGGCATGGACCCCGGGCCGCTGCACCGGGCCGTGTCCGCGGTCACCGGCCGACGACTGGAGGACGGTGTAGGCCTCATCGCCTATCTGGCGCTCGCCCACCAGCACGGACGGGCCCCGCGAGTGACCGTCTATCTCTCGTCCGAGGCCTACGCGGTACGCCCCCCGGCGACGATGCCCGTCCAGCGGACGGCGTCGGCTCACTGAGTGTCATGTGCACGTCACCGAGGGTGCGGTCGGATCCGCCCGCACCCTGCGCCCGAGGGCGGACCCGCATCAGCCGTCCGCGTCGAGCTGCCGCAGGTAGGGAACCACGTCGACCTGGATGGAGGAGCTCTCGCCCTCCCCGTACCTCTCGGCGACACCGCTCAGATGGGTGGCGATCTCCTCCCGCATGACGTCCACGGACGGCAGCCGAAGCTCACCGGACACGATCCTGGCGACCCAGGCGCACTGGGCCTCCACGAGCCGGGTGATCGTCCCCACCGGACGGATCAGACCGATGAAGTACAGCCCCGGCAGCTCGGGCGCGACGACCCGCTTGTACAGCTCGACCGACCCGCGCGGCCCTGTCGGCCAGCCGGCCGGCAGGAACGGGAACGACATCCGGTAGCCGGTGCAGTAGACGATCGCGTCGGCCTCCTCCTCGCTCCCGTCGGCGAACCGCACCACGTTCCCGGCCATCGAGTGGATCGCGGGCCGGGGGATCACCCCGCCATGACGTATCCGGCTGAGGATGTCGTCGGAGATGGTCACCGCGGAGGCGAAGATCGGGTGATCGGGCTCGGGCAGTCCGTAGTCGGCCAGTCTGCCCCGCGCCACCAGCAGGGCCTGCTCGATGAAGGCACGCTGCTCCGGCAGCGACATCCGGGTCCACCAGGGGGCGTTGGCTATATGGTCCAGCGCCAGGCCGTACAGCTGCTTCGGCAGGATGTGCAGCCCGCGGCGGACCGAGAGCACCGTCCGCGCCGCATGCCGGGACAGATCGGCGGCGATGTCGACGGCCGACGCGCCGAGTCCCACGACGACCACGCGCTGTCCGTCGAAGTCCCGGCCGTCGTGGTAGTCGAGGGCGTGCAGGATCTTGCCGCCGAAGGAGTCGGCGCCGTACGGCAGTGGATTCGGCATGTTCGGGAGCGTGTTGTGCCCCGAGGCGACGACCACGTGTCCGAACCGGCGCGTGCGCTCGGCTCCGTACGCGTCCCGGCTGACGACGGTCCATGTCCCGTCGGCCGCCTGCCGCACCGAGACGACCTCGGTGCGCAGCTCGATCCTGTCGCTCACCCCGGCCCAGTCGGCGAAGGACCGCAGATAGGCGGCCATCTCGCTGTGCCGCGGGTAGAGGGGGAGCGCGTCGTGCATCGGGTAGCCGGCGTAACCGGTCAGATCCTTGGCGGAGTTCAGATGCAGCGCCTGATACCCCGGCCCCCGCTCCCCCGCCTGCGGCTGGCGCCAGATGCCGCCCACGTCCGGTGCCTTCTCCAGGCACACGAAGTCGACGCCTCGCATCGCGAGGGCATGGGTGACCGCCAGCCCCGACAAGCCCGCACCGATCACACACACGCTCAAGAAGTCCCCCACAGGTGTCGAAGGTCCGCAGGCAAGATCCTTGCCCTCTCACTCAACCTTCACACGGTGATCTGCAACACCGCGCCCCGGGGGGCACCTTGACGACGCGGTGGACCGGGCGGCCGCGATGGAGGTGCTCCGCCGCATCCGGCCGCCGCGCGGCCGTGGACCGGCCGCTGACAGTCCGCTCAGGGCCGCGACGCGATCAATGGGCGTAGGCTTCGTCCGCATGACCGTGCTGCGCGGTACCCATGTCGTCCTGCGTCCCGCCACCCCCGCCGACGTCCCCGCACTGGCGGCCATCCGCGCCACGCCCGAGGTCAGGGCCCGCTGGCGCGGCGGCGACGATCTCAGCGCGGAGGTCGCCGCGGACCTCGACGACCCCGGCACCCACACCTACGCCATCGAGGTCGAGGGCGGGATCGCCGGGCTGATCCAGTGGTACGCGGAGGACGACCCCGACTACCGGCACGCCGGCATGGACCTCTTCCTCTCGCCCGACGTGCACGGCCGGGGCCTGGGCACCGACGCCGTCCGCACGCTGGCCCGCCATCTCGTCGACGACCACCACTACCACCGCCTGATCATCGACCCGGCCGCCGACAACCTCCCCGCGATCCGCTGCTACACCAAGGCCGGCTTCCGCCCGGTGGGTGTGATGCGGCAGTACGAACGCGGCTCCGACGGCACATGGCACGACGGCCTGCTCATGGACCTGCTGGCCTCGGAACTGGTGCGCTGAGGCCGACGGGTCCTGGAGCAGGGGCGCGCGGAGACACGCGTGCGCGCCCTGCTCCGGCATGCCGTCCCCGTGACGGTGTCTCAGAGCACCGGGCCGCCGAGCAGCAGGGCGGTCTCCAGCGGCAGCGGCGGCTGCTCCCGCAGCGGGGCCGGTGCTTCGGCGCGGCCGGTGTGGGTGGGCGGGACGACGCGCAGCGCGGCTATGCCGTCCGCGGCCCAGGGCGCGTCCGTGGCCGGAAGCGTCAGGGTCATGCGTCGTCCGTCGGCCAGAGTGGTCTCGACCTGCTCGTCCGTCCGGACCTGCCCGCTCGCGTCGTCGGCCTTCATGGCTGCTCCCCCTCCGTCGTGCACCGTGGGTCTTCTGAGGAGCGGGCCGTGACCTCGGGCGCCCCTTCGGGTACCCGGTCCCGGATCTCCGTCCTCGACAGGTAATACGTCCGGGCGGCGGCGGAAATTCCCCGTCGGCCCGCCGGCGTTCCAGGGATCCCGTGCCGCCGGGGCGGCCCCGGACACCGGTCCCACGACACGACTCGGGCACATATCGCCACTGGTCCGTACCAAACCCTTGCCGTCCCCGCCCCCGCGCCGCAAGCTCCCAGCATGGAGTTGGAGTTGCGGCACCTGAGAACCATCCGGGCGATCGCGGAGGCGGGCAGTCTCACCCGGGCCGCGGCGGAACTGGGGCTGGCACAGCCCGCGCTCAGCGCGCAGTTGCGCCGCATCGAACGGACCCTGGGCGGGACCCTTTTCGAGCGGGGGCGGTTCGGCGTGCGGGCGACCGCGCTGGGCGAACTGGTGCTGGAACGCACCCGGATCGTGCTGCCCGCGGTCAGCGAACTCCAGCGTGAGGCGGCCCGGTTCGCCCGGACCCGCCGTACGTGGGAACGGCTGCGGCTGGGCGGCACCCACGGCCCGCTGCTCGGCGCGCTGGTGGACCGGCTCGCCGACGCGGCGCCCGAGGCCACGGTCACGACCTGCGCCTCCTGGTCCGAGCGCGAACTCGCGGAACTGCTCACCGAGGGCCGCCTGGACTTCGCCCTGGCCGGCACCTGCGGCTCCGCTCCGCCGCCCGGCGCCCCGCAGCTGATCTGGGAGGAGATCGCCGTCGACCCGGTGTTCGTGATGCTCCCCGAGGGCCACCGGCTCGCCCTGGGACCGGAGGAACTCGACCTGGCCGCGCTGGCGGGCGAGGAGTGGGCCTGTGTGCCCGGCGACGGCTGCTTCGCGGACTGCTTCACGGCGGCCTGCGCCCGCGCCGGGTTCACGCCGCGGCGCATGTACGAGACGGACACCGCGTCCTGCGTGCATCTGGTGCAGGTGGGCCGGGCCGTGGGGCTGTGCCGGGCCACCTTCCCGCCGACGCCCGGGATCACTACCCGGCCGCTCGCCGGTACGCCGCTCAACTGGCGTCATCTGCTGGGCTGGCACCCCGCGACCCAGCAGCCGGACCGCGCCGCGACCGTGCTGGCGCAGGCCCGCGGCGCGCACGCGGGCGCGGCGGCGCGCAGCGACAGCTACGCCGAGTGGCTCGCGGTCCACGGCGCCCGGGACTGACCGACTCCCCGTCTACGCGGGGCTTCCATAACACCGGGGCAGGGGGTCGGCCGACGTCTTATGCGAGTCGGCGGCGCTTCCCTACGGTTTCGGCACCTCCCCCACCGATTCCGAGGAGACCTCCCCCATGCTCCGACGACATGCCAGAGCCCTGTGTGCCGCCACGGCGGCGGCCGGCGCCCTGCTCGTGGCCGGGCTCAGCGGCACCGCGAGCGCCGGCGCCGACGCCGACGCCGACGCGCCCTCCCGGGCCGCCGCCACCCTGCGGACCGCCGACGCTCCGCCCGCCCTGCTGCGCGCCATGCAGCGCGACCTCGGTCTCGACCGTGGCCAGGCGGAGCGCCGGCTGGCCAACGAGGCCGAGGCGGGTGCCACCGCGGGTGTGCTGCGCGCCGCGCTCGGTACGGACTTCGCCGGCGCGTGGGTGCGCGGCGCGGAGTCCGCGACGCTGACCGTGGCCACGACGGACGCCGCCGACGCGGCGGCCATCGAGGCGCGGGGCGCCCGGGCGCTCGTGGTGGGCCGCTCGCTGGCCGACCTGGACGCGGCCAAGGCCCGCCTGGACCGTTACGCGGCCCGGCACGACACCGCCGACACCCCGGTCTGGTACGTGGACGTCCGCACCAACTCCCTGGTCGTGCAGGCCGTACGACCGGACGCCGCACGCGAGGTCCTCGGGGCCGCGGGCGTCGACGCCTCGCTCGTCCGGACCGTGGTGTCCGCCGAACGTCCCCGCCCGCTGTACGACTTGCGGGGCGGCGACGCGTACTACATGGGCAGCGGCGGCCGTTGCTCGATCGGTTTCCCGGTGACCCGGGGCACCCAGCACGGCTTCGCGACGGCCGGCCACTGCGGCCGGGCCGGCGCCACCACCAGCGGCTCCAACCGGGTGGCTCAGGGCACCTTCCAGGCCTCGGTCTTCCCGGGCAACGACATGGCGTGGGTGGCGGTGAACTCCAACTGGACGGCGACGCCCTATGTGAACGGCTCGTCCGCCCAGGTGGCCGGCTCCACCCAGGCGGCGGTCGGCGCCTCCGTGTGCCGCTCCGGCTCCACCACGGGCTGGCACTGCGGAACGGTCCAGCAGCACAACACCAGCGTGACCTACCAGGAGGGCACCGTCTCCGGTGTCACCCGGACGACGGTGTGCGCCGAGCCGGGCGACTCGGGCGGCTCCTACATCTCGGGCAGCCAGGCCCAGGGCGTCACCTCGGGCGGCTCGGGGAACTGCAGCTCGGGCGGGACGACCTTCTTCCAGCCCATCAACCCGATCCTCCAGTCCTACGGCCTCACCCTGAAGACCACCACCAGCGGACCGGGCGAGCCGGGCGAACCCGGTGAGCCGGGCGGCACCTGGAAGGCGGGCACCGTCTACCAGGCGGGCGCGACGGTGACCTACGGCGGCGCGACCTACCGGTGTCTCCAGGGCCACCAGGCCCAGCCGGGCTGGGAGCCGCCGAACGTGCCGGCGCTCTGGCAGCGCGCCTGACGACGCCTGCTGGCGCAGGCCGGAGCCCGGGTACGGCATCGCCGTACCCGGGCTTCGTCGTCCGGGGGTCCCGGGCGGCCGGTGCGGTCGGTCCGCGCGGCCTGTGCGGTCGGTGCGGCCGGTGCGGTCAGTCCGTGCCGGACTCCATCGCCGCGCGGTCCAGCACCTCGTCCTCCTCGGAGACCTCGCCGCGGGAGGCGATGGCCTCGGCGCCGCCCTCGGGCATCGCGCCGATCAGACCGGTGGCGGCCGCCTGGGCGGCGCCGACCGCCGGGCCCGCGGTGCCGATCAGGCCGAGGCTCGCGTACTGCTCGAGCCGGGCGCGCGAGTCGGCGATGTCGAGGTTGCGCATGGTGAGCTGGCCGATGCGGTCCGACGGGCCGAAGGCCGAGTCCTCGGTGCGCTCCATCGACAGCTTGTCGGGGTGGTAGCTGAAGGCCGGGCCCGTGGTGTCGAGGATCGAGTAGTCCTCGCCGCGCCGCAGCCGCAGGGTCACCTCGCCGGTGACGGCCGCGCCGACCCAGCGCTGGAGCGACTCGCGGATCATCAGCGCCTGCGGGTCCAGCCAGCGGCCCTCGTACATCAGCCGGCCGAGGCGACGGCCCTCGCTGTGGTACTGGGCGAGGGTGTCCTCGTTGTGGATGGCGTTGACCAGGCGCTCGTAGGCCGCGTGCAGCAGGGCCATGCCGGGCGCCTCGTAGATGCCGCGGCTCTTGGCCTCGATGATCCGGTTCTCGATCTGGTCGGACATGCCCAGTCCGTGCCGCCCGCCGATGGCGTTGGCCTCCAGGACGAGATCGACGGCGGTGGCGAACTCCTTGCCGTTGATCGTCACGGGGCGGCCCTGCTCGAAGCCGATGGTGACGTCCTCGGCGAGGATCTCGACCTCAGGGTCCCAGAACCGTACGCCCATGATCGGCTGGACGGTCTCGATGCCGGTGTCCAGGTGCTCCAGGGTCTTGGCCTCGTGGGTGGCGCCCCAGATGTTGGCGTCCGTGGAGTAGGCCTTCTCCGGGCTGTCACGGTAGGGGAGCTCGTGGGCGAGCAGCCACTCCGACATCTCCTTGCGGCCGCCCAGCTCGGTCACGAAGTGCGCGTCCAGCCAGGGCTTGTAGATCCGCAGGTGCGGGTTGGCGAGCAGGCCGTAGCGGTAGAACCGCTCGATGTCGTTGCCCTTGTAGGTCGAGCCGTCGCCCCAGATCTGGACGTCGTCCTCGAGCATCGCCCGGACCAGCAGGGTGCCGGTGACCGAACGGCCGAGCGGCGTGGTGTTGAAGTACGCCCGCCCGCCGGAGCGGATGTGGAACGCGCCGCAGGCGAGCGCGGCCAGGCCCTCCTCGACGAGCGCGGCTCGGCAGTCCACGAGGCGCGCGATCTCGGCGCCGTAGGTCTTCGCGCGGCCGGGCACCGAGGCGATGTCGGGCTCGTCGTACTGGCCGATGTCGGCCGTGTAGGTGCAGGGGACTGCACCCTTGTCGCGCATCCACGCGACGGCGACCGAGGTGTCGAGGCCGCCGGAGAAGGCGATACCGACGCGCTCGCCGGCCGGAAGGGAAGTGAGGACCTTGGACATAGGAAGAGTATGCATGACAATGCATGACCATGCAACCGGGGGTGGAGTCGTCGCCGCGCGGGATCGGCCGGCCCTTCTTACGATCACAAGGTGGCGCACACCCTCGAAGAGCTGATCGAGAAGCAGCGCGCGGCCGACGCGGCGCACCTACGCGTCGAGGACCTGCGCGACCAGTACGGACCCCCGGCGCAGCACCCGTGGACCGGGCACCAGACCGAGGTCTACGAGACGGCCTGGCGCGCCTGGCGCGACCTGGCCCGTGACGTGCAGCAGTCGGTCACGGAGTACGCCCAGGAACAGGGCACCGCCCGCAATCAGGTCGAGGACGACGTGAAGAAGGCCGTACGTCATCCGGAGGAACCGGCCGCGGAGCAGTGACCCGCATACTGGGGCCATGGGATTCGCCGTGTTCATGACCCTGCCCGGTCTGGTCATCCTGCTGACCGCGCTGGCCCTGGTCGACCAGGCGCTGCTGCACGCCGGGCGCGCGGGGCTGCTGCCCTGGCGGAACAACGCGCGGGCGGGACAGGTCTCGGCGACCGGCTTCGAGCAGCTGCACGCCACCCTGTCCGCCGGCAAGGAGCACGAGCTACGGGAACGCCGGTCGTCGCTCGTCCTGCGCGACGACGAGGAGGACGGGGCCCCGCCGCACCGCACGACGGTCGACCTCGACGGCGGCACGGCCGTCGTCCGGATGCCCCGGCCCTGACGGCCGGCGCCCGCTACTCGGCGAGGCCCACCACCGCCCAGCCCCGGCGGGCGGCCTCGGTGACGACGGTTCCCCATCCCTGGAGCAGTTCCCGGTACGCGTCGAAGTCGCCGGCCCATCCTCCGGGGGCGGCGGCGTGCTCGGTGAACGCCTCGCGCAGGCCGCCGAGGGCCGGGTGTATCCGCCGCCAGCAATCGGCCAGCTCGCGCACGGCCCCGGGCGGCCGGGCCAGCAGCAGTCCGCGGGCGGACGGGTCGCCGCCGAAGACCTCCGGGTCGGTCTGCTCCGCGAGGCCGTCAGGACCCGGCCAGACCAGCCCGAGCAGCAGGGCGTCCACCTCGGCCCGCAGCGGCGGGTCGACGTGGCCGCGCAGCGCCTCCCAGCGGTGCCCCGCCCAGAAGTGCGGCTTGAACGACCCGGCGCTGTGCCGGAACTCATGGATCTCGAAGTGTCCTGGGCCGCGCGGCCGGACCCAGCCGGAGTCGGCCACCGGGGCGTCGGGGTCCCAGAGCCCCGTGGCGTCGTCGTACCAGGCGTCCCGGAGGCGCTCCAGCCGTTCGCCGGGCGGCACTTCGGTCAGCCAGGACCAGTCGGCGATCAGCACGGTGATGTCGAGCCCCATGGCGGTGACCCTAACCGGCCCTGCCCCGGCGTCCGGAGGCCGTCAGGGGCAGTCGTACGTCACCTGTGCCGTCGCGGTGCGCTCGGACGGGCTGAGGATGCGCAGTTCGGCCTGGCCCTGGTGACGGCCCTCGCCCTCGAAGGTCCAGCGCAGATGCAGGTTCGCGTGCCGCTGGCCCCGGGCGAGGCGTTCGCGCAGCACGGCGGAGGAGGTGCCGTCGCTGCGGACCCAGCGGTAGGTCAGCGTGCCGGGACGGCCGTTGGTGGACACACGGGCGGAGACGTCGGTCGTACCGCCGCACTCCAGCGCCGACGGGCTGGTCGTGACGGTGACCGTGCGCACCTCGATCGGCGCTCCGAGCCGCTGCCAGGCGAGGAAGGCCAGCACACAGAGGAACACCACGGCGGGGAGGGTGTGGCGGCGCAGGCGCCGGCGGAGGGGAACGCGGGGCGCGGGCACGACCGGCAGCGGCCGCTGGGTGCGCTGGGCGACGGCCGCGGTGACTCCGGGGCCGAACCGCAGCACGGTGCCCTCGACCCGGTCCGGCGCGGTCGCGCCGGGCCCGTCCGGCTGCGCCGGACCGCTGGGGTGCGCCCGTCGCGTCGGCTCGTCGGGGTACTCCCCGGCCGCCTCGGGCCAGGTCGGCGCCGCGGGGCCGGGCCCGCCGTCGCGGCGGGTCGGCTCGAGGGGGCCGGCTCCGGTCACCCTGCGGGTGGGCTCGGCCACGCCCGCCCCGGGCTCGCGCACCGTGGGCACGAACGGATCGGCCGGGCTCTCGCGCCGTGTGGGCTCGAAGAGGCCGGCCCCGGTCTCCCGTACGGTCGGCTCGGCGGGCCCGGCCGCCGGCTCGCGCAGCGTCGGCTCGACGGCGCCGACCGGATCCGCGGCGGTCTCCCGCCGCGGCGGCGCGGCCGCGCCCTCCTCCTCGCCGTCCGGGCGCTGGATCCAGTGGCTGGCCAGCACGGTGGCGCTGTACTCGGCCTCCTCGGACGCGGGAGTCGTGTCCTCGGGCTCGGGCTCGGGCATGCGGTCGTCGGTCCCTGTCATCGGATGTCACACTGCCTGGTCAGCAGTGTCTGCGACGCGCCGCCGTCGGCGGAGGCCGGGCTGGTCGTGGCCTGCACGGACCAGTAGCACCCGCGCGTCACGAAGGTGTGGTCCACGGTGATCGTGTAGCTGGTGGCGCCGCTGCGCTGGAAGGTCTCGCTGCCGTCCGGGGTGCCCAGCGCGGAGGTCGTGTCGCTCGTGGACCAGGACACCGTGACGGACACCGGTCCGGGTCCGTCCGTGGTGACGGTGAAGGTCGCCGTCGCGGTGACCGGGCCGGTCTGCCGGAACTCCACCACCGCCACGTCCTTGACCGCGGGCGCGACGGGCCCGGGCGGTGAGGTCGGCGGGTCCGTGGTCGGCGGGGCCGAGGTGCCGCCGCCCGGCGGGGGCGTCACCCCGTCCGGTGGTGTCGTCGTCCCGCCGGGCGGCGTCGAGGTCGCCGAGGCGGAGGGCTCCGCGGAGGCGGATCCGGAGACCGACTCGCTCGGTGAGGCCGAGGCGGACGGCGACGGGCTCCCGGAGGACGACGCCGAGGCCGAGGGCGCGGACGGGTCCGTGGTCTCCGTGCCCGGCCCCGCGCTCGTGGTGGCCAGGGCCTGCGCCGCCTCGCCGGGTGACGCGCCCGTGGCCGGCCGCGCCCCGTAGGCCAGCAGTACGGCCAGCACGATCAGGGCCGCGGACACGAGCGCTCCCGCCCGGCCCGGCAGCCACGGGCGCAGCCCGCCGCCGGCCGGGGCGGCCGGGGCCAGGACGGTGCGCGCGATGTCGGTCGTCCCCCGCGGTGCCGTGCGGGGCGAGGGCAGCAGCAGGGGCAGCAGGGCGACCAGGGCCGCGAGCCGGCCGCGGCCGCGCTCCTCCCAGTCGGGCCCGTAGGCCGCGCCCGCCACCGTCTCCAGCTCCCGTACGAAGTCCTGGGCGCTCGTCGGGCGTTGGTCCGGGTCCTTGGCCAGTCCGCGGCGCACCAGGCCCTGGACCGGCGCGGGGACCTGCTCGGCGGGGATGGGCGCGTCGACATGGCGCAGCGCCAGCTCGGCCAGGTTCTCGCCGGTGTACGGCTTGCGGCGGGTGAGGCACTCGAAGAAGGTGGCCGTCGCCGCGTACACGTCGGCGGCGGGCGAGGCCGGGGCGCCGGTCCACTGCTCGGGGGCCATGTAGGCGGGCGTGCCGGCGATGCCCGCGCTGATCCCGGAGTCGACCGCGATGCCGAAGTCGACGAGGCGGGAGGTGCCGTCCGGGGCGACCAGGACGTTCTCGGGTTTGTAGTCGCGGTGGACGACGCCGAGACGGTGGGCGTCGGCGAGGCCGAGCAGGGAGCCCTTGAGGAGGACGAGCGCGGCCTCGGGTTCCAGCGCCTCGGTCTGGCGGGCCAGCAGGGTGCGCAGGGAGACGCCGTCGACCAGTTCCATCACGATGGCGGCACCGTCGGGGCTCTCGACGTACTCGTAGAGGCCGACGACGTACGGGCTGTCCAGCCCGCCGAGCAGCCGGGCCTCCGCGCGGAACTCCTGGACGAAGCCGGGCCGGGTGCGCAGCGAGTCGTTGAGGTACTTCACCGCGACGGGCACACCGGAGTCGCGGTGCACGGCCTGTACGACCCGTCCGCTCGCCCCGGAGCCGAGTTCCTGCGACTCGGCGTATCCGGGCACCGTCCATACGTTCATTCCGACCCCCCAGGCCGCCGTGCCGCCGCGGGCGTTCCAGAGCGGCGGACGCGATGAGAGACACAGTTTCGGCCATGGCGGTTGCGGTGAGGCAGTCCCCTGGAGGTCTCATCTCGGAAACTCCGCGGAGGAAATCCCGACGGGGCCTCATGTCAGCAATGCTGTCCGTGGGCCGGGTCACATAGCGTCCGGACGGTACGGAAGCCACCATGGGCGGGTCATCGCCAGGCTGAAGGGATCCCGAATGTTCCGCAAGGTACTGGTCGCCAACCGTGGCGAGATCGCGATTCGCGCGTTCCGCGCCGGCTATGAGCTGGGCGCGCGGACGGTTGCCGTCTTCCCTCACGAGGACCGCAACTCTCTGCACCGGTTGAAGGCTGACGAGGCCTACGAGATCGGCGAGCCGGGACACCCGGTGCGGGCGTATCTCTCGGTGGAGGAGATCGTGGGCGCCGCCCTGCGCGCGGGGGCCGACGCCGTGTATCCCGGCTACGGCTTCCTCTCCGAGAACCCTGAGCTGGCGCGGGCGTGCCGGGAGGCGGGCATCACCTTCGTCGGCCCGGACGCGGAGATCCTGGAGCTGACGGGCAACAAGGCCAGTGCGGTGGCCGCGGCGCGCGCGGCCGGGGTGCCGGTGCTCGGCTCCTCGGCGCCCTCCGGGGACGTCGACGAGCTGGTGCGGGCGGCCGGGGAGATCGGCTTCCCGGTGTTCGTGAAGGCCGTCGCGGGCGGTGGCGGGCGCGGTATGCGCCGGGTCGAGGACCCCGCGCAGCTGCGGGAGTCGATCGAGGCGGCCTCGCGGGAGGCGGCGTCGGCGTTCGGTGACGCGACGGTGTTCCTGGAGAAGGCCGTCGTCGACCCGCGCCACATCGAGGTGCAGATCCTCGCGGACGGCGAGGGGAATGTCATCCACCTGTTCGAGCGCGACTGTTCGGTGCAGCGCCGCCATCAGAAGGTGATCGAGCTGGCGCCCGCGCCGAACCTCGACCCGGAGCTGCGGGACCGGATCTGCGCGGACGCCGTGCGGTTCGCGCGGCAGATCGGCTATCGCAACGCGGGCACGGTGGAGTTCCTCGTCGACCCGGCCGGCAACCACGTCTTCATCGAGATGAACCCGCGCATCCAGGTCGAGCACACGGTGACCGAGGAGGTCACCGATGTCGACCTGGTGCAGGCGCAGTTGCGCATCGCCTCCGGGGAGACGCTGGCCGACCTCGGCCTGGCCCAGGAGAGCATCACGCTGCGCGGCGCCGCGCTCCAGTGCCGTATCACCACCGAGGACCCGGCGAACGGCTTCCGCCCGGACACCGGCCGGATCAGCGCCTACCGCTCCCCCGGCGGCTCCGGCATCCGGCTGGACGGCGGTACCACGCACGCCGGTTCGGAGATCAGCGCGCACTTCGACTCCATGCTGGTCAAGCTGAGCTGCCGGGGCCGGGACTTCACCACGGCCGTGAACCGGGCCCGGCGCGCGGTCGCGGAGTTCCGTATCCGCGGTGTGGCCACCAACATCCCCTTCCTCCAGGCGGTGCTGGACGACCCGGACTTCCAGGCGGGCCGGGTCACGACCTCGTTCATCGAGCGGCGTCCGCATCTGCTCACCTCGCGCCACTCCGCGGACCGCGGTACGAAGCTGCTGACGTACCTGGCCGATGTGACGGTGAACAAGCCGCACGGCGAGCGCCCGGTGCTGGCGGAGCCGGCGGGCAAGCTGCCGCCGCTGCCCGCGGGCGAGCCGCCGGCCGGCTCCCGGCAGCGGCTGGCCGAGCTGGGCCCCCAGGGCTTCGCGAGCTGGCTGCGCGAGTCGCGGACGATGGGCGTCACCGACACGACGTTCCGTGACGCCCATCAGTCGCTGCTCGCCACCCGGGTGCGCACCAAGGACATGCTGGCGGTCGCCCCGGTGGTCGCCCGTACGCTGCCCGACCTGCTGTCGCTCGAGTGCTGGGGCGGCGCGACGTACGACGTGGCGCTGCGGTTCCTCGCGGAGGACCCGTGGGAGCGGCTGGCCGCGCTGCGCGAGGCCGTGCCGAACATCTGTCTCCAGATGCTGCTGCGCGGCCGCAACACCGTCGGCTACACCCCGTACCCGACGGAGGTCACCGACGCGTTCGTACGGGAGGCCGCGGCCACCGGCATCGACATCTTCCGTATCTTCGACGCGCTGAACGACGTCGACCAGATGCGGCCCGCGATCGACGCCGTGCGGGAGACGGGGACGTCGATCGCGGAGGTGGCGCTCTGCTACACCTCCGACCTGTCGGACCCCTCCGAGAAGCTCTACACGCTGGACTACTACCTGCGGCTGGCCGAGCGGATCGTCGACGCGGGCGCGCACGTGCTGGCGGTGAAGGACATGGCGGGCCTGCTGCGGGCCCCGGCCGCGGCGAAGCTGGTCTCGGCGCTGCGCCGGGAGTTCGACCTGCCGGTGCATCTGCACACCCACGACACCGCGGGCGGGCAGCTCGCCACCTACCTCGCCGCGATCCAGGCGGGCGCGGACGCGGTGGACGGGGCGGTGGCGTCCATGGCCGGCACGACCTCGCAGCCGTCGCTGTCCTCGATCGTCGCCGCGACGGACCACTCCGAGCGGCCGACGGGTCTGAGCCTGGCGGCGGTCGGCGACCTGGAGCCGTACTGGGAGAGCGTGCGCAAGGTGTACGCCCCCTTCGAGGCGGGCCTGTCCGCGCCGACCGGCCGGGTCTACCACCACGAGATCCCGGGTGGTCAGCTGTCCAACCTGCGCACCCAGGCGGTCGCGCTCGGTCTCGGCGACCGTTTCGAGCAGATCGAGGCGATGTACGCGGCGGCCGACCGGATGCTGGGCCGGCTGGTGAAGGTCACGCCGTCCTCGAAGGTGGTGGGCGACCTGGCGCTGCACCTGGTGGGCGCGGGCGTGGACCCGAAGGACTTCGAGGCGGAGCCCTCGCGGTTCGACATCCCGGACTCGGTGATCGGCTTCCTCCGTGGTGAGCTGGGCACCCCGCCCGGCGGCTGGCCCGAGCCGTTCCGCACCCGGGCGCTCCAGGGGCGGGCCGAGGCCAAGCCGATGGCACAGCTGTCCGCGGAGGACCGAGAGGGTCTGGAGAAGGAGCCGCGCCCCACACTGAACCGGCTGCTGTTCCCGGCGCCGACCCGGGAGTTCGACACCCACCGGCAGGCGTTCGGCGACACCAGCGTCCTGGACAGCAAGGACTACTTCTACGGTCTGCGTCCCGGCCAGGAGTACTCCATCGATCTGGAGCCCGGTGTGCGGCTGCTCATCGAGCTCCAGGCCGTCGGTGAGGCCGACGAGCGGGGCATGCGCACGGTGATGTCCTCGCTGAACGGCCAGCTCCGTCCGATCCAGGTCCGTGACCGGGCGGCGGCCTCCGACGTCCCGGTGACGGAGAAGGCCGACCGCGCCGACCCGGGCCATGTCCCGGCGCCGTTCGCCGGTGTGGTCACGCTGGTGGCCGCGGAGGGCGACGAGGTGGAGGCCGGTGCCACGCTGGCCACCATCGAGGCGATGAAGATGGAGGCGTCCATCACCGCGCCGAAGGCCGGCCGGGTGTCCCGGCTGGCCGTGAACCGGGTGCAGCAGGTGGAGGGCGGCGATCTGCTGGTGGTCATCGGCTGAGTGCGGCGGTGACCCCGTCGGGCTTCGGCGGGCGCGGGGCCTGGGGTCCCGTGCCCGCCTGCCGCGTTCCGCGCAGTTCGGGCGTGGTCGCCGCCGCCGAGGTCACGGCGGCCGGACACAGCAGGCCGCCCGGGACGAGAGCGGTGGCGCCCGAGGTCCAGCCCGCGACGAGGCCGCCGCGCGGATGGCCCACTCCCGCGCGGCTCCGTACGACCGCCCCTGTGCGACCGCCTCGCGCGACGCGGTGGGCCGCCGTCGCCCTGGTGGCGGGGGCGAGCGTGGGGGCGGTGCGGTCCGGGGCACGGTGATCGCGGCCGGGCGGCCGCGGTCGCCCGGCCGCTCGCGCGAGGGTCTCCCCGCGACCGGCCTACCCGAGGTGATGTCAGGCGCTGTGCACCGTCACCTCGTGCAGTGAGTAACCCCAGTTGGTGGCCCGGCCGAGGAACTGGAGGCGGACGTAGCGGGCGGGTGTGCCGGCGAAGTCGGCGATGTCGAGGCCGCCGTCGCCGCCGGTGGTGGACCAGACGGTGCGCCAGTCGACACCGTCGGTGGAGAGGTCGACGCGGTACGAACGGCCGTACGCGCGCTCCCAGTCGAGGGTGACCCGGCCGACCCGCCGGGTCGAACCGAGGTCGAGGCGCAGCCACTGGCCGTCGCTCCAGTCGCTGGCCCAGCGGGTGTCACGGGTGCCGTCCACGGCCCGGCCGGGCGCGTAGCTGGTGAACAGGCTCCACTCGCTCGAACTGGCCGTGGCCGGTGCCCCCTTGGCCAGGTTGACGGAGGCCTGGTGGTGTTCGGCCGCGCCCCAGGTGCCGAGGTAGGACTCGGCGCCCCGGAACAGGTCGTCGACGACGTCCTGGCCGCCGGTCACCCGGATGTCCTCGATCCAGTCCGGTACCAGGCCGTAGTGGGCGGCTCCGTCGGTGTTGAGGTCCCAGGTGCGCTGGCCGGTGGTCTGCCGGTCGATGACCGAGCCGCCGTCGGTGCTGCGGAAGGGGTACTGCACGGGGTCGGGGGTGTTCGCGCCGCGCGGGCCGGGCCAGCCGCCGACGCCGTTCATGTCGGTGCCGTAGCCGTAGCCGACGCCGTACTTGTCGCGCAGCGCCTCGGTGCGCCGTGCCTCCGCGCTGAAACCCTCGGAGCCGTGCATGTACTGGGCGATGAACCCTCCGAGGGCGTAGACGCGTTCGGTCCAGTTGAGGTCCATCCAGCTGTGCGAGGAGATCACGCCGGGGTAGGACTCGGCCTCGAAGATGTCGAGGACCCGCCCGGTGGCCTTGACGCTCATGTGGTCGACCTCGAGCATCATCTTGCGCTTCATCATGCCGCGCACGGCGTACTCACCGAGATCGGTCAGCCCGCGCACGTTGCACTGCGCGTCGCCCGCGTACGAGGGCACCGACACGCCCGCGGGGAGCTTGCTCTCGGCAGCGGCCGCGGAGGCCGAGCCGATGGGGTTGTCGGCCTGCGGGCCGGTGCACTTCTCGGTGCGCCAGAAGGTCCCGGTGGACAGGAACTGGCCTACGTTGATGGCCGTTCCGAGCGTGCCGGAGTCGAAGCGGACGCCGCACAGCGCGTTGTCGAACTTGTGGCACAGGAACATGCTGCGCACCCCGAGCGCGTGCAGTTCGTCGAGGCCCTTGTCGATGTCCTCCCGGCTGCACTGCGCGATGTCCAGGATCATCTTGCAGCCGAACGGCTCGGAGGTCTCCACGCCGAGCACGACGGCGAGTTTGCCCTGCTCGATCACCTGCCGGGCCTGCGCGCTGTCGGTGACGACCCGGAACCAGCCCTTTCCGGCGCCGCCGTACTGCTTGTCGATGTACGCCTGGAGGTCGTAGGTCAGCTTCGCCTGGAGCCGGATGGAGGTCATCTCGTCGCAGGAGCGGTCCTTGAAGAAGTAGACCGAGCAGATCACACCGTTGGTGACCAGGTCGTTGACGAGGACGCGCTGCCCGCCGCGCCAGGCGCGCTCGATCCAGGCGTAGTAGTTCTGCTGGTGGGTGAGCGAGTCATGGGCGGGCCAGTCCTTGAACGTGGGCCAGCCGACGGGGTCGTGGCGGCCGTCGCCGCCCTTGGTGATGAAGTCGAAGACCGCCAGCGAGCCGTCCGGGTAGTGCTCGGGACAGTCCTTCAGCGCGTCCGCGACACCGGCCTCGGAGAACGGCTTGCCGCACAACAGGCGCCCGCCGAATGCCTCGTTGGAGAAGATGTGGTCGTGGGCGTCGACGAACCCGCGCACCTCGCCACGGGAGTCGGTGCCCTTGAACGGTTCGCCGGTGACACCGATCCCGGAGTCCAGGGCGGGCCGCGCGGACGGGTTCCACCAGTCGTCGGCCGCCGCGGCGGAACTCGGCGCCGGGCCGAGGGCCATGGCCAGCAAGAGCAGCAGCAGCGAGACGACGGCGACGTGAGGGCGTCGGTGCATGGCCACATCCCTAGATCGGACAGCTGAAATTGTCATGCCCAGCGAAAGTTACCGACGAGGATCGAATGGGGGGTCCGAGGAGTCAAGAGCCGTGCGGCATCCGCCGAACGCCCCGGACGGACACGGATGTTGCCCTTCCGTGAAGAATGGGACCCTTTTGTGGCGGAACACGGGGCAACGGTCGGGGGTGTCCACAGGTCGTACAAGGCACAGTCACTGCCGTGGCACCGCATCCGCACACGACCCACCCATGGGGGAAGCCATGACCTTCCGTCCTCGACGCATCCAGCTGGCACTCGCCACGGTGGCGACCGGCACCGCCGTGGCCCTCACCGCGGCCGTACCCTCGGCGACCGCCGCCACCGGCCCGAAGTTCCTCAAGCCGGCCGAACTGCCGCCACACGCCTCCTCTGCCTGGTACGCCGGTCCGGTCAAAGCCGGACAGCCCGACCCGCTCCCGGTCTGCGTCGGCGAGGCACTGCCGTCGACCTCCCGCCACCGCGCCTTCTGGACCGAGTACGACACCAACGCGCTCCAGGTGACCGTCGTGGCCCGCAACGCGACGAAGGCCGCCGACTTCGCCGCCCTGCTCCGCAAGAAGATCCGCGACTGCGCGACCGCGCTGGAGAAGCAGTACCCCGACGTGTCGGCGACCGGCAGGTACTACGGCAAGCTCGCCGTCGAGGAGGGCGCCCACGTCTACGGGCTGCACACCCGCACGACCTGGGGTGCCTCCGACATCGCCCTGATGTCGGTCGGCCGTGACGGCAGGACCGTCACCTTCGTGAAGTGGGCCCAGATGGGCAACTTCCGGCATGCGCAGGTGGCGGACTTCAAGCGGACGACCAAGACGGCGGTCAACAGGCTGTACTGATCGCGGCGGACGGGGCCGGGCCCGGCCCAGGTGTTCTCGGGCACGGGCCGTCGGCCTCTACACGGACGGGCCCGGCCCAGGTGTTTCCGGGCGCGGCCCGTCGGCCTCCACGGCAGTCCCGTCAGCAGGGCTCCAGGGCGTGCCGGCCGCGTTCGGCCAGTCCCCCAGCAGGCGCTCGACCGCTGCGTCGACCAGTTCCTCCCGCTCGCGCTCCGAGAGCACGTCCGGGAGGGTGAGCTGCTCGACGATCAGCCAGTTGAGCGCCAGGTACAGCAGCTTGACGGTGAGGGCGTCGCCCGGCAGACGGCTCGCCTCGTGGTACGCGATGTTCGCCTCCAGATCGCCCCGCACCTGCTCGGTCAGCAGTCTGCGCAGACCGGGGCGCCGGGTGGCCTCCAGGCGCAGTTCGAGCAGCGCCAGGTACCCGGAGCGGAACCCGCCGACCCGGTCGACCAGGGCGTACATCGCCTGCCGGTACAGGTCCCGGTCCTGGTCCCGCTCGACCGCGCGCAGCCGGTCGAACTCCGACGGGTCCGGCTGGAGCCGCTCGTAGACCCGTCCACCGGTCTGGATGAGCAGGTCGTCGCGGTGCGAGAAGTAGTTGGAGGCGGTCCCGACGGGCACACCGGCCTCCGCGTCCACGGCCCGGAAGGTCAGACCGCGCGCCCCCTCCCGCGCCAGCACCTCGATGGCGGCGTCCACCAGGGCGGCCCGTCGCTGATCGTTCCTGCGCACCAATCGAACCACTCCATTTGCAGTACTACGGCCACCGTGGTGTCGGTAGACTACTACAGGTGCAGTGAATTGACCCTGGCGCGATGGAACGGCGCGGGCGTGAGGCGGGGCGCGGCGGGCCGGGTCAGTCCATGGGAGGGCTGGTCGGCGTGCCCTGGTTGTGGAACATCTGCCAGTGCCCCGGGGCGGCCCGGCGCCACAGGGAGGTCCGGTGGGACCAGCGGCCGTCGATGTTCACCGTGTACTTGAGCATGACCAGTCCGTCGACCAGCCGTACGCCCCGCATCCGCTCGACCGCGATGGGCTCTCCCTCCGGATCGGTGTCGGAAGCGACGCGTTCCGCGGTGCCCTCGAAGACGATCTCGCCGCCCGAGGCGCCGAACTCGTGGAAGTCCGGGGCCAGGAAGCTCCGCAGCCGGTCGGCGTCGGCCCGGCAGCCCGGGGACAGCGTCTCGTACTCGGCGGCGATCGCCTCCGCCACCTGCGGATCGTCACTGCCCTGATCGATGCTGATCGTCGTCATGCACCCAAGCACTATCACGCGCCCCGCGAACGGGTGAACGCGTTTTCGGGAGACCGCCGGGACCGCGATCGTCCGGGCCGGAGCGGGCTGGGGCGGCGCGGGCCGTGGCGGGTGCGCCCGGCGGGCCGCTGTCAGTGGCCCGCGCTACTGTGCGCGTAATAGACCGATCTGCCCGTTCCGGGAGGTTCTCATGGCGTCACGCCTCAACCCCTACCTCAGCTTCGACGGCACTGCGCGGGAGGCGATGGAGTTCTACAAGGAGGTCTTCGGCGGCACGCTCAAGCTCAACACGTTCGGCGAGTTCGGCCAGACGGGCACACCGGACGAGAACAAGATCATGCACGGCATGCTGGAGACCGACGCCGGCTTCACGCTGATGGGCGCCGACACCCCGCCCGGCATGGAGGCGACACGGGGCAACTACTTCTCGGTGAGCGTCAGCGGCGAGGACGAGGCCGAGCTGCGGGGGTACTGGGACAAGCTGTCCGCGGATTCCCAGGTCTCCGTGCCGCTGGAGAAGCAGATGTGGGGCGATGTGTTCGGCATGTGCACGGACCGCTTCGGCGTCCCCTGGATGATCGACATCGTCCAGCCGCGAGGCTGAGCCGCGCCCGGTCCGGCGGAGGTCATGCCGTGCCGAACCACGCCTCCGCCAGCGCCGGCAGGTCGCCCTCGGCCGGTACGCCCAACTCCCTGATGTACCAGGGGAGATGGCTGTAGACATGCAGCAGGGTGTAGGCGAGCAGCACGGCGGGCTCGAAGGTGTGCCCGTACGCCTCGCAGAGGCGGGCCAGCAGGGCCGGGTCGCCTCGGGTGACGAACAGGCCGACGCCCACGAAGTCGTAGGCCCGGTCGCCGATCATCGCCGGTTCGAAGTCGAACAGGCCGGTCAGCCGCGGGCCGTCGGCGTCGGCGAGGTCGACGAGCAGGTGCTGCCGCATCACCTCGGTGTGCAACAGGCTGGGCTGTGGGGCGCGGGGCAGCGGGACCGAGGCGAGGTAGTCCGGGATCCGCTCCAGCCAGGCCTCCGACAGGCCGTGGCCGCGCTGCTGTTCCACCGCTGCCGCCGTCCGGCGGTCCACGAACGCGCCCCAGTCGCCCGGACCGAGGACGTCCGCGAGGGGTTGCGCGTCGAGGGAGTGCAGCACCGCGAGGGCCTCGCCGACCTCGGTCACCAGGCGCTCGCGCTGCCGGGGCGTGACGCGTTCCCAGGCGGCGGCCAGGTTCTCGCCGGGCAGCCGGGACATCAGCACGTACCGCCAGCCGTTCTCGTACGTGCCGTGCTCGCGCACCCTGGGCGTCGGGATCGGCAGCCGTCCCTGGAGGTGGGCGAGCACCCTGCCCTCCGCGAGGCCGTCCCCGGCGACGGCCGCCGGGAACAGCTTCAGGACGTGCTCGTCACCGACGGCGTAGACGGGCTGCGACCCGTCCGGGAAACGGCTGAGCGGCACACCGTCCAGGCCGAGCCGGGCGGCCAGGGCCTCGACCCCGGGGCGCATCACCGTCTCGTCGGGGACGATCGCGTCCCACTCCTCGTCCGTCTCCACCAAGGGCAGCATGATCGCGACGGTAGGTGGAGGGACGCCGGGGGGGCAACGGCTTTGTCGGAGGGGGTTGAGCCAACGGCACTGTCGGAGAGGTCTGAGGCAACGCCTTCGTAGGGGTGGCCTGTTGGGAGGGACGGCCGGCGGATGAAACCGTCCGGGACCCGCTCCCACTCTCAGTCGTCGTCCAGGACCGCGCGGATCACGTGCCGGGCGTTGTCCGCCATGGCCGGGTTCGTGTCGCGGTAGTACGGCAGGGCGATGAGCGCCTGGGACAGCGTGCGGGCACGGCCGCGGCGCCAGGTGACGTCGTCGACGTCCAAGGCCTCGCGGAAGACCCGCCGGGCGGGCGGCGGGAGCAGGTTCCAGGCGGGGAAGAGGTCGCAGGCCGGGTCGCCCAGGCCCGCGCAGCCGAAGTCGATCACCGCGCCGAGCCTGCCGCCGTCCAGAAGGAGGTTGCCGGGCATCAGGTCGGCGTGCAGCCACACGGGAGGGCCGTCCCAGGTCGGGGCACGCATCGCCTCGGCCCACCGGGCGGCCACGGCGTCGCAGTCCACGCCCTCCTGCGGCAGGGCGCGCAGTCGCTCGATCGCCGCGCGGGTCTCCGCGTCCTGCTCGGCGAGCGGACCGCCGCGGTGGGCCCGGGGCGCCCCCGGAAGGCCGACGCCACGCATCGCGGCGACGAACAGGGCCAGCCCCTCGGCCAGTTGCGTCGGTTCGGCGAGGGTTCCCGCGCGCGGGTTCTCGCCCGGCAGCCACCGGTAGACCGACCAGGGCCACGGGTATCCCTCGGCGGGCCTCCCCGCCCCCAGCACCTCGGGCACGGCCATCGGCAGCCGGCCCGCGAGGCGGGGCAGCCACTCCTGCTCCAGCGCCACGTCGGCGACACCGCCCCGGACCAGCGGCAGCCGTACGACCCGGTCCTCGCCCAGGCGGTACATGGCGTTGACCGTGCCGCCGGACGCGATCCGCTCGAGCGGCAGCCCGTCCCATTGCGGGAACTGTCCGGCGACCAGCCGCCGTACGAGGTCGCCGTCGACGGCCTGCTGACCGGGATGCATCCGCACTGAGTCCATGGCGTCCCATCCGACCCGTGTCCCTCGCGGGCGGTCAAACCCTTTTGCCCGCCGGCCCGTGCGTCGGGCCTCACCTCGGAGGTCATCGACCGCGACCGGGGCGCGTGCCACGCTCGCCGGCGTCGGCGTCGGCCCCCCGCAGCCCGCAGCCCGCAGCCCGCAGCCCGCAGCCCGCCGAGCGCCGAGCGCCGAGCGCCGGAATCAAACCACCTGACACATCCACGGTTTCGTGGTTAGCATCGCCGCGATGACTACTTCCTCTCTTCAGAGTCTGGGGGAACCGTCCGCGCAAGGTGAGTGCTGATGACCACTCACATCGCGAACGGCGATCCCCGTCTTTCCCTCTGGTTGCGCGTGCGTGAGTACGCCGTGCCCACGTCCATGATCGAGACCGCGACCGTCCGCCGTCGCGCCGGTGACTGGGCCGGGGCGTGCGCCGCCGCCGGTGTCGACGTCGATCTGAATCTGCGGTCCGCGGCGGACCTCCACGGGCGCGAGTTCGCGGCCCGGGTGCGCGCGGATCTCCGCTGCCTGGCCCCCGATCTGCTGCGCTGGCACATGCCGCGCGTCGCGCCCGACGGGCTGCTGCGTCCTGGCCTGACCGTCTCCCTGGCCCGCTACGAGGGCGCGGGACGGGACGGTGCGAGTCCGGTGCATCTGGTCGTGCGGACCCCGCCGGCCCGTGCGGACGCCGGGCAGCGGATGAGCCTCGCCCTGTGGGACGGGGCCCGCCCCGCCTCCGGGACGGGCGGGCATCCACACGCCCGGCCGAACAGGCGGTTCCGCCTCGATCTGCACCGGCACCTGTGGGACGTACGCAGGTCGGCGGAGCTACGGGCACGGTCCGGGTCCGACGAGGCGCCCTCCGCCCTGACCGCCCTGCCCGCCATGGCCGATCCGCCCGCGCCCGGCATCGCGCGCTGTGCCGTCGGCCGGTGGGCGGCGGAGGCGGAAATCCTGCTGGACGCCGAGCAGCGGCCGGCCGAAGCGGTCGCCGTACGTCTCGGCGCCCGGCAGCGGCTGCTGGTCCGGCCCAGGGGACCGGCGGCCGTCAGCGTCACCGCGGCTCCGGCCGACGGGCGGCTGTCCGCGCTCCCCGTGCTGCCCGAGGCGGCGACCTGGGTACCGCCCGACCTGGAACTGCTGCGCGCCGGACTGATCGAGCCCGGGCTGCTGCATCCCCTGGTCGCCGAGGCTCTGGCACCGGGACACGCGCCGGGCCCGCCGCCCGCCGCGGACCCGGTGGGAGGGGCGCGGCTGGTGGAGTGCCGGGGCGCCCGGCACCGGATCGGGCTGGTCGACGGCGTACTGGCCCCGCTCGACCACGACCCGGGCGAGGTCCGGCGCGAGGAACTGCTCGCCGCGCTCTCCGGACCGCCGCTGCCCTGTCTGCGGGCGATCGACGAGGCCCACCGCAGGCCCGACTGCCTCCCCGGTGTCCGCGAACGTCTCGCCCACGGTGACATCGCCGGGGCACTGGCCGTGGTGGAGGGGCTGCTCGGGCCCGAAGCGGTGCTGCGCAGCGGCCCGTTGCTGGACGAACTGGAGGCGGCCGCCGGACGGCGGGTCGCCTACGGGCTGTTCAGGGCAGGCCTGGCCGAGCCGTCACCGCACCGGTCGGCCTGGCCCGGCCCCAAGCGGCCCGGCGGCCACCGCTCCCATCCGCGCCACACGACCGCGCGCTGACAACTCCCCTCCTCTTCTTCTCGCTTCCTCTTCTTCTCGCTTCTTCTCCCTTCCGGCTTTCCGGGAGCCGGGCCGTGCCCTGCCCCGACGACCTTCCCCAGGTGATGACGCATGCCCCAGACTTCTGTCTCCTCCTCCCGGCTCGACGTGGCAGGCGAGCTGTTGACCCTGCTGCGTGACACGACGACCGAACCCCGCGCTGACACCCAGTTGGAGGCCCTGACTCTCGCCGTGGCCGCCGATCTGCCGGTGCTGCTGTGGGGTGAGCCCGGCATCGGCAAGACCGCCGCGCTCAACCAGCTGGCCACTTCCCTGGATCTGCCGCTGACCACGGTGATCGCGAGCGTTCACGAGCCGTCCGACTTCTCCGGGCTGCCCGTCCTCGGCGACGACCCCGCGCAGCAGGGCGTACCGATGGCGCCGCCGGACTGGGCCGTGCGCCTGGTGCGGGCCGGCCGGGGGCTGCTGTTCCTGGACGAGCTGTCCACCGCGCCGCCCGCCGTGCAGGCCGCGCTGCTGCGGCTCGTCCTGGAGCGGCGGATCGGCGAGCTCCGGCTGCCGCCCGGGGTACGGATCGTGGCGGCGGCCAACCCGCGTTCGTCGGCCGCCGACGGCTGGGAGCTGAGCCCGCCGCTGGCGAACCGGTTCGTCCACCTCCAGTGGGCGCACGACCACGAGGTCGTCGTACGGGGCCTCGCCGGGACCTGGCCCCGGGCCACCCTGCCCCGGCTCGACCCGGCCCTGCTGAGCGAGGCCGTGGCCTTCGCGCGCCGCGCGGTGTGCGAGTTCCTCACGGCCCGGCCCACCCTGGTGCACCGGCTGCCGAGCGGGGAGACCCGCCGGGGCGGCGCCTGGCCCTCGCCGCGCAGCTGGGACATGACGCTGACCCTGATCGCGTTCGCAACCGCCGCCGGGGTCTCCCGGGACGTGCTGTCGCTGCTGGTCAGGGGAACGGTCGGGGACGGCCCGGGATTCGAGCTGCTGGCGGCGATGGACCGGATGGACCTGCCCGACCCCGAGCTGCTGCTCGCCGACCCCGGCCGGGCCGAGCTGCCCGAGCGGGGGGATCTGCGGCAGGCGAGCCTCGAGGCGGTGGTGGCGGCGGTCAACGCCCGGCCGGAGCGGGCCCGTTGGGACGCCGCGTGGGCGCTGCTGGTGCGGGCCCTCGAAACCGGGGCGCCCGATCTGGTGGTCGCCCCCGCCACGGCGCTCGCCGGGCTGCGCCGCGAGGACTGGGACGTGCCGGAGGCCATCGAGCGGCTGGCCGGGGCGGTGTCCCTGTCCCGCCGCGCGGACCGGGCGGCCGACCGTGCGGCCGTCGCGGCCCCGCTGGCCGGGCAGGGTGCCCGATGAGCGCGGCGACGGCCGTGGCGCTGGATCTGGACAAGCTGTTCGCGGCCCGGCTGCACGCGGCGCGGGCCCGGCCCTATCTCGCCACCGCCCTGTTCGCCCTGCATGTCGTCGAGTCGCGCGGGGTGCCGACGATGGCGGTCGACCGGCACTGGCGGTGCTATGTCTCACCGGGGTTCGTGGACCGGATGCCGGTGGAGGACCTGGCCGCGGTGTGGGTGCACGAGGTGTCGCATCTGTTGCGCGATCACCACGGCCGCAGCGACCGGCTCGCCCGCGACCGTGGCATGACGGGCGCGGGCGACCGGCTGCGGATGAACCTCGCGGCGGACTGCGAGATCAACGACGATGCGTTCGGCGACGGACTCGTGGTCCCGAAGGGCGCGGTGTTCCCGCATCATCTGCTGCTGTCCGGCGGGCTGCTCATGGAGGAGTACGCGGGGAAGATCCGGCTCGGGCCGATGACCCAGTACCTGGCCTGGCTGGACTGCGGGAGCGGCGCCGACGGCGTGGCCCGGGAGTGGGAGCTGGGCCCGGACGGGGCGCACGGACTCAGCGAGCAGGAGCGGGACGCCGTACGGTTCCGGGTCGCCCGGGGGATCACGGGCCGGCCGGGGGACGCGCCGCAGGGGTGGCGGCGGTGGGCTGAGGAGGTGGTCCATCCGCCGCAGCCCTGGCGGGAACTGCTGGGTGCCGCCGTCCGCTCGGCGGCGTCCGCGGCCGGGGTGGGCGAGGACTACGTCTACGGCCGCCCGGCCCGGCGTTCGGCGAGCCTGCCCGGTGTGGTGCTGCCGAGTCTGCGCCGCACGCCGCCGCGTGTCACGGTCGTCGTGGACACCTCCGGTTCGGTCAGCGACGCCGAACTGGGCAGCGCCCTGCTGGAGATCGCCGCGATCTCCCGTGCCGTCGGGGGGCGGCGCGACCTGGTGAGCGTGCTGTCCTGCGACGCGGCGGCGAACGTGGTGGGGCCGTTGTGCCGGGCCGAGGACATCCCCTTGCTCGGCGGTGGGGGAACGGATCTGCGCAGCGGTTTCGCCAGGGCTCTCGCGGCACGGCCCCGCCCGGACGTCGTCGTGGCCCTCACCGACGGCCAGACCCCGTGGCCGGCCGTCCGGCCGCCCTGCCGCACGGTGATCGGGCTGTTCCCGCGCGGTGGGACGTCGGACTCCTGGCGGGAGGACAACCCGGACTACGTCCCCGAACGCCCGCCCGCCTGGGCGCGGGTGGTGGACATCGGGCCGAGGGGCCCGGGGGGATGAGCCGGGCCGCCTTGGTCGTCAGCCCCCGACCAGCGCGTGGACGTCGGGCCGAGGGGCCCTGGCGGATGAGCCGGGCCGCCGTGGGGCTCAGCCCCCGACCAGCGCCACGAGTCTGATGAACACCAGGTCCGGTTCGGCCGTGAGGTCGATCTGCTCGTCGAGGTGCTCGATCTGCCGGTCCCCGGTCAGCACGAAGTACCCGTTGGCCAGGAACGCCTGCTCGGCTATGTCGGCCTGGCGTTCCCAGTCGATGCGGCGGGGCTCGCGCAGCCGGTAGCCGTTGAGCTCGGTCTCGGCGTCGTCGGGCCGGACCAGGCCGTGGAACCGGTCGCCCGGCCGGGCGTTGTGGCGGGTGACCTCCTCGCGCACGCGCAGCCGGATCAGCTCCCGCACGCTCATCCGGTCGGGGAGCCCCTCGACCGCCAGCTCGGCGACGGCCTTGCCCGTCGCGGTCTCGTCCCGGAAGGTCACGGTGGCCATCAGGAACCTCGCTCGATCAGTCGGAGAATGCTCGGGTCGGTGATCTCACGGTCGGCGGCGAGCGGGAAGGCCTCGCCGAGGATCAGCGCCTGCCGTTCGTCGTCGAACGGCAGGAGCACCTCGCGCCGAGCCGCGCGGCCGCCGGGAACAGGGGGCGCCGGCCGGCACGGGGCGGTGGGGCCGCCGCGCCGGCCGGTGACGCGGGGCTGGTTCGGCCGGTCGTCGTCGGACATGCGGGGATCATGGCAGAGGCCACTGACAACGCCGTGCCGTGGCCGACTCCGGCCCCCCGTCCCGGGTCACTCTGGCCTTCTCCCCGCACATCCGCCATCATGGCGCGACCATGACAAATATGCCTGTGCTCCGGATGCTGGCCGCCGCACTGCTCTGCACCCTCGCGGTCGTCCCCGACGCCTCGGCCGAACCGGCCGCCGCCCCCACCCCGCCCTCGGCCGCCTCCACCGGGGCGGCGGACTGGACCGGCCCGCTCAGTACACGCGGGCGCTGGATCGTGGACGCCGACGGCGAGCGCTTCCGGCTGCGGTCGGGCAACTGGCACGGAGCTAGCGGCACTTGGAACGGCTCGGGCAGTCAGGACGACAACGCCCAGCACCACGCGGGCGAGAACTCCGGCCGGATGCCGCTCGGCCTCGACCGGGCACCCATGGCGGACATCATCGCGGGCTTCCAGGAGTTGGGGATCAACAGCATCCGGCTGCCGTTCTCCAACGAGATGATCCACGACAGCCGCCCGGTCACCGACGCCTCCGTCGCCGCCAACCCCCAACTGCGGGGCAGCACCCCGCTCCAGGTGTACGACGTCGTGGTGCGCGAACTGACGGCGGCCGGGCTCGCGGTGATCCTCAACAACCACACCAACACGACCCGTTGGTGCTGCGGGGTCGACGGCAACGAACGCTGGAACGCGAGCCTGTCCACGACGGCGTGGGAGAACGACTGGGTGTTCATGGCCCGCCGCTACCGCGACAACAAGCGCGTCGTGGGCGCCGACCTCTACAACGAGGTGCGGCGCTCGGTCTGGGACGACCCCAACTGGGGCCTCGGCGACGACCACGACTGGTTCGCCGCCTCGCAGCGCGTCGCCGACCGCATCCTGACCGAGGCCGGCCCCGACCTGCTGATCATGGTGGAGGGCATCAACTGGTACGGCATCCCGGTGGACGGCCTGCCCCACGGCCGCCCCACCCTGGAACCGGCCCGCAACCTCTCCCACACGCTCCTGAGCTCCGACAAGCTGGTGTACTCCGCCCACTTCTACGACTACACGGGCCCCAACCACACCGGCGCCACCGGCATGGGCGAGACCACCGACCCGCGCTACCGCGACCTCAGCCCGGCCGACCTGATCTCCGTGCTCGACCGGCAGGCGTTCTTCGTCACCGAGGGCGACCGCCACTACACCGCCCCGCTGTGGATCAGCGAGTTCGGCGTCGGCGGCCGGGAGGAGACCGGGCAGAAGCCGCGCGCCTGGTTCGAGAACTTCGTCGACCAGCTCATCCGCGCCGACGCCGACTTCGCCTACTGGCCGCTGGTCGGCTGGCACGAGAACCGCGGGGGCAACGGCTGGGCCCTGCTGCACTGGGACGCGCGGGGCCACCGAATGGGCCTGTACGACGGTGACGACTGGCGCGCCGCGGCCTGGACCCGGCTGATGTCCGCCCCCAGCCGCACCGGCCACATCGCCCCGGCGACGCACTGGCCGATGCTCAGCCCCGACCACGGCGACTTCGTCCAGTCCCGCAGGATGCGGGCCGTGGGCGACTGGGACTCCGGGGCGCGCAAGGCCGCCTGTCCCGACGGACAGCGGCTGATCGGTCTGAGCCACACAGGCAACCGGGGCCTGTGCACCGACGCGGCGGCAGGCCCGCGCTGGGACTCCGCCCGCGCCCACGAGGTGGTCAGGGACGAGCGCCATGTCCGCTCGGACTGGGCCTCCGGCTACAGCAAACTCCAGTGCGCCGAGGGCCAGTTCCTGATCGGCTACAGCGTCCGCGGCGCCGCCGTCTCCGCCGCCCTGTGCGCCCCGGCCGTGGCGGGCACGATCACGGGCTCGGGTGCCCGCACCCTCTGGTTCGACCGGGGCGACAACCGCGGCCCGGCCCCGAAGGGCGGCGACTTCGCGTACGGCCGCTACAAGGGCCAGTGCGCCGACGACGAGTACGCGGCCGGCATCGCCTACACGGGCCGCCTCGGCTCCTCCCGCACACCGGACGCGCTGTACTGCCGCAAGCTGCGCTGACCCACGGCGCCGGGTGCCGCGCGGCCGGGGCCCAGGGCCCCGGCCCCGGTGCGGTTATCATCGCCGGGTGAACACCCACTGGCACGTCGTCCTTCCGCCGCCCGGCGTCTGACGGGCGCGCGGACCTCGCGGAAGCGGATGTCTTCCCGCCTCCCACCGGCCTGAGCCGGTCAGGAGGCTCTGTCGTGCGCCTGTCGCGGATCGATTCCCTGACGCATTCGACGACGGAAGACCCACGACTGTGCCGAACCGCACCACTGTTCCGACCCCCGCGCGCCCGAAGGACACCGGCGCGCCCCTCTCCCGCCCCGGACTCCTCGGCGGGCCCGCCCCGATCCTCGTCTCGGCCGTGCTGTGGGGCACGACCGGAACGGCGAGCTCCCTGGCCCCGGCCGGTGCCCCGGCGGCGGCCATCGGCTGTGCCGGACTCGCGCTCGGCGGCCTGCTGCTGTTCCTCACCTCACGCGGAGCCCGCTCCCTGCCGGGCGCCCGCACACCCCGGGAGCGAGCGCTGCTCGCGCTGGGCGCACTGGCGGTGGCCGGGTATCCCCTGACCTTCTACCCCGCGGTGGCCCGTACCGGCGTGGCCGTGGCCACGGTGATCGCGCTCGGCAGCGCCCCGGTGTTCACCGGGCTGCTGGCCTGGGGCACCGGCCGGGCCCGGCCGACCGCGCGCTGGACCGCCGCGACCGCGTCCGCCGTCCTCGGCTGCGCCCTGCTGGTGCTGGGCCCTGCCCTGTCCGGGCGCGGCACCCCGGTCGACCCCACGGGCGTGGCGCTCGCCGTGTGCGCCGGGCTGTCGTACGCCGTCTACTCGCTGATCGGCGGCGGCCTGATCACCCGGGGGCACTCCTCGGACGCCGTGATGGGTGTGCTCTTCGGCGCGGCCGGGCTGCTCGTCGTACCGCTCGTGCTGTACGTCGGCACCGACTGGCTGCTCACCGGGCGCGGGGCGGCGGTGGCCGGGTATCTCGCGGTGTTCACCGTGTATCTGGCCTACCTCCTCTTCGGGCACGGGCTGCGCCGCACCCCGGCGTCGGTGGCCACGTCACTGACCCTGGCCGAGCCCGCCGTCGCGGCGGTGCTGGGCGTCGGCGTCCTCGGCGAACGGCTCCCGGCGGCCTCCTGGTGCGGACTGGCCGTGCTGGCGTCGGGCCTGATCGCGCTGACCCTCCCGGCCGGGCGCCGCAAGGGCCGGGGCCCGGCCGGGAGGGTCTAGCCGACCGTGCCCGGCCGCGGCCGGCCGGGCACGGGAGAGCGTCAACCGGTGGTGCAGGCCGAGCCGTTGAGCGTGAAGACGGTCGGGGCGGTGTTCGTGCTGCCCTTCGTTCCGATGAAACCGAGGGTGACCGAGCCGCCCGCGGGGACGGTGGAGGTGTAGGACGCGGGGGTGACCCGGACCGAGCCTCCGGTCTGGGCCGGGGTGCCGCCCCACATGGTGGAGATCGTCTGGCCGTCGGCGAAGGTGAAGCCGAGGGTCCAGCCGCTGATCGCGGCGGCGCCGGTGTTGCGGAGGGCGATCTCCCCCTGGAAGCCGCCGGGCCACTCGTTGACCACGCGGTACGTCACGGCGCACGAGCCGGCCGGGGTGCTCTGTGTGGTGACGTTCACTGTGGCCGAGCGAGCGGAGCGGTTGCCGGCGGCGTCCTTGGCGTAGACGGCGAAGGTGTACGCCGTGCCCGCCGTGAGCCCGGTGACGGTGGCCGAGGTGGTGGTGGAGGCGGCCGCCGCGGTCTCGGTGGCGCCGCTCACCCGCACGACCTCGTAACCGGTCACACCGACGTTGTCCGTGGCGGCGGGCCAGGTGAGGGTGGCGGAGGCGGAGGTGACGGCCGAGGCGGTCGGGGTGCCCGGGGCGGTGGGCGCCTGGGTGTCACCGGGCGCCGTCCCGCCGAAGACGGTGGCCTCCTTCGAGGTCTGGGCGATGCCGTTCGTCCCGTGGAAGATGCGCTGCCCCCACGCACTGAGCCGGGCCGGGTCGAAGTCCGTCGCCAGGTCGAGGACCGGGTCGGTGTTGCCGCTCCAGGACCAGGCCAGATAGCCGAGGTCGAGCCGCTCCGCCTCCGCCAGCATGGTGTCCTCGTCAGGGTCGCCCCACTGGTCGGCCGGGCCGCCGAACTCCCCGATCACCAGCGGGAGTTTCGCGTCGACGAAGGCGTCGAGATAGTCGGTGATCTCCTGCGCGGTGTCGAACACGCTGTACATGTGGATGGAGAAGATCAGGTTGCCGGTGGTGTCGGCGTCGTAGACGGTGCGGGCGTTGGCACGCATGACGCCCTGCCAGTCCTGTCCCCAGTTGGGCGCGTCCACCATGATGGTGTGCTCCAGCCCGGCGGCGCGCAGCTTCTTCACCGCCGCGACGGTGGGGGTGGTCCAGCCGGCCGGATCGGTGTTGCCCCAGGGCTCGTTGCCGATGTTGACGACGACGTAGTTCTCCTGGCCGACGAGTACGTCCTTCAGGCCGATCCAGTAGTCGGCCGCCTGGTCGAGGGTGGCGGCCGCGGACTCCTCGCCGTAGCCGGTCGTGTCGTGCACCTCCAGGACGCAGATCAGGCGGTTGGCCTTGCACCGATCGATGACGGCGGCCACGTCCGCGGCGCTGTTGCGGGTCCAGCGGTGGCCGTTGGAGAGGACCACGCGGACGGTGTTGGCGCCCAGGGCCTTCACATCGGCCCAGGACTGCGTCTCGCCGGTGTACCAGGTGTGGGCGTGGTTGACGCCGCGCATGACGAAGTCGTTGCCGTTGCCCTCGACCAGCCGGCCGTTGCTGATGTGCAGGCCGATGGCCTGCGCGGAGGGCGCCTGTTCCTGCGCGGCGGCCGGCGCGAGGCCACCGAGGAGGACCAGGCCGAGCAGGGCGGCCAGGGCGGTGAGTAAGCGGCGGAGGGGACGGTGGGGGGTCGTGCTGCTCATCGGGCTCACTGCGGCTCCAGGTCTCACGGTGACTCCAGGAAGCGGTAGGGATTCACTGACATGCAGCGTGGGAGCGCTCCCATGAACCCATTGATGCCAAGTACACGTCAAGATGCGGGACGGGACGAGCTCCGCCGGACCGGGGCGGGCTGCCTTAAAGTGACCGTGACCTGCCTAACGGATTCAGGCGGGGAGGCACACACTTCAGGAACAGGGAAGGGGGCCGCCGTGGCGCGCGCCGGACTCACCGCGGAGCGCCTGACCCGGGCCGGGGCGGAGCTGGCCGACGAGGTCGGCTTCGAGCAGGTCACCGTGTCGGCGGTCGCCCGGCGCTTCGACGTGAAGGTCGCGAGTCTGTACTCGCACGTCAAGAGCTCCCAGGACCTCAGGACCCGGATCGCCCTGCTCTCCCTGGAGGAACTGGCGGACCGCGCGGTCGACGCTCTCGCGGGCCGCGCCGGCAAGGACGCCCTGCGCGCGCTCGCCGACGTCTACCGCGACTACGCCCGCGAGCACCCGGGCCGCTACTCGGCGGCCCAGTTCCGGCTGACCCCGCAGGCGGCCGCCGCCAGTGCGGGGGTACGGCACGCGCGGCTGACCCGGGCGATCCTGCGCGGCTACGACCTGGCCGAACCCGACCGGACCCATGCCGTCCGGCTGCTGGGCAGTGTCTTCCACGGGTACGTGACCCTGGAGATGGGCGGCGGATTCAGCCACAGCGCGCCCGACACCCAGGAGACCTGGACCCGGATCATCGACGCCCTGGACGCACTGCTGCGGAACTGGCCGGACCCCGCGCCGGAGGACCCGTCGGCCGGCTGACCCGTCGGCCGGCTGACCCGTCGGTCGGCCGACCCGGCGTCAGGTCGTATCGCGTTCAGCCGGGGCCGCGTCACACGTCACGCCTCGGCCGAGGGAACCGGGAACAGCAGGCAGCTGCTGGTGGCGTGGGCGAGCAGACGGTCGTTGCCGTCCACGAGCGTGGCCTCGGCGAGCGCGGTCTGCCGAGTGCTGTTGACGACCCGGCCGATGGCCCGCACCCGGCCGGTGTCCACGGTCACCCGGCGCAGGAACTTCACGCTCAGATCGAGCGAGGTGTACCCCATCCCCTCGGCCAGCACCGACTGCACGGCGCAGCCCGCCGCCGAGTCGAGCAGGGTGGCGAAGACGCCGCCGTGCACACTGCCGATCGGGTTGTAGTGCTCCTCGCCCGGCTCGAGGGAGAACACCGCGTAGCCGTGGTCGACCTCGTCGAGCGTGAACCCGAGCGTGGCCGTGATGGGCGGCGAGGGCAGCCGTCCGGCCACCATGTCGCGCAGCAGGTCCAGACCCGTGCCCTTGCCGACGGCCCCGGCCGTGATCCCGGGGTCCTGCCACTCGTACGTACGGGTCCGTCCCATGGGTGCGCTGCCTCCCTCGGCTGGCTTCGTAGATCGAAGTTAGCCGTGCCGTGCGCTGACTGTCAACGACGAAGTCAGGCGCCTACGATGACGCCATGCAGTGGCTTGAGACGAGCACGGAGAACTGCCCCGTCCAGCGGACGCTCGAAGTGGTGGGCGAGAAGTGGACGTTGCAGATCCTGCGCGACGCCGCCAACGGGGTGCGCCGGTTCGACGACTTCCGCCGTCATATGAGCCTGTCCGAGGCGGTGCTCAGCGACCGGCTGCGCAAGCTCACCGCGGCCGGCATCCTCTCGGCCGTGCCCTATCAGGAGCCGGGCAGCCGGGCGCGCAAGGAGTACCGGCTGACGCGCAAGGGCTGGGATCTCTGGCCGGTCCTGATGGCACTGGGCCAGTGGGGCGAGACGTACGCCGGTGAGCCGGAAGGGCCGGTGCTGGACATCCGGCACCGGGACTGCGGGGCCGAGGTGCGGGTGGTCGTGGAATGCCGCGCGGAGAGCGTCGCGCTGACGCCGGGGGATGTCGTCGCGCGGCCGGGGCCGGGGGCTCGGCGGCTGGGGTGAGGGGCGGTGCCGGGGCCGACGCGAGGCGGGGCGATCTCGGCCGTGGCACGGCTCCCGGGTGTCTCGGGCGTCGAGTCCGGCTCCCGGCTTTCCTGGCGATTCAGGCGTCGGGCCCTGCGCCCGGCTCCCCCGCGTAGCGCTCGCCCAGTTCGCGGCTGCGTCGGGCGGCGGCTTCGACCGCCTCGCGGACGGCCCGGCCGACGCCCTCGTCGACCAGGGTGGTCACGGCCGCCTGGGTCGTGCCGCCGGGGGACGTGACGGACTCGCGGAGCGCGCCGGGCGGCTCGCCGGTGCCGCGGATCATCGCCACGGCGCCCTCGGCGGCCTGGAGGACCATGTCCCGGGCGGCCTCCTCGGGGACGCCCAGTCCGGTCCCGGCCTTGATCATGTTCTCGATGACGTAGAAGAAGTAGGCCGGTGCGCTGCCCGAGAGGGCGGTGGCCGCGTCCTGGCACTCCTCGTCCAGGAGGATGACCCTGCCGACGGGGCTGAGCAGGTGCTGGGCCCGGCGCAGATGCTCCTCGGTGGTGTGGCGGCCCGGGGAGATCACGGACATGCCCGACTCGACGAGGACGGGAGTGTTCGGCATGACACGGATGACGGGCCGCTCCCCGCCGAGCCGCCGCTCGACGAACCGGCTCGGGATGCCCGCCGCGGCCGAGACGATCAGGCAGTCGGGGGCGAGGTGCGGGGCGATCTCGTCGAGCAGGTCCGCCACATACTGCGGCCGGACCACGATCAGCACGGTGTCGGCCGCCTCGGCGGCGCGCCGCGGTGCCACGGCCGTGACGCCGTACTTCCACTTCAGTTCCTCGGCGCGTTCCGTGCGCGGTTCGACGACGAGGATCTCCTCCGGGGCGTGGCCCGAGCGCACGAGACCGGCGAGGAGCGCCTCGCCCATCTCTCCGGCGCCGAACAGCGAGATCATGGCTGCACCGTAACCCGCGGCCCGGGGACGTGCCCGCCGAGCGCTCGGCGCCGGGTCCGGGCACGACGAAGCCGCCCGCCGGATTTCCCCCGTGGCGGGCGGCTCGTGTCCCAGTCGCCCAGAGGTCATGGCCGGCGGCGGCACAGAACCGTTGCAAGGAAGTAGCCGCAGCCTTCACACCTGGACGACCGTGAGCCTATGCGGGACGGCGCGGCGCGCGCACCCGGTTTTCCGGGCGGAGGGCCGGGGGCCGTGTCAGGCGTCGGTCCGGTCGTCGAAGCTCGCGAAGTAGGCCGCAGCCATGTCCTCGTCGCCGTGCCCCTGCTCGGCGGCGCGGGCCAGCCGGGCCGCGCTCGCCTCGGCCACGTCCAGGCGGACGCCCTGCCGCTGTCCGGCCTCGACGATCAGCCGGGCGTCCTTGGCCGCGGTCGACACGGCGAACTGGGCGGGCGAGAGCCGCCCCTCGCGGACGAGGTCGCTCTTGACGCGCAGGTAGCCCATGTCCAGGGGGCCGCCGGCGATGAGGTCGAAGAACTTCTGCGGGTCGACGCCGAGCGCCCCGGACAGGGCGAGCACCTCTCCGGCGGCGTTGGTCGCGGCGAGGACCCAGCTGTTGGCGACGAGCTTCAGCCGGGTCGCGGAGCCCTCGGCACCGTCCTCGCCGGTCCACACCGTACGGGCGCCGACGGCCTCGAAGACGGGCGTGACGCGGTCGCGGCCGTCCTCCGGACCGGCGGCCAGGACCAGCAGCTGTCCGGCCTCGGCGGGCTGGCGGGTGCCGAGGACGGGGGCGTCGTAGAAGACGAGGCCGTGCTCCTCGGCGAAGGCGGCGAGGTCGGCGATCCCGTCGAGGCCGGCCGTGGTGGACTGCACCCAGGCGGTCCCGGCGCGCAGGCCCTTGGCGGCCTGGCGCATGACGTCGAGGGTGACGGGGCCGTCGAACAGCATCGTGAGGACGACGTCGGCGCCCTCGACGGTCTCGGCGGGTGTGTCCGCCACGCGCACGCCGTCGGCGGTCAGTGGCTCCGCCTTGTCACGGCTGCGGTTCCAGGCGCGGACGGTGTGTCCGGCGCGGGCGAGGTTGCGGGCCATCGCGGCACCCATGATGCCGGTGCCGAGCACGGCGACGGTGAGTTCGTCGGTCATGACCTCCACCCTCCCGGGTCCGCGGGGCGCGGAGCAAGCCGCTCCGGGGGGCCTTTTGACCTGGAGGGGTCAGAGCCCCGCGGGGGGGGGGGGGCCGCCGGGCCGGGGGGGGGGGGGGCGGGGGAGGCAGCGGCAGGACAGGCGCGGCGGGGAAGGGGGGGGCGCCGCCCCAAAGCGCACCCCTACGAAGTAGAGGCAGCAACAAGAGAGAG
>NZ_JBVJGZ010000005.1:230553-326132 GCF_055587025.1 Streptomyces sp. NPDC048600 | reverse complement strand
CTTCTTTCCCCCCCCCCCCCCTCCTACCCCCCCCCCCCCCCCCCCCCCCCCCCCCCCCCCCCCCCCCCCCCCCCCCCCCCCCGCGGCCGGGCTCAGGCCTGAGCGGCCGGGAAGGTGGGGTACTCGACCCCGGAGACCTGCTGGACGACGCGGACGACCTGGCAGGAGTAGCCGAACTCGTTGTCGTACCAGAGGTAGAGGATGGCGTTGTCGCCGTCGACCTTGGTGGCGCCCGCGTCGACGATGGACGCGTGGCGGGAGCCCACGAAGTCCATGGAGACGGCGTCGGGGGCCGTGGTGAAGTCGATCTGGCGCTTCAGCGGCGAGTGCAGCGAGACGTCGCGCAGGTACTCGAGGACCTCCTCGCGGTTGGTCTCGCGGCCCAGGCGCAGGCTCAGGATGGCGATCGAGACGTCCGGGACGGGGACGCGGATCGAGCTGCCGGTGATCGGGGCCTTGAGCTCCGGCAGCGCCTTGGCGACGGCGGAGGCGGCACCGGTCTCGGTGATCACCATGTTGAGCGGCGCGGAACGGCCCCGGCGGTCGGCCTTGTGGTAGTTGTCCAGCAGGTTCTGGTCGTTCGTGAACGAGTGGACGGTCTCCACGTGGCCGCGCAGCACACCGTACTCGTCGTCCATGGCCTTCAGCGGCGGGACGATCGCGTTGGTGGTGCAGGAGGCGCAGGACAGGATGCGCTCGTCCGGCTTGATGGTGTCGTGGTTGACGCCGTGGACGATGTTCGGGACGTCGCCCTTGCCGGGGGCGGTCAGGACGACCTTGTCGATACCGGGGCGCAGGTGCTGGGACAGGCCCGCGCGGTCGCGCCACTTGCCGGTGTTGTCGATGAGGATGGCGTCCTTGATGCCGTACGCCGTGTAGTCGACCTCGGAGGGGTCGCCTGCGTAGATCACGCGGATCGCGTTGCCGTTGGCGACGATCGTGCTGTTCGCCTCGTCGACGGTGATCGTGCCCTGGAACTGGCCGTGGATCGAGTCGCGGCGCAGCAGCGAGGCGCGCTTGACCAGGTCGGCCTCGCCGCCGCCGCGGACGACGATGGCGCGCAGGCGCAGGCCGTTGCCGGAGCCGGCCTTCTCGATCAGCAGGCGGGCGACGAGGCGGCCGATGCGGCCGAAGCCGTACAGGACGACGTCACGGCCTTCGCCGCGCTCGAGCTTGTTGGCGCCGGTGGCACCCGCGACGGCCTCGGCGGTGAACTCCGCGACCGACAGGCCGCGGTCGTCGGCCTTGTACTCGGCGGCCAGCATGCCGATGTCGATCTGGGAGGGGCCGAGGTCCAGCGTGGTGAGGGTCTGGAGGAACGGCATCGTCTCGGTGACGGAGAGTTCCTCGCCGTCGATCTGCCGGGCGAAGCGGTGGGTCTTGAGGATGCTGACCACCGACTTGTTCACCAAGGAGCGGCTGTGCAGCAGGACGGTCACGTCCCGCTCGCGGTGCAGCTTCCCGATGATCGGGATCATCGACTCCGCGATCTCCTCGCGGTTCTTCCAGTTGGTGAACGAGTCGTCGTTGACAGTCACAGTCTTCACTTTCGAGCTAGACGGCGCTCATATGCTAACCCGATGAGAATCCGGCCGTTCACGGGGTGGCCCGGAGACCGCACTCGGGTGGACTTCTGTCCCGGTAAGCACCTTTTACGATCCTCCTCCCCTCTCCTTTCGGCGAGGCCCGCGCTCGTTTGCGCGCCGCGGCCGTGCCGGGTGTCATGAGGTATGGACGGCGAGCCGGTCTCGGTGTTCCTCTGCGGCGACGTGATGCTCGGCCGGGGAGTGGACCAGCTCCTGCCCCGCCCGCTCGATCCGGCGATCCCCGAGCAGTACGTCCACGACGCCCGGGTCTACGTCGCCCTCGCGGAGGACCGCAACGGGGCCGTGCCCCGGGACCGCGGGTTCGGCTACCCGTGGGGTGAGGTGCCGGAGCTGCTGGACGCGGCGGCGCCACAGGCCCGGATCGTCAACCTCGAAACGGCCGTGACCCGCCACGACGCCTTCCTGCCGGGCAAGGCCGTGCACTACCGGATGCACCCGGACAACCTCCCGGCGCTGGCCGTGGCCCGCCCCGACGTGTGCGTGCTGGCCAACAACCACGTCCTCGACTACGGCCGCCGCGGTCTGGCCGACACCCTGGCCGCGCTGTCCGCCGCCGGTCTGCCGACGGCCGGAGCGGGAGCGGACCTCGGGGAGGCGGGCGCACCGGTGACCCTCCACCCACGTCCGGACGTACGGCTGAGCGTGTTCGGTCTGGCGGCCGAGTCCAGCGGGGTCCCCCGCGACTGGGCGGCGACGGCCGGGCGCAGCGGAGTCCACCTCGCCGGGGACGGCACACTCCCCCGGCTGCTGACGGCGGTGGCGGAACGCAAGCGGGCCGGGGACCTGGTCGTGGTGTCGGTGCATCTGGGCTCCAACTGGGGCTATCCACCGGCGCGTTCGGACCGTGCCCTGGCCCATGCCCTGGTCGACGCCGGAGCCGATGTGGTGCACGGGCACTCCTCGCACCATCCACGGCCGCTGGAGCTGCGCCGCGGCCGGCTCGTCCTGCACGGCTGCGGCGACCTCGTCAACGACTACGAGGGCATCGGCGGCCAGGAGCACTACCGCGACGACCTGCGCCTGCTGTACCTCGTCGAACTCGACGAGGGCGACGGCCGTTTGCGCCGGGTACGCCTGATCCCCCTGCGCAGCCGCCGGCTGCGTCTGGAACGGGCCCCCGCGCAGGACGCGCGGTGGCTGCGCGACACCCTGGACCGCGTCAGCCGCCCCTACGGCATCCGGGTCGACCCGGCCGGAGACGCGCTGACGGCCCGGCCCGCCGCATAGGAGCCCGGCGCACAGAACACCCTTTCCGCCACTGTCACTTGCGGCCTCCCCCACACGTCGTCAGTGCGTCGACCGTGCCGCCGTCAGCACCACCGCCGCCGCGCCCGTGCCGAGGAGCGCCCCGGCGATCACATCACCCGGGTAGTGGACGCCGGTGTGCACACGGGAGTAGCCGACGGCCACGGCGATCAGGCCGAGCGGGACGGTCGCGACCGGCAGCGCGGGGCCGACGGCGGCGGCGAACGCGACGGCGGAGGCCGTGTGGCCGGAGGGGAAGGACGCCGAGTCCGGCATCGCGACGTGCCGCCCGGGGAACGGCGAGTCCTCGGCCCGGTGCGGCCGACGCCGCCGTACCAGCTTCTTGCCGACCAGGTTGGCGCTGGCGGAAGCGACGCCGACGGCGGCCATGCCCAGCAGTGCCGCGCGGCGCGGCCGTCCGGGCACCAGCGCGAGCAGCCCCGCGACGGCGACCGAGATCTTCGAGTGGTCCGCGGCGGCGGACAGCCGGCGCAGCGCCCTGTCGAGCGCCGGTGTCTCGGTGACGGTCACCGCCTCGTACAGCGCCTGGTCGAGGGCACCGAGGTCGCGTGCGAGGCGACGGTGGGGCAGGCGGTCGTTGGGCGGGTGGTCGGACATCACTCGGCTCCCTGTGGTGCTGTGCGGAAGGTCAGTGCCAGGTGGACGATGCGCCGCCAGTCCACCGGCGGTGTCACATAGGCGGCGCCCGGCCGGTGCCGCGGCACCCGGATGCGCAGCGCCTTGGGCCGTACGGTGCACACGACGGGCACCGGCATGGTGAGGGCCTCGCCGTCCACGGCCACCGGAACGGTGTCGGTGTCGGCCCGTACGACCACCCGGGTCGCGGTCAGCACCGTGATGCCCCCGGCCCGTTCGCCGAGGAGCGCGACCTCGGCGGCCCCGGCCGCGCCCTCCACGCGTACGGCGATCACGCCGAGGCTGCCGCGGTCGAGCCGGGGCCGGCGGCCGCCGCCGAACGGGTCGGCGCGCGCGTAGGGGTTGTTGCTGATCAGCAGCGCCTGCGGACCGGACACCTCGGTGCCGTCGGCGTCGGCCTCCAGATGGGCGCCCTCGCTGCCCTGGAGCAGGTCCGGGAGGTGTTCGAGGGCGGTGGCCGTCTTGGCGTCGCGGTAGTCGGGGTTCTGCACGATGTGCGCGTACGCCCCGAAGGACACGGTGTTGACGAAGGGGCGCCCGTCGACGTCACCGAGGTCGACGCGGAGCTCGACGCCTTCGGTGAGGGCGTCGAGGCAGGTCGAGGGGTCGTTGCGGTCGAGGCCGAGGTCCATGGCGAAGTGGTTGCGGGTGCCCGCGGAGACGACGAGGAAGGGCAGCCGGTGCTCGACGGCCACCGAGGCGACGATGGCGAGGGTGCCGTCCCCGCCCGCCGCGCCCAGGAGATCGGCGCCCTCGGCGACCGCCTGCCGGGCCAGGGTCTCGACATCGGGTCCGTCGGGTTCGAGCAGCACCACGCGGGCGCCGAGCGCCTCGGCGCGCTCGACGAGTCCGAAGCGCTCGACCTTGCCGCCGCCGGACCGCGGGTTCATGATCAGCACCGGGCGGCGCGGCGGCGGCGTGCCGCGCGCGTGCATGCCGTACGGCTGTCGCAGCCGACGCAGACAGGCGCGGGCGAAGCCCAGCGCGGCCGCCCACAGGACGATCACGGCGACGGCCAGGAGCCACACGCCCGTCGCGGCGAACAGCACCAGCACGGCGATCGGCGTGACCACGGCCAGCAGTACGCCCAGCAGCCGCGCGGCCCGGCGGTGGGCGAGGGCCCACCACACACCGGCGCCGGTGAGCGCTGAGCCGAGCAGCCCGATGACGAGCAGCAGCACACCGCCGGAGCCGGCCGCCGCGGCGATGAAGGCGAACGCGCCGAGGGCGCACAGTACGGCGAGCCGTGCCCAGGTGCGGGCCCGGCCGTCGCCCGCCCCACTGCCGCCCGAGCCGGAGCCGGATCCCACCGCTGTCGCCATCCCTCTCCCTGCCCTCCGTCCGATCGTCGTCGTCTGCCCCGCCGTCGGAGCGTCAACCGGGCGGCGTCGTCGACGATCTCATGCTTCATGATGGCCCTTCGCGGGCCATCAGGCACGGGAGGCCGCCCCCTGACACGGGGGCGGCCTGTGGTCGTGCGGTCGGGTGGGGGACGGGATCACCCGCAGCGCCGGCGGGCCGCCGTCACAGGTCCAAAGCCGCAGCGCGTCCCCGGCATGTTCAGCTTTCGTGTTCGTGCGGTTCGCCGCAACACCCGCCGGAGTCGGCGGCCGAGGTGTCCAGCCGGCAGAAGCAGGACGCCTCGACCGGTACGTCCGCGAGGGCGGTGGCGATCTTCAGCTGCTGGGCGACGATGCCCGCCTCGCCGAGCCTGCCGAGCCGGACGAGACACTCGTGGAAGCCGTGCAGCGCCCAGACGTTCCCGGGATGCTGGCAGGCCCGCGGCAGGGTGTCGTCCAGCCCGAGGTCGGCCCGGTAGACGGCCTCGGCCCGCTCGATCCGCCCCTGCTCCAGCAGCAGGGCGCCGAGCGCGTGCCGGGTGGGCTGCATCCAGCCCCAGGGCTCGTCGTAGGGCAGGGTGTCGTCGAGTGCGACGGACCGCTCCAGGGCCGCGAAGGCGGTGTCGAAGTCACCCTTCCGGTAGGCGAGTTCGCCGTCGAGCATGGCGGAGGCGATGGCGAGGATGTCGGCGCAGGTGTTGTTGAACAGCATCCGGGTCTCGGGCACCCGGCCCACGGCCGCGCGGAACAGCTCGCGCTCCTCCTCGGCCTCGGGGATCCGGCCCGTCGCCGAGAACGCGACGCCGCGGGCGTAGTGGAGCATCGCGGTGGTCATGCAGTACAGCGCCGGGTCGGCGGGCAGAGGCAGTCCGAGGATCTCCTCCCAGCGGCCGAAGCGGATCAGCACATGGACCCGCATGGCGAGGAAGGCCTCCAGCCAGTCGGCCATGGGCGGGCTCTCCACCCGCAGCAGGTCCTCCGGGATGTTGGCCTCCAGCTGCGCGGCGGTGTCCAGGGCGACCCGGGACTGGCCGAGGAACATGGCGCCGTAGATCTTGAAGTGGTAGTTGTGCGAGCGGTACAGGGTGTAGAAGTTCATCGCGCCGTTGCGGGCGAGGATCTCCTGGTCGGCGGCGATCGCCGTGCTGTTGTCGCTGACCACGCTGCGGTAGTCGCCGCACAGGACCTCCAGGTGCGAGGGCATGTGCTGGAGGTGGCCCGCGGCGGGGACCAGGCCGCGCAGCCGGTCGGCGACGGGCAGGGCCGCCTCCGGGGTCGGGGACATCTCCATCAGGTGGATGTACATGTGCAGCAGGCCCGGGTGGACCGTGCCCGCGTCGGTGGCGAGCGCACGGTCGAGGACGGCCTTGGCCTCCAGCGTCCGGGCGCCCTCGGCGGGTTCGCCCGTGCGCATGTCCCACAGCTGCCAGGGCGTCAGGTTCATCAGCGCGTCGGCGCACAGGGTCGCCACGTCGAGGTCGTCGGGGGCGAGCGCGAGGACGGCGGCCATCCGTTCGGCGTAGGGCGCGTTCCACACCGAGCAGTCCTCGACGGGCCGGTCCTGCGGATAGCGGGCCCGCAGAGCCTCGATCAGGGCGCGCTCGACCTGGGTCGCGCGGTCCGCCAGCTCGTGGGCGCGCTCCACGGCCGCGTGGGTGCGCTCGACGGTCCGCGCCAGGTCGCCCTCGTCGAAGAACTCCCACGGTTTGTTGTAGTTGGGGCCGAGGGCGTAGGCGATGCCCCAGTGGGCCATGGCGCAGTCCGGGTCGGCCGCCACGGCCTTCTCGAAGCAGGAGACGGCCTCCTCGTGATGGAAGGCGTACGTCCACACCAGCCCGCGGTCGAACCACAGCTGGGCGGTGGACGAGGCCGTCGTCACGGGGCGGGTGTGGCTGCCGAGGTCGTAGTAATCCATGCGTCTTCCCTGGCTGTCGGCCGCCCGGGCCGCCGGTGGGCCGCGGTCGTGCGGCGCAGCCTAGCGGCGGCGGACCTGGCCCGCCCGCGCGTAACCACTTATACTGGTTACGTCGTCGCAGGCTCAGGGAAGGACTGGTCCATGCCCACGGGACTCACCAGGGACGCCGGCTGGGAGATCGGCGTCTCGCGCACCCTGCACCGTCCGCCGGCCGCGGTGTGGGACTTCGTCAGCGGCCCCGAGGGGCTCGCCCTCTGGCTGGGCGCCGGGGCGGAGCCGGCGCCGGAGCGCGGGTCCGCGTACCGGACGGCCGACGGCACCGAGGGCGAGGTGCGCGGCTACCGCCCCGGCGAGCGCATCCGCCTCGCGCACGGGACGGCGACCGTACAGATGACGGTCTCCCCCGCGGGCGGCGGCACCAGCGCCGTCCTGCGGTTCCACGAGGAGCGACTGCGCAGCGCCGAGGAGCGTGAGGCGCGGCGCGCGCACTGGAAGAGGGTCATGGACGAGATCGCCGCCGTGCTGGGCTGAGCCCCGGGCACACGCCGACGGCCGTCCGGTTTCGAGGAACGGGCGCGGAGCGCAGGCGGCGGATCAGGCGCTGCGCGCCGCCGAGCGCTGCTCCAGTCGACGCAGCGCGATTTCACCCCATCGGATGTTCTCCCGCTCGAAGGCCATGCCCCGCAGAAGGGTGAGATAGGGCCCGATCCGCTCGGCCTCGGCGAAGTACTCGTCCTCGGTGCGGCCGTCCAGCAGCCGCTGCCGCAGCCGCTCGTAGCGTTCGAGCTTGGCGGTGGCCCACTCCGACCGCTCGGCGACGGCCGCGCGTACCGCGTCCATGTCACCGACGTCCGCGCACTGCACCTTCACCATCAGCTCGTCGCGGATCGCGGTCGGCTTGGCCGGCGGCTCGGCGACGTAGGCGCGTACGGCCTCGTGCCCGGCCTCGGTGAGGGAGAACAGCCGCTTGTTGGGGCGGCGCTCCTGCTCCACCACCCGCGCGCTGATCAGGCCGTCGCCCTCCATGCGCTCCAGCTCCCGGTAGAGCTGCTGCGGCGAGGCCATCCAGAAGTTGGCGACCGAGGCGTCGAACTGCTTGGCGAGGTCGTAGCCGGAGGCCTCGCCCTGGAGCAGGGCCGCCATGAGCGCGTTTCGCAGTGCCATGGCAGCAAGCTAGCACTCGCGTTGAGTAGTCAACGAGCTGACTATGCACTCCGCCGCGTGCGGCCCGTGCCCCGTGCCCGGGCTTCCGGGCCCGGCCCAATGCTGCCGGAGTCCCGCTCAGTACTTCCTCGCCCCCGCGCTGATCGCCTGGCGGATGCGGTGGCAGCGCACATTGGGCGAGTAGATGTTGCGCATCGAGCCGGTGTTGAAGCCCTGGTGTGCGGGGTGCTCGGCGGCCGGAGCTCCCGGGCTCGGGAGGCCGGCCCCTCGGACCGCGGGCCGCCCAGGCGCCCGGACGTCACCGGCTCAGGGCTCCAGGCACCCGGCCCCTCAACGGCTCAGACGCTCAGCGCTTCCTCGGCCTCCAGGCGGTCCAGCAGCCCGTCCCTGTGGAGGGCGGCGACCGGGGCCAGCAGGTCGGGGTGGCGCAGGAGCGGCGCGGCTCGCAGGGCGCGTTCGTCCGGGGCCGTCAGGCGGCGGAAGCCCAGCGGGGTCACGCTGGTGTGCCCGGCCCGGCCCACGGCGGCCACGCACCGCACGGCCAGGGCGGGGTCGGCGAGGAGACACGCGGCCCAGCTGGCGACGACCTCGTCGACCCAGGTCCGCCAGGCGTCGTCCGCCGGGTCGCCCTCGGCGAGGCCGGCGCCCGAGATCCGGTCCAGGCGCGCCGAGCCGCCGGGCCCGGCGAAGGTGACGAGCGCCGCGTCCATGGCCGTGGGGTAGCGCAGTTCGGCGGCGACGGTCACCGCCTGGCGGGCCTGCGCCTCGCACAGCGCGGCGGCCAGGGCACCGCCGCCGGGCGGGTAGGCGGACATGAGCCAGCGGACGGTCGCCGCGACGAGTGAGGAAAGGTCTGGAAGCACTGCCGGGCCGTCCGGATCACGTCGGTCGATGGGGGGTCCCATCACGGTAGCCCGCCCCTCCCCGCGCCGGACATGCCCGGAAACAGCCCGGTTCCGTGTCCTCCACCACATCCCGGCCCGGCCGCGTCGGCGCAGCGGCCACACCCTGCTCCGCATGCACGTCCGTCCCGGGGGTGGTACCCCGGGAGCATGACCGGCATCGAACTGAGCAGCAGCGCTTTCGACGACCACGCGTCCATCCCGCGCCGGTACGCGCTGGAGGGCGAGAACATCTCTCCCCCGCTGGCCTGGTCCGGGGTGCCGGACGACGCGGCGGAGCTGGTATTGGTGTGCGAGGACCCCGACGCCCCTTCGGGCACCTTCGTGCACTGGGTCTGCGTGGGCATCGATCCGCACAGCGGCGGCACGGGTTCCGGGGAGCACCCCCGGGGCGGCACCGACCTGGTCAACGGCTACCACCGGCGCGGCTGGGGCGGCCCCCACCCGCCGCCGGGCGACGAGGCGCACCACTACTACTTCCGCCTCTACGCCCTCGGCGAGCCCGTCGTCCTGCCCGACGCGCCTTCGGCGGACCAGGTGCACCGGATCCTGGAGGAGCGTGAGATGGCCAGCGGCACGCTGGTGGGCATGTACCGGCGGTGAGCCGGGGAGAGGCACGGCCCGTACGAGCCTTCGGCGTCGGCCGGGCGGTGCCGCCCCGCCGCGGCCCGGTCCGGCGGACAGCGGGTCGTGCGTGCCTTTGTGGTTCCCGGGCGCCCTCGTGTAGCCGCGCCGCCATGGGGCACTCGGGCGCGGGCGGGCCCGACCGGAGCCCGTCGTCCGACACGGAGGTGTGGAACATGGGTCACGGAGGGAACGTCATCGACGAACTGGTGACCGATCACCGGGAGGTCGAGCAGCTCTTCGCCCGGATCGAGGCGCTCCCGCCGGGCGCCGAGGACCGCAAGCTGTACGCCGACCAGGTCACGATGGAGCTGGTGCGGCACTCGGTGGCCGAGGAGGCCTATCTCTACCCGGCCGTGCGCAAGCACCTGCCGAACGGGGACGCCCTGGCCGACCGGGAGATCGAGGACCACTCGAAGGCCGAGCGGATCATGAAGGACCTGGAGAGCTGCGGCGCGGACGACCCGCGGTTCGACGCACTGATCACCGGCCTGATGACCGAGGTCCGGGCCCACCTGGCCGACGAGGAGGGCACTCTCTTCCCCGGTCTGCGCGCGTCCTGCCCGCCCGAGGCGCTGGACGACCTCGGTGACAAGGTCCGCATGGCGAAGAAGGCCGCGCCGACCCGGCCGCACCCGTCGGCGCCGTCCACGCCCCCGGCGAACAAGCTGCTGGCGCCGGGCATCGGCATGGTCGACCGGATGCGCGACGCGCTCACGGGGCGGGGCAAGTCGGTCTGACGGCCCCGGGAGAACGGGAGTCCCGGAGAGCCTGGCGTCCTGGCAACCGGACCGCCGGGAACCGGGAGGGGCACCGCGGCAGGAATGGCGCGGGCCGACGCGGCGTTGTGGAAGATGCGAGGCCGGACCCGGGACGGACGGGATCGGCCCGCTCTCCCCCTCGTGCCCGGCGGGCACACGGTCCTGCGCATTTCGGCCGACGGGGCGGCCAACGACGTTGCAGCAGAAGGGGCGTGACACCGATGGCGTCGACAGGGCTTGATGCGGCCGGAGCGATTCCGCTGGTGACCGGGTGCGGTCGCCGGATCGAGGTGAAGTGCCTCAGGCTCGCGCCCGAGGAGCGCCCCATCAGCCGGGTCACGCTGGACGTGGGCGGCCACCAGGACGGCGGTCCCGGTGTCTGGGCGTCCCTGACCGCCACGGAGGCGCGCGAACTGGCCCGACTGCTGATCGAACGCGCCGACGTGGCCGAGCACTCCCCCGAGGCGGGCTGCGCGGAGGCCACGGCCGTCTGAGACCCCGGCCTCCGCAGCTCAGGACAGGAAGTCGTCCAGGGCCCGGACGAAGGCGGACGGGTCGTCGAGCCAGGGGAAGTGCCCCGCGCCGGGCTGGACGACATGCCGGGCGTCGGGGAAGAGCGCGGCGAGTTCGGCCGTGGCGGCGGGCGGGGAGTTCAGATCCAGCTCACCGGCCAGGACGAGCACCGGGCGGTCGAAGGCGGCGAGTGCCGCTCGGGTGGTGTCGGGGTCGAAGGCCCCTTCCGAGCCGTAGACCGCGGCCGCCTGTTCGTTGCGCTGGGTCGCCTCGGCGGCCTGGTGGGCCTGTGCCGTCTCGTCCCAACGCCCGTATCTGAAGGGCGCGACGGCCTGCCAGCTCGCCGCCGTGGCCCGGCCCGCCATGATCTCCTCCAGGGCCGCGAAGGCCTCGGGGAACCATGGTTCGTCCCGGCGCAGCAGCGCGGTCTCGCGGCGTGTCTCCCCGGAGACGGCGATGCCCGCCGCGAACGGACTGGGCGTCAGCAGCGCCAGCCCGGCGACGCGGGCGGGGTGGTGCTCGGTGTAGCGCAGGGCGAGGTTCGTGCCGGCGGAATGGGCCAGCAGGGTCATGTGGTCGAGGCCGAGATGGGCGCGCAGGGCCTCGACGTCGTCGACCAGCCGGTCGCACCGGTAGCCGGCCGGGTCGACAGGTTCCGACGACGCTCCGGTTCCCCGTAGGTCCAGCATGATCAGCCGGTGCCGGGCGCCGAGTCCGCCCAGGTCACCGAGGTAGAGGGAGTCCTGCATGGGACCGCCGGGCAGACAGACCAGCGGTTCCCCTTGTCCTGAGACGTGATACGCGAGCGTGGTGCCGTCGAACGCCGAGAAAGTGGCCATGATCGGCGACTTTTTCAGCCGTCCGGGGTCCCGGCAACCGGATTTCGCCGTACGGCACGCGGCGCGCGGGTGACGTCCGGGGAACCGGTCGTGGGGTGCCGCCCGCGGGCCGCCGAAGCCCACACGGGCACATGGGCGATGTGCGGGCGGATGTGCGGAAAACCCGTTGCGGGCCGGTACCCCGAGACCGGACGCTGGCGCCATGCCAGCCACCCTCCGTCCGGCCACCCTCGCCGACGCGTCCGCCATCACCGACCTCCTCAATGCCGTGGACCTGATCGAGATCGGGCGGGCCGAGACCGATCTGCACACCGTCGAGGCCGATCTGAAGCATCCCGAGTCCGACCTGGAGCGCGACTCCTGGCTGGCGTTCGAGGGCGAGCGGTTGGTGGCGTACGGGCTGCTGTGGGACGAGTCGGGCGGCGAGCGCGTCGACATCGACCACTATGTGCTGCCCGACCACCAGCAGGCGGGGTTCGACGTCCTCGCGGCCATGGAGGCCAGGGCGCTGGAGAAGGCGCGTGACAACGGGGCGCGGCGGGCGGTGGTCCATCTGCATCTGAACGTACGGCCCACGACCGACCAGGACCGGCTGCGCGACCGCGGCTGGCAGGCCGTCCGCCGCTATCACGTGCTGCACCGGCCGCTGGACCCCGCGGCGGACCAGCCGCCCGCCCTGCCGGAGGGCGTGCGGATCAGGCCCTGCGCCACCGAGGCGGACAGGGAACTCGTGCACCGGCTCTACCAGGAGACGTTCGCCGAGCACTTCGACTTCCAGCCGCGCGCCTACGCATCCTGGCTCAGCGACATCGACGGCGACACCGTGGACTGGTCCCTGGTGTGGATCGCCACGACCGGCGAACTGGGCGACGCGGGCTTCCTGCTGGCGCGCAACGACCGTGAGGCCATGGGCTGGATCCGCAGTGTCGGCGTACTGGCCGACGCGCGCGGCAGCGGGCTCGGCGGGCTGCTGCTGCGGCACGCCTTCGCCGCGTTCGCCGCGCTGGGCCGGGACACCGTGGGCCTGGGCGTGGACACCTCGAACGCCACCGGGGCGCCGGAGCTGTACCGCCGCCACGGCATGACCGTGCACTACGCGGTGGACACCTGGGAGGCGGAGCTCTCGTAGGGGCCTGTCCTGCCGCAGCACGGCCGAGGCCCGTTCACGGATCGGGCCCCGGGCCGTTCCGTGAGGTCAGTTCGTCCGCAGGGTGCGCTTGGCCAGCTCGTACGCCGGGAGCATGTTCCGGTGCTCCGCGGTGTCCATCCCGCCGAGGTGGACGACGACCGGGCCGCTGTCGGTGACGACGGCGAAGGCGCGCTCCTGCTTGGTCTCCTCGAGCAGTTCGTTGGTGTGCGTGTACTCCACCTCGGCGCCGGTGACGCCGTCGGCCGCCTCGAACGTGCCGTACTTCTCACCGGTGTTGCCGTCCTCGTCGGCGACGAAGGCCCGGAGGATCTCGCGCGGGTCGTCGGCGCCGGGCTCGCCGGTCCAGACGCGCAGGAAGCCGATGTGCCCGGCGGGCTTGGCGTCCACCTCGCAGGCGGCGTTCACGGGGCCCTGTCGCAGGAGGTCGGCGACGGCCTCGCTGTCCCCGGCCGCGGCCGCTTCGACGGCCTCCGGTTCCCAGTCGGCGGCGATGTCGAAGCTGACGGGGAGTTCACAGGCGGACCCGGCCCGGCCGACGGTGCCGCCGCTCTCGACGGCGCCGGCGTCGTCGGCCGGTGCGCTCGCCGGGGCCTTCGCGCCCGTGGAGGAGTTCGCGCCCGGGTCGGACGGCTTCGCGTCCTCGCCGGTCCCGTCGGAGCACGCCGTCAACGCCCCCGCCAGCAGCGCCGCGTACAGCAGGCCCCGCGTCACCGCTCCCGCCCCGGCCCGCCCCGCGCTTCTTCCCGCCCCGACCCGCACGTTCGTGTCCCCTTCCGGAATCCGGCGGGACACTGTATCCGAGCGGGGGCGGGAAGATCATCCGTACGCGGGCCGTGGTCAGATGCCGCAGGTGGACGCCGACCAGTACTGGCTGTCGCGGTGGTCGACGTGCGTGTGGTCGTTGTGTCCGGGGTAACCGGGGCCGAGGATGCCGCGGAACCCGTGGCTGCGGGCCTGCTTGGCCAGGGTGCACAGGGAGTGCGGACCGGAGCCGAGGTCGGCCGCGTCGCCGTAGAGATGGCGGCTGTTGCTCGCGCCGCCGACGGCCGAGTTGCAGGCGTAGGAGCGGAAGCCGCTGGTGACGGTGATCGGCTGGTCGCCGAGGGCGTGCCGCATCGCCTCCAGCTTCCACATCGTGCGCAGGGCGTTGGCCTTGGCGGTGGCCGCGCTGACCGCGCCGCCGGACCAGGTGCTGTTGCAGTCGTTGAGCTCGGCGTACGTGAAGTGGATCGGCGTGCAGTCGTCGTCCTGGAGCGCGTACAGCTTGTTGAAGGTGTTGGTGCCCGCGACGCCGTCCGAGGCCAGGCCGTAGGCCGACTGGAAGCGCTTGAGGGCGGCCGCGGTGGCCGGTCCGAACGAGCCGTCGACGGCGAGGACCGAGCCGTAGCCCGCGTAGCCGCCGAGACGGATCTGGAGCTGGGTGACATCGGCTCCGGAGGAGCCCTGGGACAGGGTGCGGGTCCAGGTGTAGCAGCCGTCGGCGTGGGCGGTGCCCGCGGTGAGGACGGTTCCCGCGAAGGTGCCGGACATGATCATGACAAGTGAGGCGAAGAGTCGAAGCGCGCGTCTGAGCATCTGCTCCCCTAGGCCGGAGTGACATCGGGCACCGCAGAGCGTGGCGGGAGATGTGACGCGCGTCAACCACGCCCCGGCCGGGCGATACGGATCCACGCGAAGCGCCGGGCGCGCCTCCGCGGCACGCCTCGCCCGCCCCGTCCGCCACCCCCTTCACGACCAGCGGTAACCCCTTGCCGCGACGGCGATCGGCAGGCCCGGCAACGGCGTTGACCACCGCCCGTCACCCCCTCGCCACCCGCGTGATGTGGGTCACACGGAAAATTCCGGAAGGCGAATTCCGGTCCCGGCTGCGATTACCGAATATCGGACACCAGGAGTGCCCACCTGGAAGGATCAGCCCGACCGGGCGACACGCCTTGGAAACGCAGGCATAGACAAGAGTTGACCATCGAATGAATGGCACACGTCTGTCCGGGCGCGCTTCCCCGCGACTCGTCCGGCACGGAAACCGCAGAACTTAACGTCCTGTTCATGACTCAGCTGGACGTACGGCCCCGGGCCGCGGACGACGGCGACGGGCGCTCCGTCGAAGGCATGCGCACCAAAGGCCTGAGCAGGAACTCCGTCGGCCTTCTGGGCAGCGCGGTCATCGGCGTCTCCACCGTCGCCCCGGTGTACTGCCTCACCTCCACCCTCGGCTCCACGGCGGGCGAGGTCGGCCTCCAGATGCCGGCCGTGTTCCTCGCGGGGTTCCTGCCGATGCTCCTGGTGGCCTTCGCCTACCGCGAGCTCAACAAGGTGATGCCGGACTGCGGGACCTCCTTCACCTGGACCGTGAAGGCGTTCGGGCCGCGCGTGGGCTGGATGTGCGGCTGGGGTCTGGTGATCGCCACGATCATCGTGCTGTCGAACCTGGCGGGCGTGGCCACGTCGTACTTCTGGCTGCTCGCGGGCGAGGTCACGGGCAGCGAGTCGGTGGCCGCGCTGGACGGCAACAAGGCCGTCCACATCGTCACCTGTCTGGCGCTGATCGCCCTGGCCACCGTGATCAGCTACCGCGGTATGACCGCCACCAAGGGCGTGCAGTACGCGCTCGTCGGACTCCAGCTGCTGGTGCTCGCCGTGTTCGTGGCGATGGCCTTCGGCAAGGCGGGCGGGGCCGACTTCCCCACCGGCGCGGACTTCTCCTGGTCCTGGCTCAACCCGTTCGCGGTCGGCTCGTTCGCCGCCTTCACGGCGGGCCTGTCCCTGTCGATCTTCATGTACTGGGGCTGGGACGCCTGTCTGACCGCGAACGAGGAGACCAGCGGCAGCAGCCGCACCCCGGGCCGGGCCGCGCTGATCGCCATGGTCGTGCTGGTCGGCTCCTACCTCGCCACCGGCGTGGCCGCGCAGATGGTCGTCGGCTCCGGCGACCGGGGCCTCGGCCTCGCCAACCCGGAGACCTCCGACAACGTGTTCGCCGCGCTGGCCGGTCCGGTGATGGGCCCCGCGCTCGGCATCCTGCTGTTCGTCGCGGTGCTCGCCTCGGCCGCCGCCAGCCTCCAGACCACGTTCATCCCGGTCGCCCGCACGGTGCTCGCGATGTCGGCGTACCGCGCGCTGCCCGCCTCCTACGCCGAGGTCCACCCCCGCTTCAGGACGCCCGGCCGCGCCACCGTCACCTCCGGCATCGCGACGGGTGTGTTCTACACGGTCATGACGCTGGTCAGCGAGCACGTCCTCGTCGACACGATCTACGCCCTCGGCCTGATGATCTGCTTCTACTACGCCCTGACCGCCTTCGCCTGCGCGTGGTACTTCCGGGCCGACCTGCGCCGGTCCGGCCGCGACCTGCTGTTCAAGGGCCTGTTCCCGGTAGTCGGCGGGCTGCTGCTGACGGCCGTCTTCGCCAAGACCCTGATCGACATGTGGGACCCGGCCTACGGCAGCGGTTCGTCGGTGCTCGGGGTCGGCTCGGTCTTCGTCATCGGCGTCGGACTGCTCGCCGTCGGCGTGGTGATCATGCTGACGATGCAGCGGCGCAGCCCGGCCTTCTTCCGCGGCGAGGTGCTCACGAAGTCCACGCCCGCGCTGGTCGCCGAGGACTGAGACGGCCGGACGCCGGGACGGACACCGTCCTAGGCTGAGCCCATGATCAAGGACGGTTATCTCGCTGGTCTGTTCTCGCTCGACGGCCGTGTCGCGCTGGTCACCGGTGGCAGTTCCGGGATCGGCCGGGCCATCGCCGGGGCGCTGGCCCGCGCCGGGGCGAGCGTGGTGGTGGTCGCCCGCCGCGAGGCGGAGCTGACGGACACGGTGGCCGAGCTGACGGACGCCGGGTGCCGGGCCGCCTGGGTGAGCGCCGACCTCGGCACCCGCGACGGGGTGCGGGCGGCCGCCGAGGAGGCCGTGACCCGGTTCGGCGAGCCGGACATCCTGGTCAACTCCGCGGGCGTCAACCTGCGGCCGCCGCTCGGCGAGCTGGGCGAGGACGTCTGGGACACCACCATGGCGGTCAACCTTGACGCCCCCTTCCTGCTCGGCCAGCGCTTCGGCCCCGGCATGGCCGAGCGGGGCCACGGGCGGATCATCCACATCACCTCGCAGCAGGCGCACCGGGCCTTCGTCCAGAGCGGCGCCTACGGCGTGTCCAAGGGCGCGCTGGAGTCGCTGGCCCGCTCACAGGCCGAGGCGTGGTCGCCGTACGGCGTCACCTGCAACACGCTCGTCCCGGGCATGGTGCCGACCCCGCTGAACGCCCGGCTCCAGGCGCAGCCCGGCAAGCTGGCCGAACTCGCCGCCCGCACGATGACCGGCCGCAACGGCCTGCCCGAGGACTTCGCGGGCGCGGCCGTCTTCCTGGCGAGCCGTGCCTCGGCGTACGTCACCGGGCAGTCGATCTTCGTCGACGGCGGGCTGTCGGTGCACTGAGGCCGCTCAGACCTCGGAGACGTACAGCCTCATCAGCGGTTCGGCGGACTCGGCGCCGGAGTGGCCGAAGGGGGCGTCGAAGCTCCACACCAGGAACAGCAGGAACACCACCAGCGCGCTGAACGCGGTGGCCAGCAGCAGTTCCCGTACGGAGCGGCGGATCTGGAGCGCGAACAGCAGGGCCAGGGTGACCGCCCCGCCGGCGACCAGGCCGAACCAGACCACGCCCGGCAGGGTGGTGCCCGCGCCGTCCAGCCGCTCGTGCCGGGCGATGTCCGCGGCGGCCACCTCGTCCAGCAGCGGCTGGTAGGCCTGCGCCTGGAGCTCGTCGTCGGGTGTGCGGTGCGCGATGTCGGACCGGATGCGGCCGAGCAGTTCGGCCCCGGTCGCGCCGGGCTCGGTGTCGCGTTCCATGGCGGGCCACTCGGCGGTCACCGCGTGGCGCGCGTACGCGTCGATGTGCCCGCGCACCTGGTCGCGGAACTCCGCCGGATACACGTCCACCCGCTGGTCGATCTCGTGCAGGGCGAGGGCCTCGCGGCGCACGGTGTCCTCCGCCGCGCCCCGCGCCTCCCACACACCGGCGATGGCGAGGCCCAGGACGATCGCGTAGACGACGCCCACCATCATCACCATGTACTCGAGCACGTCCGGCGTCTCGGACGTGTCCTCGTCCGCGTCGACGCGACGGTGGCGTACGACGGTCGTGGCGACGACGAGGGCGCAGACGACGAGGGCGGCCAGGGTGTAGATCAGCCATTCCGGCACGTGGGACTCCAGAGGGGTGGGCGGGGTCGTGCGAGGGGGCGGTGCGGTCAGGTGGCGCGGCGGCGGCGGGAACCCGGGCGCAGTGCCGCGGCGGCGAGGATCGCGGGCGTGGTGACCACGGTGCTGGTGGTGACCAGGGAGAGGCCGCCGGCGGTCCTGCGCTCGGACCGGGCCGGGGGGCGGTGCGGGTACACCTGGCGGAAGGGGTCGAAGGCCGCCTCGGCGGCGGGGAGTTCGGGGTGTGCGGGGCGTGCGGGGGGCTTTGAGGGCGCGGGGGTGTCCGGTGCTCCGGGAGGGGCCGCCTGCGGGGCCGGTGCCGGCCCGGGGGCGGGCTCGGATGCTCTCGGCGGGGTGGCGGCGGCCCGGCGGGGCGCGGACGCCGCACGGTCCTTGGTGGGGGCGGCGGGCGGTTCGCCGTAGGGGGTGACCGGCGGATCGCCGTACGGGGTGACCGGCGGATCGCCGTACCGGGGCGGAGGGGCGCCGTACCGGGGCGGAGGGGCGCCGTACACGGGCGGCTCCTCGGCGTGCGTCACGGAGAACTCCCCGTACGCCGCGGGCTCTTCCGGGTCCGGGTACTCCGCCGGGGCCGTCGGGCCGGTGTCGGGGGCGCAGACGGCCACGCGGGCGTTCCAGAAGGCTCCCTCGGGCTGCGCCGGTGCCTGAGCGCCGACGGCCCCGGGCAGCGGGACGAACGCGGCGGCGCCCAGACCCACGGCGATCCAGCAGCTCACCGGCGGTTCCCCTTTCGCAACGACCTGTCGAGCTGCAAGAACGATCTTCCTCGCGCGGGGTCACGACCGCGGGCGCGGCGTCCACCGGGAGGGCTCTGCGGCCCGGCACGGTGACCCGGAGGGCGGGTGGGCGGCGGTCTCTGCGAGAGTGGGACGGGCCCCCAAGCGCTGGTTTGACCATCCATAAAGCTGGCTTATGAGCCCATAGACCGGACCCGCGTACCAAGTTAGGCTTGCCTTAACTTAGGCTTCCCTCCGAGATCGTTTGTCATCGCTCGAAGGGAACCTGATCATGTCGCCGCGCCCTCTGCGGGTAGCCATCGTCGGAGCCGGACCCGCCGGTATCTACGCCGCCGACGCCCTGCTCAAGTCCGACGTGGCCGCCAGCGAGCCCGGCGTGTCCATCGACATCTTCGAGCGCATGCCCGCGCCGTTCGGTCTGATCCGCTACGGCGTCGCCCCGGACCACCCGCGCATCAAGGGCATCATCAACGCCCTGCACCAGGTGCTGGACAAGCCGCAGGTCCGCCTCTTCGGCAACATCGACTACGGCACCGACGTCCACCTGGACGACCTCCGCGCCTTCTACGACGCGGTGATCTTCTCCACCGGCGCCATGGCGGACCGTGAGCTGAAGATCCCCGGTGTGGAGCTGGACGGCTCCTACGGTGCCGCCGACTTCGCCTCCTGGTACGACGGTCACCCGGACGTGCCGCGCACCTGGCCGCTGGAGGCCGAGAAGGTCGCCGTCCTCGGCGTGGGCAACGTGGCGCTGGACATCTCCCGCATCCTCGCCAAGACGGCCGACGAGCTGCTGCCGACCGAGATCCCGCCGAACGTCTACGAGGGCCTCAAGGCCAACAAGGCCGTCGAGATCCACGTGTTCGGCCGACGTGGTCCGGCGCAGGCGAAGTTCAGCCCGATGGAACTGCGCGAGCTGGACCACTCCCCCACCATCGAGGTCGTCGTCAACCCCGAGGACATCGACTACGACGAGGGCTCGATAGCCGAGCGGCGGGGCAACAAGCAGACCGACATGGTCGCCAAGACCCTGGAGAACTGGGCGATCCGCGACACCGGCGACCGCCCGCACAAACTGTTCCTGCACTTCTTCGAGTCGCCGGTGGAGATCCTCGGCGAGGACGGCAAGGTCGTGGGGCTGCGCACCGAGCGCACGGAGCTGGACGGCACCGGCAACGTCAAGGGCACGGGACAGTTCACCGACTGGGACGTCGACGCCGTGTACCGCGCGGTCGGCTACCTGTCCGACAAGCTGCCCAAGCTGCCCTGGGACATCGACTCGGGCACGGTGCCGGACCAGGGCGGCCGGGTCATCCAGGAGAGCGGTGCGCATCTGGAGTCCGTGTACGTCACGGGCTGGATCCGGCGTGGGCCGGTGGGTCTGATCGGCCACACCAAGGGTGACGCCAACGAGACGGTGGCGAATCTGCTGGAGGACTTCGCGGGTGGGCGGCTGCAGTCCCCGGACTCGCCGGCTCCGGAGGCGGTGGACGCCTTCCTGGCCGAGCGGAACCTGCGGTTCACGACGTGGGAGGGCTGGTATCGGCTCGATGCGGCGGAGAAGGCGTTGGGCTCCGCGGAGGGGCGTGAGCGTGTGAAGATCGTCGAGCGGGAGGACATGCTGCGGGCCAGCGACGCGTAGCACTCCGTGGGGTGGCGGGGGGGTGCGGCCTGCCGGTGGGTCGGTGCGGCCCTCGTCGTGGCCGCTCGCGCAGTTCCCCGCGCCCCTAGGTGTGCTGCCGGTGGGTCGGTGCGGCTTTCGTCGTGGTTGTTCGCGCAGTTCTCCGCGCCCCTTTGAGCTTGGCCGGGCGGTCCGGTCCTCCAGGGGCGCGGGGAACTGCGCGAACGACCTGCAGATGAGGCACCCCCCTTCTTGGGGGCGCGGGGAACTGCGCGAACGACCTGCAGATGAGGCACCCCCCTTCTTGGGGGCGCGGGGAACTGCGCGAACGCCCCCCACCGGCCCGCACGTGAAGCACCACCCCTCGTCAGGGGCGCGGGGAACTGCGCGGATGCCCCCCCACCGGGCCGCAGGTGAGGCACCACCCCCTGCGGGCGCGGGCGCGTCGCGCTGGGTCGCTCCGGGGTGGGACAGGACTCCGGACGGAGCATGTGGGGCCGTGCGGCTCCGCCTCTCCGTCTGTCCAGGACCCGCCCCGAAGCGACACCGAGACCCCCGTGCGGACAGTCGCGGCCGCCCTCCCGGGTGCGGCCGTGTCCTCCCGCGCGAACAGGACCCGCCCCGAAGCGGATGGCGGGCGCGCCCTGTCCGCCTTGGAATCCTGCCGCTGTGCGCCACTCCGGGACAGGAGTGAGGGGAATTGCGTCGGGGTGCGTTCCGCGTGCCCCGCGCGTGGCGCGCACACCCCGTGCGCGCGACGGAAGTTGCTCCGGTTCGGCGACCCGCCGACCCCCCGGATGATCGGTTCCGCGGCCGGGTGGGGATACTTGCAGGTGGAACCCGCCCCCTTCCCTTGATGGACCCATGTCGACCTCCACGACCGACCGCCCGATGACTCCCTCCACGGTCTGGCTGGCCCGTGGCCGCCATGTAGGACCCGGTGCCGAAGGCGCCGTACGCGCGCGTCTGCGGCAGTTGAAGGACACGGGGACGATCGACGGCCACGTCGAGGTGCCCGCCGCCGAGGGCTCCCCCGAGCGGGCGTTCGAGGCACGCTGGCGGCCCGTGGCCGAGGTCACCGTGCGGGCGCGCCTGACGCTCGCGCCGGGCCCGGACGGGGACCGCGCCTGGACGCTGGCCGCGGAGGCGGAGCGGGCCTGGGACCTCGGGTGGCCCTCGCCCGCGGACATGTTCTGGCCGCAGGACACCGAGCCCGAGTGGGGCCACGACACCGGCGCCGGCCTCGCACTCGCCGCGCTGAACCCGCTGCCGGAGGACGAGAAGGACCTGCGGCGCGTGCTGAAGGACGCCGCGCGGTCGGGCTGGGCCGTCCATGTCGTCGTGCACGAGGCCATGACGCCGGACGAGCGGGGCCGGGTGCCGCTGGCGGACCGGCTGCCGCCCGCCCTGCGGCACCGGGTGGTGGAGCACCGCGCGGCGCCCCATCAGCTGCGGGCCGTGAACTACGCCCTGCGCGACCTCGGCGTCCGACTGCCGCGCGGCGGAGCGGTCGTGCTGCCCGGGGAGCCCGCCCCGGCCGGCTACGAAGGCGAGGACTTCTCCGTGCGCAGCGTCTTCCTCGACGGGTCGGAACCGGCCGAACTCACCGCGGCTGTGACCCTTTTCACAACCCTGCCCCGGCCGCTGTCCGAGGACGCCGAGGCGGCGCTCACGGTCCTCCGGGACGACTGGCGTCTGCTCACCCTGGAGGAGGAACTCGCCCGGGAGCGCAAGCTCGTCGCCATGTACGCCGAGGCGCTGGAGGCGATGACGCAGTCGCGGGACCTGTACCGGGAGGCCGCCGAGCAGGCCAACGAGGCGCTGGCCGCCTACCGGGAGGCGGTCGGCGACCGGCTGCCGGCCCCGGCGCAGCCCGCCACCGCGACGCCGTTCAGGCACCTCACGCGCACCCTGGAGCGCTTCAGGCCCGCCACCCGGACCCGGCGCCCCTCCGCCGGCGGCGAGAACCCGGACGACCCGACACCGGCCTGAACCAGCGCGCCCCGAGGGGCGTACGGGCGCACACGGCGTCCGGAAGGGTGTGGGCGCCCGCCGTCGCGGCAATACAGCCGCCGTAAGGGGGAATTCTCAGAAAGGCGCGTGCGCGCCGTGCCACGGGGCGCACGGATGTGGCACGCGCCACGCTCACCCCGCAAGCGCACCGGACACAGGAGGGCTTCGTGGACTCGACCACCCCCGCGCTCGCCGCCGTCGCACTGGTGCCGCCGACGGACCCGCACCAGGTCTCACGGGCCGTCGGACACCCGGCCGGGCGTCGCGACTGAGGGAACCGCGGCACGGCGCGGCACCGTCGGACCCTGCGGCGGCCCGCACGCGCGGCTCCACAGGCGTCACCCATCTCCCAGGAAAAGTCAACCGATGGGCGGTTCCGGCCGTCTCAGGTTCAGAGCGACCCTTCACGCCCGCGGTAGCGGAGTGTGACGAAACCATTCACTCGTTCGATTCGTATAAGTGATGGAAGCCCTGCAAGATCCACGGGGCGCAGCAAGACAGCGGCCTGTTCCCGGACTTGTCCGGAGCAGCACCGACGAGGGAGAGACCATGCAACCGTTCGCGCTCAACTACGCCCGCCCGGCCGTGAAGTTGGACGTAACCGCTGCGTACACCTATGACTCCGGTCTGCAGTTGAACGTGCTCCTGGACGGGAGGATCGCCGCCACCGATCACGCCCTGTTGAGAGAACTCGGGACCACGACATCGACCGCGGGCTCCAAGACGCACTTCGACGACTGAACACGGAACGTCGATGACCGTCCTGATCCTGACATCCGAAGAGGATGTGACGGCGGACATGGTGGTCGTGCACCTGCACGCGGCCGGAGTGCCCGTGCTGAGGCTCGATCCGGCCGATCTGACCGGCCAGGTCGCGCTCTCGGGCGAGTATGTGCACGGCACCTTCCGCGGTCATCTGTGGTCCGCGGGGCGCCTGGTGGGAATCGAGGGGCTGCGGTCCGTCTGGGTGCGCCGGCCGGGGGTGCCGGCGGCCCGCGTGGCCGAGCCGTCCCCGTGGCTGACCGAGGAGTCCTCACAGGCTCTCTACGGGATGCTGCGGGGCAGCGGCGCGCGCTGGATGAACCATCCCGACGCGGCCCGCAGAGCCCGGCACAAGCCCTGGCAGCTGCGGATCGCGCAGCTCAGCGGGCTGCCCGTGCCGGCCACCCTGATCACCACCTTCCCGCAGGCCGCGCGGCAGTTCGCGGAGCGTTTCCCGGACCTGGTGGTCAAGCCGGTGTCCGGGGCGCACCCGCAGGAACCGCCGCGGGCGGTGCCGACCAGCAGGGTGGCGCCGGGCACGGACTTCTCGGCCGTGGCCTACGGCCCCACGCTGCTGCAGCGCCGGGTCGCCAAGCGGGCGGACATCCGGCTCACGGCGGTCGGCGAGCGGCTGCTGGCCGCGCGCAAGGCGACCGCGGACGACGCGGACCCGGACGACGTGGATGTGCGCTTCGCCGGGTCGGGGACGCCCTGGCTCCCGGTCGAGGTGCCGCCGCGGGTCGCGGAGAGCGTGCTCGGGTATCTGCGTGAGGCGGAACTGGCCTACGGCGCCTTCGACTTCGCCGAGGACTCCGACGGGACCTGGTGGTTCCTGGAGTGCAACCAGTCGGGGCAGTTCGGCTTCATCGAGGTCGAGACGGGCCAGCCGCTGGCGCGCACGATCGCCGAATGGCTGGCCGTGGCGCCGCCGTCGCTGCCGCGGCAGAGAGGGCGGGGTGGTACCAGCGCCGCCGTGCCCTGAGCGCCGTCCGGGCGTCCTGGACGGCCCACGGCCCCGCCCGGGGACTACAGGACACCGCCTGACCGCCGTGCAGGCCGGTGTACGCCCCGCCCCGGGCGAGCAGTTCGTCGTGCGTGCCGGTCTCCAGGACCCGTCCGTCGCCCATCACCACGATCCGGTCCGCGCCGCGCACCGTGGACAGCCGGTGGGCGACGACGAAGGTGGTGCGCCCGTGCAGCAGCCGTGCGAGGGCCTGCTGGACGAGTGCCTCGGACCGGGTGTCCAGCGCCGAGGTCGCCTCGTCCAGGACGAGGATGCGCGGGTCCCGGATCAGGGCGCGGGCGATGGCGAGCCGCTGACGCTGTCCGCCCGACAGCCGGGCGCCGCGCTCGCCGACCAGTGTGTCCAGGCCCTGGGGCAGCCGGTCGACGAACTCCAGCGCGTTGGCGTCGCGCAGCGCCGCGCGCACCGACTCCTCGTCGGCGCCGTCCATGCCGTAGGCGACGTTCTCGCGGATCGTGCCGTCGAACAGGACGGACTCCTGGGGCACCACGGACACGAAGCGCCGGTAGGTGCGCAGGTCGAGCGTGTTCATGTCGGTGCCGTCGAGCCGGATGCGGCCCGTGGTGGGCCGGACGGACCCGGGCCGACGACGCCATGTGGCGGGGTCCTCTCCAGCAAGCGGTTGCTATTCCACGCGCCGCGCCGGAGAGGACCCCGCGTCCCGGAGTCAGGACTTACGGGACTTCAGGTACTCCTCCACTCCCGGCGCGCTGTGCGCCTCCTCCACGCCGACCAGACCGCCGACGGCCTTCGCGTCGGGCTTCAGCACGTACGTCTTCACGCTCGCGGGCCGGTTGACGTCGGAGAAGTCCTGCGGGGAGCCGAGCCCGGTGTCGGCGGCACGCTGCGCGCGGTGCGCCTTGATGACGTCCTCACGGGCCAGACTGCCCGCCTCACAGGCCTTCTTGAGGTCGGCGCCGATCAACTGCGCGGCGTTGTAGCCGGAGAGCACGCCCGAGTCGACCGGGGAGCCCGCGTACTTCTTCTGGTACGCCGCCACCATCTTCTGCACCCCGGGGATCTCCGAGCCGACGGCCGGTGCGGAGCTGACCACGCTCAGCATCGCGACCAGCGCCTTCGCGGCCGGGGTCTTCATCAACTGGGGCGCGAAACCGGGGGCGTTGCTGACGATCGGGACGAGCAGGCCGCGCGAGGCCGCCACTCCGGCGAGGGACGCGGTCTGGGCGGGGCCGGCGCTGATCAGCACGGCCTTCACACCGGCCGCGCGCAACGCCGAGACCTGGGCGGACAGATCGGTGTCCGTGGCCTTGATCTTCTGCCCGACGATCTTCATTCCGGCGCGTTCGGCCGCCCAGGTCGAGCCTTCCAGGGCGTTGTTGCCGTAGTCGCCCTCGAAGTAGACGTGGCCGATCTTGTCGCCCTTCTTCAGCCCCTTGGTGCGGGTGAGGAAGTCGACGGCGGCGATCATGTCGAGGTCGTAGGTCGTGCCGAGCACCTGCACGGACTGCTTGCCGAGCAGGGAGGCGGCCCAGGCCTGCGGGAAGGTGAGCACCTGGTCGCGCTCGATGTCGTCCAGCAGGGCCGCGACCACCGGTGAGCCGACGACCTGGGGCAGGGCGACGACGTCCGGGGAGATGTCGGCGTAGGCGGTGACGGCCTTCTGCACGTCGTAGCCGTGGTCCTCCACGACGATCTCGACCTTGCGGCCGCAGACGCCGCCGGCCGCGTTGGTCTCGTCGGCCCACATCTGCTGGGCCTGGACCAGGCTCTTGCCGAGAGTGGCGTAGGGGCCGGTCAGGTCGGTCAGGGCGCCCAGCCGGACGGTCTTGTCGGTGACGCCGGGGCCGGACTTGACGCCGTCGGCTCCGTCGCTCTTGCTGTCGCCGCCCGCCTTGGAGCTGCACGCGGTGGAGGAGAGCAGAAGCGCCGCGAGAGCCGAGGCGAGGAGGATGCGGGGGCGGGGGTGCTTGACGTTCACGGGGTGTGCTCCTTGGCTCGTGGCGCGGTGACCGGCGGGGTGACGGACGAGGGGTCCGTCGCGGGGGCGGATTCGGTACGACGGCGCCGCAGGCGGGCGCCCAGGCGGCGGACCAGACCGTGCAGACCGTCGGGGGCGTACAGGAGGAAGACGACGATCGCGGCGCCGTAGAGGTAGCGGGCCGCCTCGGTCGGACCGACCGGACCGTCCGCCGAGCCGGGGGTGGCGACCAGCGGCAGATGGTCCGCGTAACGGGTCATCAGCAGGGGCAGGGCGGTGACGAAGACCGCGCCCGCGGTGGCGCCGGCCACCGAGCCCAGACCGCCGATGACGATCATGGCGAGGTAGTCGACGGAGAGGGCGAGACCGAAGTAGTCGGGCACGATACGGCGGAACGCGAGGGCCAGCAGCGCCCCGGCCAGGCCCGCGTACATCGAGGAGACCACGAAGGCCGCCGAGCGGTGCCGGGCCACGTTCACGCCCATCACCGCGGCCGCGGTCTCGCTGTCCCGCAGGGCCGCCAGCGCCCGGCCGGGCCGCCCGGCACGGATGCCGCGGGCGGTGAACCAGGTCAGTGCGAGCAGGGCCAGACCGAGGTACCAGAGGCGCTCCTCGGCGCCGAACGGAACACCGAGCAGGACCAGTTCGGGGCCGTCGTCCGTGAAGCCGAAGCCGCCGACCGTCAGCGGGGGCACCGAGCGGCCGTTGAAGCCGCCGGTGACGGAGTCCGCGGTGAGCAGCACATGGTGGCCGAGGAAGACCAGCGCCAGGGTGGCCACCCCCAGGTAGATGCCGCGCACCCGCCCGGCGACCGGGCTGAACAGCCCGCCCGCGGCTCCCGCCAGCAGGACCGCGAGGACGAGGGCGAGCAGCGGTGGCAGGCCGAGTCCGGGATCCCCGGCCAGCCAGGCGTAGCCGTAGGCGCCGACGGCGAGGAAGAAGGCGTGGCCGAGGGAGAGCTGTCCCGCCGTGCCGGCCAGGAGTCCGAGGCCCACGGCCCCGATCGCGGCGGCCATGGCGAACAGGCCGACCCGCAGCCAGAACGCCTCCACGTAGAAGGGCAGCGCGCACAGCAGGAGTACGGGCAGCACATACCGTGCCCGACGGGTGAGTTCAGACACGGACCGCTCCCTTCGCGCCGAACAGGCCGGTGGGCCGCACCAGGAGGACCAGCACCATCACGGCGTAAGGGGCCACGTCGCCGAACCCGTCGCCCAGGACGTGGAGTTCGGACTGGTAGCCGGCGACCAGCGACTCGGTCAGACCGATCAGCAGGCTGCCCGCCAGGGCGCCGGGCGGGGACGCCATGCCGCCGAGGATCGCGGCCGGGAAGGCCTTGAGGGCGATCTGTCCCGTCGTGCGCTCGAGGCCGGGCGCGGGGAACGCGGCGAGGAACACCGCGGCCAGCGCGGCGAGCGCGCCCGCCAGGCACCAGGCCAGGGTGCGCACCCGGACCAGCCGGACGCCCATCAGCGCCGCCGCCTCCAGGTCCTCGGACGAGGCCCGCAGGGACAGGCCCCAGGAGGTGAACCGGAACAGCGCGAAGACGGCGCCGATGACGACCGCGGACACCGCGATCGCGGCGAGCCGGCTGTCGGCGACGGTCAGCGGCCCGAGCCGGGTGACGGAGTCGCCCCACGGGTCGCCCAGGGTGAGCAGATCGCCGCCGATGCGCCGGGCGAGGTCGGTGAGCAGGACGATGTCGATGCCGATGGTGACGATCGTCTGCACATGGGCGGCCTGCGGGTCGCGGTCGCCGCCGCGCAGCAGCAGCCGGTCCAGGGCGCCCGCCACGGCCGCCGTGACCAGCACGGCCAGGGCCAGCGCTCCGGCGAAGCCGAGGTCGTCGTGGAGCACGGCGGCGAGATAGCCGCCGAGCAGGAGCAGCGAGCCGTGCGCGAAGTTGAGCACGCCGGACGCCTTGAAGATCACGACGAAGCCGAGGGCGACGAGGGCGTAGACCGAGCCCAGGGCCAGGCCGTTGAGGACGTGATCGAGGAATCCCGTCATGCGGCGTCCTCCCCTTCTTTCTCTCCGTCGCCGCCGCTGTCGGGCCTGTCGGGGGCGTCGGTTTCACTGTTGCTGTTGCTGTTGCTGTTGCTGTTGCGGTTGTTGTCGCTGTCGCTGTTGCTGTTGTTGTCGCTCTTGCCGTTGTTGGCGTTGGTGTCGGGATCCGGGGCGTCGCCGGCCTCGCTGTCCGCGTCGTCGTCGCCGTCCTCTCCGTCGGCGTCGCTCTCGCCCTCACCCAGGTAGGCGCGCAGCACCTCGGGGTCGCGGCGGACCTGGTCGGGGGTGCCGTGGGCGATGGTGCGGCCGAAGTCCAGGACCGTGACCTCGTCGGCGAGCCGCATCACCAGGCCCATGTCGTGCTCCACGAGCACCACGGACAGGCCGAGTTGCTCGCGCACGTCCCGGACGACCTCCGCGGTGCGGGCGCGTTCGGCGGCGTTCATGCCGGCCACCGGTTCGTCGAGCAGCAGCACGCGCGGCTCCAGGCACAGGGCGCGCGCGAACTCCACGCGTTTGCGGTCGCCGTACGACAGGACCGCGACCGGGGTGTCGAAGTGGTCGCCGAGGCCGGTGAGTTCGGCGATCTCCCGGGCGCGGGCGAGATGCTCGCGCTGTTCCCGGCGGGCGCCGGGCAGCCGCAGGGCACTGGCGGCGTAGCCCGCGCGGCTCAGCGCGTGGCGGCCGACCAGGAGGTTGTCGGCGACCGTGCCCTCGGTGGTGACGATGTTCTGGAAGGTGCGGGCCACACCGAGCGCGGCGATGCGGTGCGGAGCCAGCCGGGTCAGCTCGGTCTCGCCGAGGCGGACCGTGCCGGAGGCCGGCCGGTACAGGCCCGACAGCACGTTGAAGCAGGTGGACTTGCCCGCCCCGTTGGGGCCGATGACGGCGTGGACGGTGCCGGGTTCGACGGTCAGGGACACGCTGTCGAGGGCGGTGAGCCCGGCGAACCTGACGGTGACGTCCCGCACCTCGAGGACGGGCGGCGGGGTGATGGTCCGGTCGGTCACGCCGCCCCCTGAGCGTCGGCCGCCCGGCCACCCCGCGGGGTGTCGCCGGTCTCGTCTCCGGTGTCGCCGCCGGTCTCGTCGTCGGCGCTCTCGCCCAGGTACAGGCGGCGCACGGCGTCCGTGCGGGCGAGCTCGTCGGCGGGGCCGGAGAGCCGGACCTGGCCGACCTCCAGGACGTAGGCGTGGGAGGCGAGCGACAGGGCCATGCCCGCGTTCTGCTCGACCAGCAGCACGCCGGTGCCCTGGGAGTTGATCTCGCGGATCACCTCGGCGATCCGGTGCACCATGCGCGGGGCGAGGCCGAGCGAGGGCTCGTCCAGCAGCAGCAGCCGGGGTGCCGCCATCAGCGCGCGGCCGATGGCGAGCATCTGCTGCTCGCCGCCGGAGAGCAGGCCCGCCTGCTGACGGGTGCGTTCGGCGAGCCGCGGGAACAGCGCGAACACCCGGTCGCGGGAGGCGCGGACCTGCGCCGGGGCGCGGCGGCCGAGGCCGAGACCGCCGGAGCGGAGGTTCTCGTCGACGGTGAGGCCGGCGAAGACCCGCCTGCCCTCGGGGACCTGGACGACTCCGGCGCGTACCGCGGTGACGGGGTCACGCCCGTCGAGCGCGGTCTCGCCGTACCGTACGCGGCCGGCCGTGACCTGGCCGCGGTGCAGGCGCAGGGTGCCGGAGACCGCCCGCAACAGGGTGGACTTTCCGGCGCCGTTGGCGCCCAGCAGCGCCACGACGGCGCCGGGCGGCACGGTCAGGGACACGGAACGCAGTGCGGACAGCGCCCGGCCGTAGGTCACGTCCAGGTTCTCGACGTGCAGCGCGGGCGCGTCGTCCGGTGGTGCTTCGGGCATCGCGGCTCCTCGGGTCCGTGCCGGCCGGCGTACGGGGCACGGGTCTGCGGGAAGGGGAGCTCACGACAACACGGCCGCGCGGGGCCGGTACAGAGCGATCAGCAGGAGGGCTGCGAGGTCCCAAGACAGGCGGCGGGTCGTTGTGCCGACGCCCAGGGGACGTGCCGAAGGGGTGCGGGACCGGGGCGGGCGGGGGCGTGGCGGACCGGGGTCGTAGCAGGTGAGCGATGTGAGCGACCGTGGCGGAGGGGCGCGGCAGGGTGGGCGTGGCGGGGAGAGCTCCGCGAGGCGGGCGACCGAGGCGGGGAGAGCCCCGCGAGGCGGGCGACCGGGCATGCGGAGAGGGCGGATCGCGGACGATCCGCCCTCCCGGACGTCGAGGACCCTGCGGCCGGGCCGGGTGCGGTCAGTCGCGCACCGCACGGCGCGCCGTCAGCGCCAGGCTCACTTCCACGACGTCCAGGGGTCGCTGCAACGAGCGCCCGGTGAGCTGCTCGAAGCGCCGCAGCCGGTTCAGCACGGTGTTGCGGTGGCAGTACAGCCGCTCGCCCGCCCGCTGAGCGGAACCGTCGCAGGTCAGCCAGGCGGCGACCGTGTCGAGGAGCACCTCGCGGTCGGCGGGGTCCAGTTCCGCGAGGGGGCCGAGCGCACGGTCGGCGAGGGCGGCCGCGAGATCGGGGCTGGAGACGACGAGGGCGGCGGGCAGCTGCTCGGCGAGCCGGACGGCACCGCCCTCCGGCGGGCACAGGCTCAGCGCGAGGTCGGCCTGCGCGCGGGCCTCCCCCACGGCGGCCAGCCCCGCGACGACACCGCTCACACCGATCCGCAGCCCGTTACCCGCTTCGACTGCCTCGCACACCGGAATCTCGCCCTCCGGGACCAGGACTATGCCGTAGTCCACCTCCCCGCCCGTATGCCAGTGCACCCGCACACCCGGAACGAGGACGGCGGCCCGCGACCCGGCCGGGCCCGGGCCCGGCCCCCGCCCGGCGGTGACGGCGAGCACGGCACAACGACCCTGCTCCGGCAGCTCCAGCGCCTGCGCGGTCTCGGGGAGGTCGGCGATCCGGCTGGTGCCGTCTAGGAGGGCCCCGACCAGCACCCGCACCCTGTTCTCCCGCTGCCAGGCCAGCTGCCGCTCGACATGGTGATAGGCGTCCGCGACGAGGGTGCAGTGCTCGTCGACGAAGTTCCAGATGTCGGAGGCGACATGGACCAGCAGCCGCACGTCCTCGGGCGCCGTCCGCGAGGTCTCCTCCACCAGCCGCTGCCACACCAGGGACCCGCCGAGCCGGAAGGCGTGCAGCAGGGCGTCCAGCGGTACACCCTGTTCCGCGCGTGCGGCACCGATCTTCCACGAACAGCGGCGGGCGGCGTCCCGGGAGCCGCGCGGGTCCAGCAGCGAGGCGACGCTGTGCCGCAGCGAGCGGTGCACCTCCTGCCACACGGCGACCGGGTCGTCGGCCACGGCCGCCCGGTAGGCGGGCTCCTGGTCCTGCACGGTGGCCAGCAGCCGGTCGGTCAGTTCGGGCAGGTCGGCCAGCAGCACGCGGGCCGCGCGGTGCAGGACCGTGATGGCCTCGGCGTCGATCAACGACCGGACGGGCCTCGTCCGCGGTGCCGGTACGACGGCCGGTACGGTGCGGTGCGGCGTGCGGTGCTTCAGGGCTCGGTGCATCACGGTCCTCCCCCAGGTGTGCGACCTGACTCGTCCTGTCGGAAGGATGGCATACCGTCCGGTCGGTCCCCAGGGGTCGAACATCTCTTTCCGGCGTCACTACGCGCGGCGGGACATCTCGCACCGGCGCCGCGAGGCGCCGTCGGTGGTTCGATCGGGGTGTCGTCGGGCACCGAGGACGGTCGGACCGGGGTTCCGCCGACGCCCCGGTCCGGGCCTCGCGGTGCGCCGCCGGTGACTCGGTCCCGGCCTGTCGCCGCGCTCCGCCGGTCCCCCGGTCCGGGTGTCGCCACGTGCAGTCGGCAGCCCCGTCGGGGCGTCTGCGGACGCCGACGGCAGTCCATCGAGGCGTGGCCGGACGGCGTAGGCGACCTGGTCCGGGCGTCGCGACGCGCCGTCGGAGACCGGTCCCGGTCTGTAGCCGCGCCCGCCGGTCGTCCGATCCGGGGGTCGCCGCGTGCCGTCGGAGACCGGTCCCGGTCTGTAGCCGCGCCCGCCGGTCGTCCGATCCGGGGGTCGCCGCGTGCCGTCGGCAGCCCCGTCGGGGCGTCGCCGGGCGGCGTCGGCGACCTGGTCCGGGCGGCGCCACGCGCGGTCGGCGATCCGAGCCCGGCCCGTCGCAGCATGCCGTCGGCGATCCGGCCGGGGCGTCGCGGGGCGCCGACGGCAAGCCCGTCGAGGCGTAGCCGGACGCCGTCGGCGACCCGGTCCCGGTGTCGCTACGCGCCCCGCGTCTCCCCCTCGGGTCGCTCGGCCCGTTCCACGAGACGGACGAGTTCGACGCGGGACCGTACTCCCAGCGCCGCGAAGACCTTGCGGAGGTGGTAGTCGACCGTACGGGTGCTCACCGAGAGGATGCGGGCGACCTCCCGGTTCGTCGCGCCGTCGGCGACATGGCGGGCGATACGGCACTGCTGGGGCGTCAGCCGGTCCAGCGCCCCGGCGCGCGGGGTGTCCGGGGCGGCCGTACGGTGCGCCCGCAGCTCGCCGCGTGCCTGGTCGGCCCAGACCCGGGCGCCGCTGCTCTCGAAGCCGACCAGGGCGGCGCCGAGCAGGTCGCGGGCCTCGCGCAGCCGACGGCGCCGCCGCAGCCACTTGCCGTACAGCAGCGCCGTCCTGGCCCGCTCGAAGTCGCCGGTCGCGCGCTCGTGCAGGTCCAGCGCCCGGGTGTACAGCTCGTCGGCGAGGTCGGGCGGGGCGAGCAGGGCGCGGCAGCGCAGCAACTGGGCGGGGGCCTGCGGGTCCGCGCCGAAGGCCGACCAGGCCGCGAGGTCCTCCAGCGCCTGCCGGGCCTCGCTCTGGCGTCCCGCGAGCACGGCCACCTCGACGAAGCAGGGCACGGCCAGCATCCACACCGCGAAGTGGCCGCGCCGGGGTCCTGGCCGTACGAGGGGACCGAGCCGGTCGGCGGCCTCCAGCGGTCGGCCGCGGCCCAGGTCCGCCCGGCCCAGCGCCCACTGGGCGAGGGTGGCCGTCTGCGCCAGCCCGTGCCGGCGGGCCGTGGCCAGCGCCTCGCCCGCGTGCCCGGCGACCTCGGCGGGCTCCCCCTCGATCGAGGCGACCAGGGCGAGCACCGCCCGGTGCCCTGCCGCGGTGTTGCGCTGGCCCGCGGCCCGCGCCGCCCGCAGCCCCTCCTCGGCGTGGGCGCGGGCCTGCGGGTGCCGCCCGCTGCGCAGCTCGGCGTACGCGAGGTACTCCAGCGCCCGCGGTACGACGACCCGGTCGCCGTCGGCCCTGGCCAGGGCGACCGCCCGCGCCGCCGCGCGCGAGGCCGTGGGCAGGTCGCCCAGGACCAGCGCGGCCCCGGCCGCCCGTGCCAGCTCGGCCGCCCGGGCGGGGTCGGCCGAGCGGGCGCCGGCGACGACCCGTTCCAGCGGTGCCACGGCGTCCTCGAGCCGCCCTTCCAGCGCGGACCGCAGTCCCCGGTGGTAGTCGTCGGGCCTGTCGTCCTGACGTGGCGCGCGGGACAGGGCCTCCAGACAGCCGGGCAGGTCGCCCGCCGCCCAGGCCGCGTCCATGGCGCGGGTCCCGGCGACGGCCGAGAGCTCCGGCGCGGGGACGGCGAGCAGGGCCGCGGCGGTCAGCAGGGACTCGCGGGCGGTGGCGGTGGGCCCGTCGAGGAGCTGCACGCTGCCCCGCAGCAGCTCGGCCCGTCCGCGCACGGCGGCCGGGAGGCTCGGGTGTGCGGCGGTGTCGAGCAGTTCCAGCGCGCGCCGGGGCAGTCCGGCGTGCAGGGCCTGACCTGCGGCGGCCGTACGGCAGCGGGCGCGGGCCGTCTCGTCGGTGGTCAGCTCGGCGGCGCGGGCGTGGGCGAGGGAGCGCAGCCGGTGCGGGGCGGGGCAGCCGGGGTCGCTCGCGGCCGCGGTCAGTTCGGCGGACAGCTCCGGGTCCGCTCCGGTCGCCGCCCAGGCCCGGTGCAAAAGGCGGCGCAGCCGGTCGCCGTCGCCCTCCAGCACCCGCGCGAGGGCCAGGTGCGCGGCCCGCCGCCGGTCCGGCGCGGCTGCGGCGTACACGGCCCGGCGCAGCACGGCGCCGGCGAAGCGGAGCCGTCCGTCGGCGAGGAGCAGGGCGGGGGACGCTTCGGCGGGCGGGTCCGGACGGAGTCCCCGGCCGGAGAGCGCCGCGCCGACGAGCCCGGCGTCGACGTCCGCGCCGTCCCCCTCCGCCCCTCGCAGCGCCGCCGCCGTGACCAGGAGCAGGCCGTCCGTGTCCGGTGGGAGGCCGCGCAGGAACGGGCCCGCCACGGCGGTGAGGGTGCCGGGGTCGGCGGGCGGGGCGGGCAGAGGGCGCGATCCGGCCGGGTCGGTGCAGGTCAGCCGCCCGGCCAGGGCCAGCAGCAGGGCCGGGTTCCCCTCGGCCTCCTCCAGCAGCGCGTCCCGTACGGCCGGGTCGGCGCCCGTGCCGGTCGCGTCGTCCAGGACGGCGACGGCCGCCGACGGGGTCAGCGGCGGCAGATGCGTCGTGGGCAGTCCGGCGAGCTCCCGGGGCGCGTACCCGGCGACGGCGGCCACCAGGGCCACCGGGCCGGCCTCCGTCAGCCGCCGCGCGGCCAGGCCCAGCACGGCGAGGGACGGGCCGTCCCACAGATGTACGTCGTCCACGCACAGCAGCAGTGGCTCGCCGCCCGCCGCCGCGCGCAGCGCCGCGAGCAGCAGTCCGGCGCCCGCCTCGGCATCGGCGGGCTCCTGCGGGCCGCCCTGGTCGAGGGCTCGCAGGACGGCGCGCAGTCCGCCGTACGGGCGCCGCCCCGGGGCGGGCTCTGCGTGCGGGCGGTGCACCGGCCCGGCCGGGAAGGCGCGGGCGGCGTGGTCGAGGAGAGCGGTGCGGCCGATCCCCGGTTCGCCGGTCACGACGAGCACTCCGGCCCGCTCCGGCAGCCGGTCCGACAGCGCGGCCAGGGCACGCAGCTGCGGCCCCCGCCCGTGCAGGCGTGGGGCCGTCGTCGTCCTGCTCGTCCGTCCGGTCATTCCCGGCACGTTACGTACGGGTAACCCCGGCCGGAAGGCGTACGTCCGCCCCGGCCGGGCCGCTCACCCGCGCGACCTGCCGTTTCCGGCGGCCCGGGGCCGGGCTCTGTGCCGGTGCCCAGCGCGGCCGGACCGCGTCCGTGCACCGGCACAGCGGCGGTCAGGAGCCGTGCGGGCAGTTGCCCCGGTACTCCTCGATGGTGAGGCTCGGCGAGGGCAGCGGGCAGAGGAACTGCTCGTAGCGGGTGTCGTTGTCGATGAACCGCTTCAGCCAGGACACGCTGTACTTCGCGATCGTGGTGCTGGACGCGTTGGGCGTGAAGTGGGTGGCGTTGTTCAGCTCCAGGTAGGCGCGGTCCGTGCCGGCCGGCAGGCTGCCGTAGAACGGCTCCGCGTGCGAGGCGACCGGGGCGATCGTGTCGCCGTCGGCTCCGACGATCAGGGTGGGGGTGGTGACCTCGGGCCAGGTCTTGTCGAGGTTCCACGGGGTGAGCGGGATGGCCGCCTGGAGGGAGGGGCGGGACTTCGCGGCCTCCAGGGTGCCGCCGCCGCCCATCGAGTGGCCCATCACGCCGAGCCGGGTGCTGTCGATGCGGGAGCGCACGGAGCTGCGTTCGGTGAGGTAGTCGAGCGCGGCCAGGAGCTGGCGTCCGCGGGAGTCGGGCTGGTCCAGCGTGGTGAGGGTGTCGATGGTGAACACCACGAAGCCCTGGGAGGCCAGCCGGGGGCCGAGCCAGGCCATCGAGGACTGGGTGGCGGTGTAGCCGGGCGCGACGGCGACCGCGCCGAAGGTGCCGTCGGCGGTGCTGGTGGGGTAGTAGACGGTACCCCCGCCGAAGCCGGTGACCACGAGCGAGGACACCGAGGTCTCGGAGACCGCGTACGGGCCGCGGGCCGCCTCGATGCTCGCGGTGGTCGGCGCGGGACCGCGCTGGTAGGGGTTGTCCGCCGCGTGCGCGCCGGGGCCGGACAGGGCGCCGAGCCCGGCGACGGCCGCCAGAGCGGCGATCGTCCCGGCCAGACGCCGGCCGCGGTGGGCGCGGCGGGCCGGGCGTGCGCCCTCGGGGGTCACGGGGGTGTGGGGGTGCTGCTGCACGACGAGTCGTCCTCTCGGTCGTATGCCGTTGCGAGCCCGCCGTGGGGAGCGGCGGGCGAGTGCCACTGTGAGGGCGCCGCAAGCCCCGGCCACCGGCGAAATCACCGGTCGTGCGTCGTTGCGCCCCCAGGGCGCCCGCGGCACGGGGCTTGCGCGGCGGCCCGGGGCGTGTGGCACGCTCACCTGCGTACCGGTGGCCCGGCCGCCGGTCGGCACGACGTTCGGCACCGTGGAGAGGCGGCGGTATGCGCATCGGACTGCTCGGCACGGGACCGTGGGCCCGGATGGCCCACGCGCCCGCCCTGGAGGCCCACCCGGAGCTGGACCTCGCGGGGGTGTGGGGGCGCCGCCCCGACGCCGCCAAGGAACTGGCGTCCCTGCACGGCACACGCGCCTACGACGACGTCGACGCGCTGCTGGAGGACGTGGACGCCGTCGCGGTGGCGCTGCCGCCCGGTGTGCAGGCCGACCTGGCGGTACGGGCGGCCCGCGCGGGGCGTCATCTGCTGCTCGACAAGCCGCTGGCCCCGACGGTCGCGCAGGCGCGGGCCGTGGCCGAGGCCGTGCGGGAGGCGCAGGTCGCCTCGGTGGTGTTCTTCACGACCCGGTTCCAGCCGGAGGCCGAGCTGTGGATCGCCGAACAGGCCGCCGAGGAGGGCTGGTTCACCGCGCGGGCGCAGTGGCTCGGCGCGGTCTTCAGCGGCGGCGACAGCCCCTTCGCCCAGTCGCCCTGGCGGCGCGAGAAGGGTGCGCTGTGGGACGTCGGCCCGCACGCCCTGTCCGTGCTGCTGCCGGTGCTCGGCGACGCGGTGCGGGTGGCGTCCGTGGCGCACGGCCCGGGGGACACGGCGCATCTCGTGGTCGAGCACGAGGGGGGTGCGTTCAGCTCGCTCATCCTCAGCCTCACCGCTCCGCTCGCGGCGGCGGGCACGGATGTGGAGCTGCGGGGTGCGGCCGGGGTGGCCCGGCTGCCGCACGGCGGCGACGGGCCGGTGCGGGCGTTGTCCCGTGCGGGCGATGCGCTGCTCGCTGCGGTTCGCTCGGGGCGGCCGCATCCGTGTGACGCGGCGTTCGGGTTGCGGGTGACGGAGATTCTCGCGGAGGCGGAGGCCATGCTGGGCGCGAACGAGGACTGACGGGGGTTCCCCGCGCCCCGTGCTTTCACCCACCGACCGTCGCGGCCGAACGCGCAGTTCCCCGCGCCCCTGGAGACTTCACCTGCGGGCCGTCTCTGGCTGGGCGCGCAGTTCCCCGCGCCCCCAAGAAGCCACGTGCAGCTCTCCGCAATCTCGGGAGGCAGCACGTCTCCGACGGCCCAGCAGACACCCCCCTAGGGGCGCGGGGAACTGCGCGACCAACCACATCGCACCCGCGACCCGAAAACGCAGCCTGCACCCAGCCACCCCCTAGGGGCGCGGGGAACTGCGCGAGCGGCCACGGCGTACCCGCAGCCGACGAAATGGGGTTGGCCGGGCATCTGTCGGCCTCCTAGGCTGGCGCGGTGGCGATTCGGGTGATCTTTCTCAACGGCGGCTCCAGCTCGGGCAAGACGGGCATCGCACGATGCCTGCAAGCCCTGCTCCCAGACCCCTGGCTCACCCTGAGCGTCGACACCTTCGTAGACGCGCTGCCCGCCGCGCTGCGGGACTCCGAGGAGGGCCTGGACATCGCCCAGGACGGCACGATCGGGGTCGGCGCGGGCTTCCGGGAACTGGAGACGGCCTGGATGGCGGGTGTGGCCGCGATGGTCCACGCGGGCGCCCGGGTCGTACTCGACGACGTCTTCCTCGGCGGCGCCGACTCCCAGAAGCGCTGGCAGCAGGCCCTGGACGGCACGGATGTGCTGTGGGTAGGGGTGCGCTGCGCACCCGACGTCGCGGCGGGACGCGAGCTGGCCCGCGGCGACCGCGTCGTGGGCATGGCCGAGGCCCAGGCGGACCTCGTGCACCGGGGCGTGGCCTACGACCTGGAGATCGACACCGCCCGCACGGAGTCCATGGAGTGCGCGCGCCGGATCGCCGCCCGGCTGGGATGAGGCCGCGGCGTCGCCCCGCGGACGGGAAGGGGTCGGACAGACCCTGGCCCGGCCCGCGCCCCACCGGCCGATCAAGGGCCGCGCGGGCCCGGACCGCCGCCCTCCGGATGCACGACGGGCCGAGGCGTTGAATGGTGTTAGTGGACCCGATGACATCCGCGGGGCCGCGGCACACTCCCTCACCGGAGGAGCACCGATCATGTCCAACTCACAGCCCGAAGCTTCCCCGCCCGAGGCGCACTGGCATCCGGACCGCGCCACTCCGGACAACCTCCTCCACACCCGCACCGGCGCCGACGTGTCGCCGGAGGACATCGTCCTCGCCTCGGGCAAGGACCTCACTCCGAACACTCTGGAGTGGGCCAAGCGGAAGCTGGCGCAAGAGGGTCCCGCGGCCCTCGACAAGCTGCTGCCCTAGAGGCGCGGCCGCACGACTGACGGACCCGGGACGTGCCGAGGGGCGCCACCCGGGTCCCAGGCATGAGCTGCTGCCGACGGCCGTGTGCGGCCGGGCACGGGGGCAGGGAGGGTCGTAACCGGAACGGCGCGGGGGACAACGGCCGTTGCCCTTCTCAAGGGCCGGGCCGGTGGGGCTATCATCACACGCACACAGGGCCGTGACCGTCCGTCGCCGGGACGGGACGGCCGGTGTCCGCCACCCCACGCGCCGCCCGCGACCCCGAGGCCAACCCTCCCCGGTTCACGGCGGGTTCACCCCTCACAGCAACAACGCCGCCGGGGCCCGCCGCCCTTCGCGCCGTGCACGACGGAAAGCAGCGCACCATGAGCAAGAGCAGGGGTCGAGGGCTCCAGGCCGGCGTGCTGGGCCTGTTCGACACGGTGGTGATGGCCGTCGCGGGCAGCGCTCCGGCGTACTCGCTCGCGGCGACCACGGCCGTGCTCGTCTCGGTGGTGGGTGTGGCCAGTCCCGCGGCGCTGCTGTACTGCGCGATACCCATGCTCGGCATCGCGCTCGCGTTCGGCCACCTCGGCCGGATCGACGTGAACGCGGGCGCCAGCTACTCCTGGGTGGGCCGTACGCTGCACCCGTTCCTGGGGTTCATCAGCGGCTGGGCGCTGGTGGTGTCGGCGACCATCTTCATGGTGGCCGGGTCGCTGCCCGCCGGGGCGATGACGCTGGCCCTGTTCGACGAGGACCTCGCGCACCGCACGGGGGCCGCCACGGCGGTCGGCGCGCTGTGGTTCCTGGTGATGCTGGCGGTGGTGCTCGGCGGCGCCCGGCTGACCGTCCGCGCCCAACTCCTCATGTCCGGCGTGGAACTGGTCGTCCTGGTCCTGTTCGTGGGCCTCGCACTGTTCCACTCCGGCGGCGCCCGCGCCTTCGACTGGTCCTGGCTCGGCTTCGGCCACTTCGACGGGGTGTCCGGCTTCGCCGCGGGCGCGCTGGTCGCCGCGTTCTGCTACTGGGGCTGGGACGTCACCGGCAATCTGAGCGAGGAGACCCGGGACAGCCGCCGCACGACGGGACGGGCGGCACTGATCGGGATCGTGATCGTCTTCCTGCTGTACGAGGCGTTCACGATCGCGGTGAACGTGATCCTCACCCCGCGGCAGATCCAGGAGAGCGGGGCGGACGTCCTGGCGGTGCTGGGCGAGGAGCTCTGGCCGGGCTGGGGCGGCCGGCTGCTGATGCTGGCGGTGATGCTGTCCACCGTCGCGACCCTGGAGACCACGCTGATCCAGGTGACCCGGTCGCTGTTCGCGATGGGCCGGGACCGCACCATGCCGTCGGCGCTCGGCCGGGTGCACCGGCGGTGGAACACCCCGTGGGTGGCGATCACCGTGGTCGGCACGGTGGCGCTGGCGATGTTCCTCGCCGCGGGCACCCTGGGCTCGGTCGGCGACATCCTCACCGAGGCGATCAGGGCGATGGGCCTGCAGATCGCCGTCTACTACGGGCTGGCCGGGATCGCGGTCGTGGTCGCCTACCGCGGGGTCCTGCTCAGTTCGCCGAAGCGCTTCCTGCTCGGCGGGGTGTGGCCGCTGTTCGGCTCGCTCTTTATGTTCTGGATTCTCGTGGAGTCGCTCGGCGAGCTGAGCGGCGCCTCGATCGCGATCGGTGCGGGCGGACTGGCGCTGGGGCTGGTGCCGATGTTCTGGTACCGGGGCAGCGACTACTACCGGCCCGCCCGGCTGGACGCGGCCCGGGTCATCGCGACGGAGTACGTGCCCGACCGCCGCGCGGCCGAGGCCGCCCATGTCCACGAGGGCCTCCCCACCGACTTCTGAGGGGACCCTCGATGGCACGCGACCGTTTCTCCCCCGACTTCGACCCCGACTGCGGCGACGCCGCGCTCACCGCCGCCCGGCAGGACATCCTCATCGGCCGCTGGCAGGGCCTGCGCGAACTGCTGCGGGCGACGGGCCCGCACTTCGCCGCGCGCGGCCATCGCGTCCGGCTGCTGGCACAGGCCTGCGCGGGCCGCTCCATGGTGGAGTCCTGGCTGGCCGCCGAGCCGCACAGCGCGGACGCCCTGGTGCTGCGGGCGGCCACCGAGACCGCCCGGGCCTTCAATACGGCCATCGCGGCGGGCCGGGGCGTGCCCATCGACCAGGACCGCGTCGACGCCGTGGTGCGGGCCTGTCTGACGGCGGCCGAGGCGGACCCGGCCGACCCGACGCCGTGGATCTCGCTGATCAGCGTCGCCCGGCTGTACGCCTCGGGCGCACGGCGGCGCGAACTGGCCCGCTGGTGGGACGAGTTGCACCGGCGCGACCCCTACAGCGTCGAGGGCCACCTCCAGGTGCTGCACTACTACTCGGCGCGCTGGCACGGCACGCACGGCCAGATGTACGACTTCGCCCGGGACGCGGCCGGCGCGGCACCGTTCGGCTGCCCGCTGCCGGTGCTGGTGCAGTACGCTCGTGCCGAGGAGTACCGCTACGCCCTGGACGCCGCCCGGGGCGATCACGCCCTGCTCCGTCTCGGCCAGCACTGGAGCCACGAGGTGGCCGTCAGCGATGTACGCCGCACCTGGCAGCGCTGGATCCCCGGGCGGTCGCGGGAGGCGGTCGAGCCGTGGGAGCTGCGTGACCTCAACCATCTCGCGCACGCGGCCTGTTACGCCGGCGCTCCGGACATCGCCGCCGCGCTGCTGGGGATGCTGGGCCGCCGTGCCACGCGCACCCCGTGGGTCTGCACGGGCGATCCGGGGAAGGAGTTCGCGCGGTGGCACGGCCAGGTGCGGCGCTGAGCGGCATCGCGGCGGGCGGCCGTGGGGGTCACAGCGCCCGGCGGCGCAGCAGCAGTCCCAGCACCAGCAGGCCCGGGAGCAGCGGCAGCCAGACGGTGAGCAGCCGGTATCCCATGACGGCGGAGGCGGCCGCGTCGACGGGGGCCCCGGCCGCCGTCAGCGCCAGGGCGAGCACCGCGTCCAGCGAGCCGAGGCCGCCCGGCGAGGGCAGCAGGGCCGCCGCGCTGCTCGCCGCGAGGTAGAGCAGGGCGACCCGGGCGGGCCCCAGCGGCAGGGCGACTGCCTCGGTGACGGCGACCAGGATCGCCACGTGCAGCAGCGCGAAGGCCAGCGAGCCGCCCCACAGCGCCGCCGCACGCGACGGACGACCGTGCACCTCCCGGAGGTCCTCGCGCACCCCCGCCAGCACCCGTCGGCAGCGGGGCGCGAGCGGGCCGGCCGACAGCAGGGCCAAGGAGACGGCCACCGCGAGGACGACGGCCACCGCCACGGGCGGCACGCGGGGCACCTGGAGGACACCCGGGCAGGCGAGCGCCAGCACGACGATGAGGACGCCGCGCACCAGGGCACCCGCGGCGGCCTTCACCCCGAGCGCGGTCATCGCGCGGGCACAGGGAATCCCGCAGCGCGTCAGGAAGCGCAGGTTCACCGCGCCCGCCCCGAGGCCCGCCGGCAGCAGATGGTTGGCGGCCGAGGCGGCGAACTGCGTGGCCACCAGTCGCCTCGGCGGCAACGGGCGCGCGATCGCGCCCTGTTGGGCCAATGCCGAGAACATCCAGGTCAGCAGCGTCGCGGCCGCGCCCACCAGCAGCCACCCCTGGTCGGCGACGGCCAGCCGCACCGCCCCGCTCTCCAGCACCGGCCAGTGCCGGTGGGCGAGGAACGCGGCGACCGCCACGACGGCGAGCGAGCCCGCGGTGCGCCAGTAGGCGCGCCCGCGGGCCGGGGCGACGGTGGTGTACTGCTGCGAGGTCATACGGCTTTGCCCTCCGGGACGACCCTCCACGGCTGTCCCCTCATACGGATCCGCCCTCCCGGATCGTCAAGCGGCGCGGTGTTCTCATCCGGCCGTGTCCTCCCGGACCGCCGGTGCCACGCGCACGTCGAACCCGCCGAAGCGGTGCTCGGACCAGGAGCGGGCGTAGCCGGGCGGTGGTCCGCCGGGCCTGCTCAGCGCGGCGACCGGGATCCGGCGGGCGGTGCGCAGGACGTCCGCGTCGGTGCTGTTGGCGTTGTGGCCGTGGGTGTTGGCGGAGGCGCATCCCGTGTAGTGGGCGAGCGGGATGGCCTGGTGGCCGGTGAGCAGACAGGGCGGGCGGACGCCCAGCCGGTGGAGCTCGCCCGCCGTGCGCGCCCAGTCCCGGCGGTCGCCCTCACTGCGCTCGGCCACGTGCCGGGCGATGAGGAACTGCACGCCGAGGTGCCCGGCGACCGCGACGAGGACCAGGGCCGTGACGAGGGGGCGCGGGGTGCCGCGCGGGCCTCGCACCAGATGCCACAGCGCATCCGCGACGGGGATCGCGACCAGGGCGTAGGCGGGCAGCAGGAAGCGCGGTGCCGCGTAGCCGATCATGAACAGATAGGGGAAGGCGGCGGTGCAGGCGCAGATCAGCGGGACGAGGGTGCGTTCGGTGCGCCGGGCCCGGACGGCGATCCACAGGGCGAACCCGGCCAGCAGAGGCAGCGCGAGCCACCACAGGGTGATCACCGGGTTGGGCAGCTCGCCCGTGCAGGGCCGGCACAGGGTACGGCCGGCGAGACCGCGCAGCTGGTCGCCGACGGCGACGTTCCAGCCGAGGCCGCCCTGGATGCGGGAGGCCTCGTCGAGGCGCTCGCCGAGGCCTCCGTGGCTGACGCGGGCCTCGATCACCCAGTCGGCCGCTCCTGCGGCGAGGCCCCCGAGGAGTGCGGCGAGCAGCCGCCACTGCCGTACCGCGAGGGCGAGGACGAGCAGCGGCACGGTCACCCAGACCGCGTCGGCGGGCCGCATCAGCGCCATCAGGGCGGCGCTCGCGGCGACGCCCCACAGGGCCGCCCGGTCGTGACGGTCGGCGCGGGCCCGCAGCAGGCAGCCGGCGCAGCTCAGGGCGCCGAGCGCGACCCAGTGGTTGGGCATGGCCTGCGGGCCGTAGAAGAGGGTCACCCACAGGGTGGCGAACAGGGCGCCCGCGGCGGCGAGGACCCGTTCGGGGAACAGGCCGCGCCAGGCGCGCAGCGCCAGGTACAGACCGAGTCCGGCGAGGACCGCGAGGTAGACGCGCAGCAGGGCGACGGAGTCCGACCAGGAGGCGACGGGCGCCACCAGCAGGGTGACCCCACGGGCGCGGGGTGCGCTGAAGAAGGCCGCGGGGGCGTGCTCGTCGACCTGGCTGACGTAGACGATCTCGTCCCAGCCGAGGCCCATGCGCGGGGAGACCAGGAGGAGTTGGACCAGTACGAAGCCGGCCGCGACGAGCGCGGTCGGGCCGGGGCGGGCCAGGCGCAGGGTCCCCGCGCGGGTGGCGCTCGCGGTGTCGGCCATCGCCTGTCCCTCCCCACGGCTCGCACGGCTCGCCGGACGGTCGGCCGGTATCAGGGAAAACAAGCAAAAACTAACCCACTTCACCGGCATGTGCCGACCGCCGTACGGCCGACCGCATGACCCGGGCCGGACCCGACGAGGTCCCGCGGCCCTGACGGGGCGGGTCCGCGGGACCACTGCCGGTGCGGTCAGCGGCTGTCCGGGCGGCGGCGCGGGCTGCCGCGGCGGCGGGAGCGGCACCGGCCAAGGGCCCTGGGTCCTGTCGTCGAACTCCCGTCGGCGCCCGGAGGGCGGCCCTGCGGCGTCAGGTGCGTGCTCTGGGGGTCCCCCCTCTGGGGGAGTGCCGGGTGCAAGCCCTCGTACCGGACGCACTCGGGCTGGTGCCCGGTGCGGCGAGTGGGGGCACCTCCCACGAAGTGGGGGAGCGTGCAGGGCGTCGCGGGGCAGGCGGGAGTTCGACGACAGGGCCCAGGCGTGGTGGGCGATCACGCCGTGTCTCCCAGTTCGGCGAGGTCCCGCACGACGACGTCGGCGCCGTGTGCGTACAGCGCGTCGGTCTGGCCGGTGCGGTCGAGGCCGACGACATAGCCGAAGCCGCCGGAGCGCCCGGCGTCCATGCCGGCCAGCGCGTCCTCGAACACCGCCGCCCGCTTCGCCGCCACGCCCAGGTCACGGGCGGCGGCGAGGAAGGTGTCGGGGCGCGGCTTGCCGGGCAGGCCGCGTTCGGCGGCCACGATCCCGTCGATCCGTACGTCGAACAGCTCCTCGGCGTGGACCGCGCGCAGCACGTCGCGGCAGTTGGCGCTGGCCGAGACGACGGCGGTGCGCATCCCCGCGGCGCGGACCGCGTCGATGTAGCGCAGTGTGCCGTCGTACGCCTGGACTCCGCCGGTGCGGATCCTCTCCAGCAGCAGGGCGTTCTTGCGGTTGCCGAGGCCGTGCACGGTGTCCGCCTCCGGGGGGTCGTCCGGGCCGCCGTCGGGCAGGGTGATGCCGCGCGCCGCGAGGAAGGTGCGCACGCCGTCGGCGCGGGGGCGTCCGTCCACGTACTCGGCGTACTCGGCGACCGCGTCGAACGGCCGGAAGCCGGGTCCGTCGCGCTCGCGCAGGAAGGCGTCGAACATCTCCTTCCAGGCGGCCGCGTGCACCACGGCCGTCTTCGTCACCACGCCGTCGAGGTCGAACAGGCAGGCCTGGATTCCTTCGGGGAGACCGAGATCCGTCACAGAGGTCACCCTTGCCCGCTCGGCGGCTTCCTGTCACCGACCCGCCCGCGGGCGGGTGTACTTCGCGACGTCCCGGGCGGGCCGCGGGGGCGGCTGCGAGACTCCCTCGTGTGGCTGTGACCTTCGACGACCTTCTCGACCGTGCCCGTGCCCTCGCCGCGGGCGGCGGACGTGCCCTGCTGGGCATCGCGGGCGCTCCGGGCTCGGGCAAGACGACGCTGGCCGAGGGGCTGGTCCGCGCGCTGGAGGCGGGGGGCGAGCCGTGGGTGGCGCATGTCCCGATGGACGGGTTCCATCTCGCCGACGTGGAGCTGGACCGGCTGGGCCGACGGGACCGCAAGGGCGCCCCGGACACCTTCGACGCGGCAGGGTACGCGGCTCTGCTGCGGCGTCTGCGGGTCGAGGCGGACGGCCCGGACACGGTGTACGCGCCGGGATTCGAACGGAACCTGGAACAGCCGCTGGCGGGCGCGGTGCCGGTGCCGCCGTCGGCGCGACTGGTGGTCACGGAGGGCAACTACCTGCTGCTGGGGACGGGTGCCTGGGCGCGGGTGCGGGCGGAGCTGGACGAGGTGTGGTTCTGCGAGCTGGAGGAGACCGAGCGGATCGGACGGCTGGTCGCCCGGCACAAGGAGTTCGGCAAGGCCCATGAGGAGGCGGTGGCCTGGGTGCTGGGCACCGACCAGCGCAACGCCGACCTGATCGCGACGACCCGGCAGCGGGCGGACCTGGTGGTGCCGGGGACGGCCGTGCCGGTGTCGTAGCGCGGGACCGGCACGGCGGTGCCGTGGCGCGGGGCCGGGCACGGCCGTACCGGTGCCGTTGCGCGGGGCGCCCGGCCCGGTGATCGTCCGCGCTTGAGTGTCCGGCCGCCTTTCGCCCGTACCCCTGCCCGGGGGGCGACTTATAGGGCGGTTCCGGTCTTCTCGCGGCGACCGGTGCGAAGGTGGGGTAATGCGGCGTTCACTGCTCATCGGGCTCCGGCGTGTCCTGCGGTCGCGCCGGGCGGTCCGCCTGGTCGTGGCGGTGCTGCTCGGGCAGATGGCTCTCGCCATGGTGACCACGGCCGTGCGGCAGACCCCCACCATCGACGAGCCGGTGTACGTGGGCGCGGCCGTCGCCCAGTGGCGCGAACACAGTCTGCGTCACAACCCCGAGCATCCGCCGCTGGGCAAGCTGCTGATCGGCGTCGGCGCGGCGTTCGCCGGGCCCCGGCTGGAGCCGCCGCTGCCCTCCCACCAAGGGCTTCTGGGACGGCGGCTGTTGTACGAGTCGGGCAACGACCCGTGGCGGGTGATGCTCTGCGCCCGGCTCCCGGTGATCGCGCTCACCCTGCTGTTCGGCCTGGTGGTCTTCGCCTTCGCCTGCGAACTGACCGGCCCCGCGGGCGGGTTGGCGGCACTCGCGCTGTACGCCTTCTCCCCCGACGTCATCGCCCACGGCTCGCTGGCCACACTGGACGTGCCCGCGGCCGGGTTCCTGCTGACGTCGGCGTGGCTGGCGTGGCGGGCGCGTCGCCGTCCACGGCCGTGTCTGCCGCTCGCGGGGGTCGCGCTGGGGGCGGCCGTCGCCACCCGGATGAACGCGCTGGCCGCGGTGCCGGTGCTGCTGGCCGTGGCCGCGCTGTCCGTACGGCACGCATGGCCGGGCACGCGGGCGAGGTCACTGGCAAGGGCGCTGTCGGGCGCGGGAGTTGTGGCACTGACCGCCCTGGCGACCGTCTGGGCGGTGTATCTGACGGTGGATCCGCGGCTGCGGTGGGCGCCGGAGCAGGTGCCGGACGTACGGGGGCTGCGCGGGACGCTGGTCGGTCTGCTGCCGCTGCCGGAGCCGTTCCGGGACGGGATGCGCATCCAGTTCGCCCTGGAGAACCGGCCCTGGAAGGGGTTTCTGTTCGGCCACCTCTACACCGGCTCTCTCTGGTACTACCTGCCGGCCGCGCTGCTGGTGAAGACCCCGCTGGGCATGCTCGCCCTGTGGACGGCCGGCTCGGTGTCGCTGCTCGCGGTACGGCGGCTGCGGCCGGCCGCGCCCTATCTGCTGGCGCCCGCCGCGGTGCTGCTGGCGGCGGCGATGTGGGGCTCGCGGGACTTCGGGACGCGGTACGCGGTGTTCCTGCCGATGTTCCTAGGGGTTGCGGCGGCCGGGGTGCTCGCGCTCGGAAGGCGGTGGGTGCCGGGCGTGGCGGCGACGCTCGCGCTGTTCGTCGCGGTCAGCTCGGTGCGGGCGTACCCCTTCTATCTGCCGTACTCCAACGAGGCGTTCGGCGGTCCGGCCGCCACCCGGCTGCGGCTGCACGACTCCAACGTCGACTGGGGCCAGGACCTGGGCAGGCTCGCCGAGCGGCTGCGCGAGCGCTGGCCAGGACAGCGTGTGTGGCTCGTCTACAAGGGCAGCGGGGTGCCCTCCCACTACGGGATCAGGGCGGCCGACCCCCGGCATGTCCCCGTGAACCGGGTGCGCGGACTGCTGGTCGTCTCCGACTCGGCGGCGGCGAAGGCACGGGGGCGTCTCGCCGAGCTGCTGGACAGCAGCCGGGCGGTGGAGGACGTGGGCCACTCCATCACGGTGTACCGGCGCTAGCGCCGCGACGCGCGGTGCGTGCGACGGGGTGAACGTCCTCTGCGCGACGGGCGGTGTGTGCGACGGGGTGAACGTCCTCTGATCGGGCGCTAGCGCGCTGGTCAGAGGGTTCGGTGAGCTATGTTGAACGTCTGTGGGCAATGAAGGAGGCACACCGGTGCCATCGCAGCAGCAAGCACGCGCACAGGCGTCGGCGATCAGCTCGGGCAAGGCGGCCGCCGAGAAGGAGGCCGCACCGGCCTCACAGCTCAGGACGCTCTTCGACAGGCCGCGGCTCTCCCCCGGCCAGCGTCGCATCGCCCAGTACCTGATCGACCATCTCACCGAGGCCGCGTTCCTGTCGATCACCGACCTCGCGGACCGGGTCGGGGTGAGCCAGCCGTCGGTGACCCGGTTCGCGGCGGCGGTCGGCTTCAGCGGCTACCCGGCGCTGCGCGAGAAGTTGCAGGCCATCGCGCTGGGCTCGATCGGCGGGCCGTCGGTCACCGAGGAGACCGGCAACGAGCTCCAGGCCGCGGTGGACGCGGAGATCGAGAACCTGGAGAACCTGCGCCGCGACTTCGCCGCCCCCGGCCAGCTGATCGACATCGGCCGCAAACTGTCGCAGTCGACCCCGCTGACGGTCCTCGGCCTGCGCATCTCCGCCTCGCTCGCCGAGTACTTCGCCTACGCGGCCCGCCGCATCCATCCGGACGTACGCCTGGTGACGCGCGGCGGCAGTGTCGCCTACGACGCGCTGCTCCAGTCGCACGAGGCGGGCGGCACCTGGGTGCTGGCGTTCTCCATGCCCCGGCACGCGCAGGAGACCCTCACCGCGGTGCGGGTGGCGCGCGGGGCGGGGCTGCGGGTGGCGCTGATCACCGACCTGGCGCTCGGCCCGCTGGCCGACGAGGCCGATGTCACCTTCGCCACCGGAACCGGGTCCCGGCTGGTGTTCGACTCCTACGCGGCACCCGGCCTGATGGCCTCCGCCCTGCTCCAGGCCATGACCGACGCGGACCCCGAGCGCACCCACGCGCGGCTCGAGGAGTACGAGCAGATCTCCGAGCAACATCAATTCTTCCTCAAGGACTGAGGTCGTCGAGGGCCTCTCTTCGGCATGCTTCACCGCAAAAGCCGCATGAATTTTTTCATGCTTATTGCATACCCGGCGGTATATATAAATACTGTCGCGGACACCCGGCCCCGCCGTCACCTACCCGCGTCGGCAGCTGGGTGTCCGGTCGGGCATCGCTTGCGATAGCCCCCGTGGACGGCCCCGGTCATCCCCTAGGCCGGGGCCGCCCACGACCCCGTCGAGATCCCCACGACGCCGCACGACCCGGAAGCGATGATCATGACCATGATGACGATGCGCACAGGCCCGGACTGGCCGTGCCAGGTCAAGACTCCCGGCAGTTACGACTGGGAGCGCTCGGCCGCCAAGTGGCTGCGCGAGCTCGTGCCGGCGCGCTACGCCAGTTATCCCGCGCTGATGCGTCATCCCGTCCTGCTGGCCCGGCACGCGCAGATCCAGGTCCAGCAGGAGATCCGGGTCGCCCGTACGGCACTCCAGACCGCCCGCGCCGACCTGCCGCGGCTCGGCATGCCGGAGTCGGTCATCGAGCACACCATCAAGCTGTACGCGGCCGAGGTCATGCAGTTGCAGCACATCGCGCGCAGTGTGCGGGCGGTGAGCGAGGCACTGGCCGGCCGCACGACCGCGGGGCGCTGACACCCCGGTCGGCTCACCGACCGCGCCGGACTTTCCTCCGCCGGGCGCCGACCGCCCGGGCCGCACCCCCCGTACGCCGGCTGGGTCCCCGCTCGGACCTGCTCCCCATCCCACAGGTCCGGGCTCAGCCGGGCCGACGCCCGGGCCGACTCCCCTTGAGGCCCGGGCCGGTCGGCTGCCCGCGCGGGGCCCGGCCCGTCAGGCCTCGGCCAGGAAGCGCCGCAGGGACGCGGACATCGCCGCGACGAAGGCGTCCTGGCGCTCCTGCGGCAGGGCGTCGAGCGACAGATACGGGTTGAGGTCCTCCAGCTCCACCAGCAGCAGCTCACCGCCGGGCGCCCGGCAGGCGTCGACGCGCTGGATGCCGTGCGCGAGGCCGTTCCAGTCGATGAAGGACCGGGCGAACTCCAGGTCCTCCGCGGTCGGTTCGTACGGCCGCAGCTCCCAGCGCCGGTCCGGGTCGGGGGCGTGGAGAGCGTACTGGAAGTCGTGGTCGACGAAGTAGAACGAGACCTCGTACGTGAAGTCGATGTGCGGCTGGACCAGGACCTCGCCGTCGGTCACGTCGTCCGGTCCGACGGTGGTGACGATCCGCAGGCCTATGGAGTCGGCGCCGAGCTTGGGCTTGATCACATAACGCCCGGCCGGCGGCAGCCGGTGCAGGTCGGCCGCGCGGTCGACGGTCGGGATCACCGGGTACCCGGCCGCGCTGAGGTCCGGCAGATACTGCTTGCCCGCCATGTCCGCCTTGCCGGTGAGCGGGTTGTAGACCCGCACCCCGTCGCGCAGGGCGCGGGCGCGGAAGTCGTCGTGGGCGTCGAGGTGGCCGAGGACGGGGCCGCTGTTGCGCACGACCACGGCGTCGAAGGCGTACATCAGCGCCGCCGCGTCGCGCGGATGGCACAGCGCGAGGTCGAAGTCCTCCCGCAGCCGGGCGGTGAGCCGGATGTCCTCGTCGCAGTAGCGCCGCCCGCGCGCCGGGTAGGCCAGGTCGGTGACGTACAGCAGGCGGTGCCGGGCGCCGGTCATGCGGGACTCCTCGATGGTGCGCGCCCGGGGCGGTCACCGGGCCCGGTCAGGCTACTCGGACGGTCCCGTCGGTATACGCGCAGGTGGGAACCCTGCGAGTGATCAAGGGCACTCAGTTCCCCGTTCTGCCTGCACTGAGTGCCATTCGGCCCCTCCCGACTGCTACGTTTCCCGTCCATGAGCTCCAGCAGCACGGCGCCCCGGCGCGACGAGAGGTCCGGCGCGGCCGGGAATCCGCCCATGCGGGACGCCCTGGTCGAGGCGGCGTTCCGGCTGTTCACGGAACGGGGGTACGAACGGACCACCGTGGACGACATCGTGGCCCTGGCCGGTGTCGGACGGCGTTCGTTCTTCCGGTACTTCCCGTCCAAGGAGGACGTGGTCTTCCCCGACCACGAGCGCTGTCTGGCCGACATGACGGCGTTCCTGGCCGAGGGCGACGGCACCGAGGAGCCGGTGCGCCGGGCGTGCGACGCGGCCCGGCTGGTGCTGCTGATGTACGCCGGGGACCCGGGCTTCTCGGCCCAGCGCTACCGGCTCACCAGGAAGGTGCCCGGCCTGCGGGCGTACGAGCTGTCGGTCGTGTGGCGCTACCAGCTGGCGCTCGGCGACTATCTGCGCCGACGGCTGCGGCACCGTCCGGACGGGACCCTCCGGGCCGACGTGATCGCGGCCGCGGTGGTCGCCGCGCACAACAACGCCCTGCGTTCCTGGCTGCGTTCCGACGGCGCGAGCGATCCGGAGGCGGCGGTGGACCACGCGCTGGGCCTCGTGCGTTCCGCGTTCGACGCGGGCCCGGCGGCACCCGCCGTACGGACCGAGGAGGCCGAGGACGTCGTGATCGTTCTCGCCCGGCGGGACGCTCCGCTGTGGCGCGTGGTCCAGGAACTGGAGACCACGCTGACCCGCGGCTGAGGCCCCGGAGAACGCCTGGAACCCAGTACCGAAAATACTGGGACCGAGTACCTTTACGCCTGGCACTCAGTGCCATACGCTGTGGCCGTGCACGGTGGCACGGTCAACCGCGCACAGTCGTGCGCGGCCTGCCGCGTGCGGGATTCCGGCCGAGCGCAGGGAGTTGACCAGCGTGTACCACCACTCAGGAAGCGTCGCTCAGCAGGCGGGCGGCTTCGCCGCGGGCGTTCTCGACCACCGCCCCCTCGGCCGCGCCGCGGAGGCCGTCCCCGAGACGATCCACTTCCAGCGTTGCAACTGGTGCGGCACCGCGATGTACCACCGGCTGCTGTGTCCGGTTTGTCAGGGCAGCGACCTGCGCACGGAGCGCAGCGAGGGCGTCGGCACGGTCCGCCACTCCACGGTGGTGCACCGCAACACCCCCGCCGCGCGCAATGTGTCGCTGATCGAGATGGCCGAGGGCTTCGTGATCCGCGGGCGGGTGATGGGCCCGCCGATCGGCATCCACAGCGGCGACCGCGTCCGGCTCTCCACGGCCAAGGACCCGGTGCGCGGCGAGCCCGTCTTCCAGCTCGTCGACGAGCCCTACCGCGCCTGGACCTGACCGGACCCCGGCGTCAGCCGGAGGTGAGCACGACCCGGATGCCGAGAGTGCCACCGGTCCCGCGGCGCAGCCGGCTGCCGAGCAGCGTGAGCCGGCCGAGGACGCCGTACTTGCGGGCGACGAGCTTGCGGTAGCGGGCGCTCGCCGCCTCGTCGCAGATCTCGGCCGTACCGGGGACCTGCTCGCCGGTCGGGTTGCCGCGCATGTCGCAGGGGCCGACCAGGACGTCGGCCCGGTTGCGGATCCGCTTCACCTTCCAGGAGTCGGCGGCCGTCCAGACTCCCAGCGCGTCGCCGTCGCGCACGACCCACACCGGGGTCGGGACCGGGGTGCCGTTCTTGCGGTAGCTGGTGACCAGGAGGTACTTGCCCGCGGCGAGCCGGTCGAGTGTGGTGGTGTCCATGCCCGGCAGTCTAGGGTCCTGGTGCCGTCGCGACCGGTGGCCCGTGCGGGACCATCGCCCGCCGAGGAGTACAAGGCCGGCCATCTGCCGCGGGAGAAGAACCGCCCGGTCCTGGAAGCGGACAGTTCCTGGGGTCCGCCGACCGGCTGGTCGACGACGAGCGGAACATGCTCGCCCCGGGAGCGCGTCGCCCTGATCGTGGCGCGGGCCCGGCGCGCGGGCGTCGCCCTCGAATCGGTGCGCCGTGTCGACTCGCGCGACGGCGCGCGCGTCCAACTCGCCGCTTCCTCACGGGGACAGCCCGCAGGATCGCCTCCGAAGAGCCCGGCGGACACGGCGGCCCCCGGCTCACCGCGCTGCTGCGGCCGTACGCCGGCGCCGATTCGGTGCGGGACGGCGAACCGAGCCGGTCCCGACCGGGCATGGATGTGGCGGAGATCAACTGAGCTGTCTAGATTGCTCGTTGCCCCCCGTTTCGACCCGGCATCCCAGGAGCTGAATCCCGTGACCGAGAACCCGGCGGCCGCAGAACCCACCATGGAGGAGCTGCGAGCCCGCATCAACACCTCGCAGCCGCACACCGCGCGGATCTGGAACTACTGGCTCGGCGGCAAGGACAACTACGAGGTCGACCGCGCGGCCGGTGACCAGATCCGCCAACTCCACCCGGGAATCGGCGAGTACGCCCGCGCCGACCGGCTGTTCCTGGGCCGGGCCGTGCGTCATCTGGTCGCCGACCAGGGCATCCGCCAGTTCCTGGACATCGGCACGGGCCTGCCCACCGCCGACAACACCCACGAGGTGGCCCAGCGGACCGCCCCCGAGTCCCGGATCGTCTACGTCGACAACGACCCGCTGGTCCTGGCCCACGCCCGCGCGCTGCTCACCAGCACCGACGAGGGCCGTACCGACTACCTCGACGAGGACCTGCGCAACGTCGACGCGATCCTCGAACACGCCTCCAGGACACTGGACTTCAGCAAGCCGGTGGCACTGATCCTGCTCGGCGTGGTCATCTTCGTCGGCGACGACGAGGACCCGTACGGTCTGGTGAAGCGGCTCACGGACGCGCTGCCCTCAGGCAGCCACCTTGTGCTCTCGCACACCATCACCAGCCCGTCGATGCCGGACGTGGACGAGGCCGTGAAGTTCTGGAACGAGCACGGCACCCCGAAGCTGACCCAGCGCACGCCCGAGGCCGTGACCCGCTTCTTCGACGGGCTCGACCTGCTGGAGCCGGGCGTGGTGTCCTGCTCGCGCTGGCGGCCCGAGCGGACGGACGGCGCGGAGCCGGAGGAGGTCGCGATGTTCGGCGGGGTGGCCCGCAAGGCCTGACCGGCTGAACACCCCGGGGACGCGGTGCGTATGGAGGGTGGGCGCTCGACTGCGGAAGCGCCCGCGCGGTGTGAATGCCGCGTCCTTGAGGGGTTTTGGAGCCATGCATGGGGCACGCACGACGACGGATCGTCCGGCGAGTGACACGGCTGGCGGCCGTCGGCGGCCTTCTTCTGGGGGGCACCATGGTCGGCAGAGCGGTCGCGAGCGAGCCCGCCCCGCCGAACGCCTCGGTCACGGCCGCGCCCGGTGCCGCCGGGGCGGATCTGGTGGCCCGGCTCGGTGACTCCCGGGCGGCGGGCAGCTGGATCGACGCCGACGGGCGGCCGGTGGTCGCGGTCACCGACTCCCGTGCCGCCGCCGAGGTGCGGAAGGCGGGTGCCACGGCGAAGGTCGTCCCGCACAGCCTCGGCGAGCTGAGGTCGGCGACCACGGCCCTGAACGCGATGCCGGTGGTGGCGGGCACGGCCTGGGCGGTGGACTACCGCGCCAACGAGGTCGTGCTGCGTGCCGACCCCACGGTCTCCGCAGCCGACTGGGGCAAGCTGAAGGACCTGGCGGACGACCTCGGCGCCCCGGTGCGCATGGAACGCACGGACAGCGTCTTCACCACCCGGCTGAACGGAGCGCGGCCGATCCTGTCCACGGCGGGGCGCTGCTCGGCCGGCTTCAATGTCACCGACGGCCGCTCGGACTTCATCCTGACGGCCGGTCACTGCGGGCCCACCGGCTCGGTGTGGTTCTCCGACGCGCGGGGCAGCCAGGAGGTCGGCCGGACCGTGCGCAACAGCTTCCCCGGCGACGACTACTCGCTGGTGGCGTATGCCGGGGGCCGCGCGGGCGAGGGCGCCGACGTGGTGGACGTGGGTGGCGGCCAGGGGGTGCGGATCACGGGCACGGCCGAACCCTCGGTCGGGCAGCGGGTGTTCCGCAGCGGCAGCACCAGCGGTCTGGACGACGGGGTGGTCCGCAACCTCGATGTGACCGTCAACTACCCCGAGGGCAGTGTGAGCGGCCTCATCGAGACGGATGTGTGCGCCGAACCCGGGGACAGCGGCGGCCCGTTGTTCTCCGAGGGCATCGCGCTGGGCATCACCTCGGGCGGCAGCGGCGACTGCACGGTGGGCGGCACGACGTTCTTCCAGCCGGTGACCGAGGCCATGGAGGTGCTGGACGTCCGGCTGATCGGCGCGGGACAGCAGCAGGGCGGCGGCGCGCCCGCGCAGAACGGCGGTTCGGACCCGGCGGGCGCCGGTGCGGTCGCACCCGGTGACACCACGCCGGGGGCGTCGGCGCCGGTGAACGGGGTTCAGGCGTCGACGCTGCTGTCGAGGCTGGCCGACCCCAGGAACGTGGGGCCGGGGTTGCTGATCATCGCCGGAAGCCTGGTGGCCCTGGCCGCCACGCGGTTCATCCGCGCGGAACAGGACCGCCAGGCCTATCGCAGGTACTACTCGGCGACCTGGGGGTGAGCGGCGCTCACGCCGCCCGCGCCTGCTGCGGGGCCACGGCGGCCCACTCCATCACGAGCCGCTGGTATTCCTCGCGCTGCTCGATGGTCAGTGTCCCGCCCGCCCGGCGCCACAGCGCCCGGATCTCCTCGTTGACCTCCGCGGCCGATCGCTCGGAAACGGTTTCAACACTGGTGGACATGCTGTGAAGCATACGGCGCCAGGAGTGAAGGCCGCGTGAGTAAGAACGTACAAGACAGGCATATCGGACCGTGTTGCTGATCACGTCCCAGCGGCCCGGACTTCGAGCGGAATTCAAGTGTCCAGAGGGTGGACGGGGCCTGACCCGCGCGCGGTTCACGGCCCCGACCTGCCCGGCTTCGGCTCAGGTGCCCGGCTTGCGGCCGTACACGAAGACGTCGTCGCCCTTCTTCAGCAGGCCCCAGTACTTCTTGGCTGTGGTCGTCGTCATATTGACGCAGCCGTGCGAGCCCGGCGGGTTCCACATGCTCACCTTCACCGAGTGGAAGGCCTGGCCGCCGTCGAAGAACTGGCTGTAGGGCATGGGGACGTCGTAGATCGACGAGACATGGTCGATGTCACGCCAGTAGATCTTCTTCAGTCCGGTCCGGGTCTCGTAGCCGTTGCGGCCGGTGCGCACCGGCACCGGGCCGTACACCAGCCGGCTGCCGTCCTGGATCCAGCTGATCTGGAGCGTGAGGTTCACACAGGCGATACGGCCCTTGTTCGTCGGGCACTTGCCGTCCCTGTTGGGGTTGTTCCCCACGGCCCGCTGCTTGAGCATGAGGTCCATCACGCCCCAGGTGACGGGGCCCGCGTAGCCGATGTTCGGCTTGATGCCGTGCTTGTCCTGGAAGGCCTTGATCTTCGTGCAGTCGGCGGGCGACTGCACGCCGTCGACCGGGAGGCCGAGGAACTTCTCGACCTTCTTCTGGTAGGGCCCGGTCTGCGTGGTGCAGCTCGCGGCCTGCGCGGGAGCGGCGCCGAGACCGAGGGCGAGCGGCGCCATCAGCGCACCCGCCCCGACGACGGCGGCTCCTCGTCTGCGTATGTCCCCCATGGGTGGTTCCGACCTTCCCGTACCGCGCACGTGTGCCGTGCGACTCTGTGTCCTAGACCGGCTCCGCCGGATCGGGGTTGTATCCCCGGGCGTTTCGCAACGAAACGGTGACATGGGCCACCCCGGCACGGCGGACACGAAGCGGGGACAGGAGCACGGGCAGGAACGAGAGCGAGGCCACCACGGCGCCCGCCCACAGCGTCACGCGCACCCCGGCCATCTCGCCGAGCAGCCCCGACAGCGCGGCCCCGACGGCGAGCGCGCCGGTGAGCATGAACCGGAAGGTGGCGTTCATTCGGCCGAGCAGTTCGTCCGGCGTCATCCGCTGGCGCAGACTCACCGAGAGGACGTTCTCCGTGCCGATCCTGGCCATCGCCAGCACCCAGCCCGCCCCGGCGGCCCACAGCCAGGGCCCCTCCGCGACGAGCGGCACCAGCAGGACGGCGGGCGCGAGGAGCGGCCCGACGAGGGCGAGGGTACGGCCGTCGCCGAGGCGTGCGGCGAGCGGGCGGGCGCACCGGGCGCCGAGCAGCAGACCGAGGCCGCCGGCGGCCCAGAACAGGCCCAGGGCGCTCGCCGGCAGGCCGAGCTCACGGACGAACAGCACCGGCAGCATGGTGTTGACCAGTTGCACGCCCAGGTTGGTGAGGGCGGCGGTGAGCACGAGGGCGCGCAGTTCGGGGCTGCCGAGGACATGGCGCAGGCCCTCGGCGATCTGGGCGCGCAGCGGTGCCCGCCGGGCGGCGGGGGACGGCGCCTCCCGGCCGCCGAGGGCGATGAGCCGCAGGGCGGAGGCGAGGTGGGCGAGGGCCGTGAACAGGACGGCGACGGGCGCGGTCAGCGCCTGGACCAGACCGCCGCCCGCCCCGCGTCCGGCGATGTTGCTCACCGCCTGGAGGCTGACCACGGCGGAGTTGGCCCCCACCAACGCCTCCCGTCCGACCAGGCCCGGCAGGGTGCTCTGCGAGCCGACGTCGAAGAACACGGTCGCGCAGCCCGTCAGCAGCACGATCACGAAGAGGTGGCCGAGGGTGAGGGCGTCCAGCCACCAGGCCACCGGCACCGAGGCGTTGAGGGCGGCGCGGGCCAGATCGGCACCGATCAGGACCCGTCGGTGGCGCATCCGGTCCACCCACGCCCCGGCCGGCAGACCGATCAGCAGGAACGCCAGGGTGCTGAGCGCGGCGAGCGCCCCTACCTCGCCGGGGCTCGCGTCGAGCGCGGCCACGGCCACCAGCGGGACGGCCACATAGCCGACGTTCGTGCCGAGTTGGCCGAGCGTCGTGGCGGTGAAGAGCGTACGGAAGTCGCGGACGCGCCAGGGCGAGCCGGAACGGGAGTCGGTCACACCGGCACGCTCCCCCACCCGACCGTCGCAGGACAAGTGAAAGGATCTACCACAACGCTTAAGCAGAGCTGAGGAATTGAGGGTCGGTCACAGGTCCGGCCACAGGTCGCCGAGCCGTGCCGAGCCCTGTCCTGCCGCGCCCTGCCGTGCCCTGTCCAGACGTGCCCTGCCGGTCAGCGGTAGCCGGTCGTGTCCGCCGGCTTGCCCGGGTCGGAGACCTCGACCAGATATCGCCAGGCGTCCGGGCGGGTGCCGTCGAGGTCGGTGAAGCCGTAGACCTGGGCGAGGCCTCCGCTGGAGAGGGACCGGCCGTTGAAGCGGGCGACCGCCGGGTCGGCGGCGAGCGCGACGACCGCCCGGCCGACGTAGCGCGGGGTCTCGGAGATGGCGAAGTGGGGCACCCGCTCCAGCGCGTCGCGCCAGTTGTCCTCGCGGACGCCGAAATGCTCCAGCATCATCTCCGAGCGCAGCCAGCCCGGTGTGAGCGCGACGGCGGTCGCCCCGCGCGGGCCGAGTTCCTCGCCGAGGGCGAAGCCCATGCGCAGCACGGCCGTCTTCGCCAGGTCGTAGAAGAAGGAGTTGCGGTAGTTCCTGCCGTTGTACTCGGCCGTGCCGTCGGTCATCTCCACGACCAGACCGCCGGGGTGGCGCAGCAGCAACGGGAGGGCGTAATGGCTGGTGATCGCGTGCGTGTCGACGGCCAGCCGGAGCATCCGCAGTCCGTTGTCGAGGTCGTGCTCCCAGACCGGCGACTCCCACTCGAAGAGGTTCTCGCCGCCCCAGATGTCGTTCACCAGGACGTCCAGGTGCCCGCGCTCGGTGTCGATGCGCTCGACCAGGGCGCGCACCTGGCCCGCCTCCAGGTGGTCGGTGGGCACGGCGATGCCCTCGCCGCCCGCCTCGGTGACCAGGTCCGCGGTGTCCTCGATGGTCTCGGGACGGTCGTACTCGGAGCGGCGCTCGCGGGTGGTGCGCCCGGTGACGTACACGGTGGCGCCCGCCGCTCCCAGTTCGACGGCGATGCCCCGGCCCGCACCCCGGGTCGCCCCGGCGACGAGCGCCACCCTGCCCTGCAACGGCTTGTCCATGTCCTTCAGCGGCCTCTCTCGCTCGTGCTCTTCCACGTGCTTCGAGACTGCCCGCTCATCCGGACACCTTCTGTCGCCTTTTGCGGCGGGTTCACCTGGATGCCGCGGTCGTCAGTGGCCGCGGTCGATCCACTCCTTCAGGTGCGGGGCCTCGGCGCCGACGGTCGTGGCGTCGCCGTGGCCGGTGAGCACCTTCGTCTCGGGCGGCAGGGTGAGCAGCCGGTCGCGGATGGAGTCGATGATCGTCGGGAAGTGCGACCAGGAGCGCCCGGTCGCGCCCGGTCCGCCCTGGAACAGGGTGTCCCCGGTGAACACCGCGCCGAGGCCGGGGTCGTACAGGCACACCGCGCCGGGTGCGTGACCCGGGGTGTGCAGCACCCTGAGGTCGGCGCCCGCGGCCTCGATGACCTGGCCGTCGTGCAGCCAGGCGTCCGGCTCACGCTCCGGGTGGGTCTGGCGCCACAGCGGCAGGTCGTCGGCGTGCAGCCAGATCGTGGCGCCGGTGCGCTCGGCGAGGGCGGGCGCGGCCCCGATGTGGTCGTTGTGGGCGTGCGTGCACACGATGGCCGTCAGCCTGCGGGAGCCGACGGCCGCGGTGATGGCGTCGACGTCGTGGGCGGCGTCGATGACGACGACCTCGTGGTCGTCGCCGACCAGCCAGACGTTGTTGTCGACGTCCCAGCTGCCGCCGTCCAGCGTGAACTGGCCCGAGGTCACCAGGCGTTCGATGCGCGGGGCGGTCACAGCACCACCACCGAGCGCAGCACGTCGCCCTGGTGCATCCGCTCGAACGCCTTCTCCACGTCGTCGAGTCCGATGGTCTCGGTGACGAACGCGCCCAGGTCCAGACGGCCCTGCCGGTGCAGGTCGATCAGCATGGGGAAGTCGCGCGAGGGCAGACAGTCGCCGTACCAGGAGGACTTGAGGGACCCGCCGCGTCCGAAGACGTCCAGCAGGGGCAGTTCGAGCTTCATCTCCGGCGTGGGTACGCCGACCAGCACGACGGTGCCCGCCAGGTCACGGGCGTAGAAGGCCTGGCGGTAGGTCTCGGGGCGGCCGACCGCCTCGATGACGACATCGGCGCCGAAGCCGCCGGTCAGTTCCCGGATCGCCTCGACGGCGTCGGTGTCCTTGGAGTTGACGGTGTGGGTGGCGCCCAGTGAACGCGCCTTGTCGAGCTTGCGGCCGTCGATGTCGACGGCGATGACCTTCGCCGCTCCGGCCAGGTTCGCGCCCGCGACGGCGGCGCAGCCGACACCGCCGCAGCCGATCACGGCGACCGTGTCGCCCCGGCCGACGTGGCCGGTGTTGAGCGCGGCGCCGATGCCCGCCATGACTCCGCAGCCCAGCAGGCCGGCGACGGCCGGGGAGACGTCCGGGTCGACCTTGGTGCACTGGCCCGCGTGGACCAGGGTCTTCTCGGCGAACGCGCCGATGCCGAGCGCCGGGGAGAGCTCCCGGCCGTCGGTGAGGGTCATGCGCTGCTTCGCGTTGTGGGTGTCGAAGCAGTACCAGGGACGACCGCGCAGACAGGCCCGGCAACGTCCGCACACCGCACGCCAGTTGAGGATCACGAAGTCGCCGGGCGCCACGTCCTCGACGCCGTCGCCCACCGACTCCACGACGCCCGCGGCCTCGTGGCCGAGCAGGAAGGGGAACTCGTCGCTGATTCCGCCCTGTTTGTAGTGCAGGTCCGTGTGACAGACGCCGCAGGCCTGGATCCGCACCACGGCCTCGCCGGGGCCCGGGTCGGGCACGACGATCGTCTCCACTCGGACCGGCTCGTCCTTGCCGGGTGCGATCACGCCGCGTACTTCCTGCGCCATGGCTGCTGGATCCCCTTCCGTCTGCGGACGTTGTGTCCCTGCGCCCGACCCTACGCGTGAATCGCCGCGGCGGAAGCGGACGGCGGACACAACACGCCCGGCCGCGTCGGGGACGCGGCCGGGCGGGCGGGAGGCTCGGTGTGCGGTGCCGGGGATCAGTACTCGACGCCGGGCAGCAGCCCGGTGACCGGGGCGGCCAGGTCGGTGACCTGCCGGAGCTGGCCGAGGTCGTTCAGCCGGCTCAGCTGCCGCACCTGGTCGGACGGCCGTGGGAGCGTCTCCTTGTGCTGCTCGGGGATGTCGCTGACGGCGAGCGAGTCCAGGGTGCTGAGCGGGCTCAGCTTGCCGTCGGGCTGAGCGACCGCGTCCGCCGCGCTCGCCGCGGGCGCGGCGATGGCGGTGACCCCGGCGGCGAGGCACGCGGCGGCGAGAATACGACGAGGAGAGATCATGCCCTCAGCAACGCCCGTCGCCCGCGCCGGACACGGTCTGCGGCCGCCACTCACCCGTCAGGCGGAGACCGGCCCCGGGGCCCTCGTTCACCCGTGCGGTGCGGATCCCGCCGCCGTACGGTACGCGTCCTGCCGCTGTGCGGTGCGCAACCTGCCGCCGTGCGGTGCGGATCCCGCCGCGCTTGCCGGTCCCCGCGGGACGGAGGACGCTCGTACTGAGGCCGCGACGCCCGTCGCCAGCCGGATCGCGCGCGCCTCGAAGGAGGTCATCATGGGCACCAGCACGAGCCCCGCCTTCAGCGCCGACACACTGCGCCGGGGTCTGGAAGGCCAGTCGGCGGACGGCCTGATGTCGCTCTACGCCGACGACGCGGAACTGCGGGTCGTCGACCGCAACACCCAGCCGAGCCATCCCATGGTCATGCACGGCCGCGACCAGATCGAAGCCATGCTCAACGACGTCTACAGCCGGGACATGACGCACAAGATGGAGGAGTGCATCGTCCAGGGCGACCGGGCCGCCTACAGCGAGTCGTGTCTGTACCCGGACGGTGTCCGGGTGCTCTCCGAGTCGATGATCCGGCTGCGGGACGGCAAGATCGTCGAGCAGATCATGATCCAGGCATGGGACGAATAGCGCGCCGCCTGCCGCTCATCCGGTTCAGCACCCGGATGAGCTGGAGCTTCTCGGCGCGCGCGGGGCTGGCACCGGCCCCCGCGCGCCGGGCCCGCCGCTCGGGGCCGGCCGCCGTGGCGCGGCAGCAGATGGCCGTGGCCGCGCTGCGGACCCTGCTGCGCCGCGCCCGGCCGCACCCGCTCGCCGCCGTCCGGTCCTCCCGCGTGCCGCGCCCGCTCCCCTCGGCCCGGCCCCTGCGCCGGGGCCGGCCGAGGTGACCGGGTCGGCCGAAGTGACCGGCCCGTCCGAGGTGACCGGGGCCGGCGCCGCAAGGGGCGGAGGCCTCGGTTAGGCTGACCGTGGGCCGTGACTGGCGCTGAGGTGGAGCACCACCGGGGAGCGGTCCTCATCCACTGACATGCCGTGCGCCTGGGCGACGAGATCGATCGACCCAGGAGTGGATCATGGCTCAGGCACGCCTCATGGACGGCACCGCGCTCGCCCGCACCATCGTCGAGGAGACCGGCAGGCGCGCCGCGGACCTCACCGCCCGCACCGGCACCGCCCCGTGTCTGGCGACGGTGCTCGTCGGCGCGGACCCGGCCTCCGTCACCTACGTCCGGATGAAGCAGAACCGCTGCCGCACGGCCGGGATCGCCTCGCGGCACGTCGAGCTGCCCGCGACGACCACCACCGGGGAACTGGTCGCCACGCTGCGGGAGCTGTCCGCCGATCCGGCCGTGCACGGCATCCTGCTCCAGCACCCGATGGGCGAACACATCGACGAGCGGGCCGCGTTCGAGGCCGTCGCACCGGAGAAGGACGTCGACGGCGTCACCTTCGCCTCCTTCGCCACGATGAGCTTCGGCCTGCCCGGCTTCGTGTCCTGCACGCCCGGCGGCATCATGCGGCTGCTCGACGCGTACGACGTCGACCCCTCCGGCAAGCGCGCCGTGGTGGTGGGCCGCAGTGCCATCCTGGGCAAGCCGGCGGGCATGCTGCTGCTCGCCCGGGACGCCACGGTGACCTACTGCCACTCCCGGACCCGGGATCTGTCCGCGGCAGTGAGCGAGGCGGACATCGTGGTCGCCGCGGTGGGCCGGGCGCGGCTGATCAAGGGCCAGGACATCAAGCCCGGCGCGGTCGTGATCGACGCCGGCTACAACGCGGGCAACGTCGGTGACGTCGACTTCGACTCGGCCGTCGAGCGGGCCTCGCTGATCACGCCCGTGCCCGGCGGTGTCGGCCCGATGACCATCGCCACGCTGCTGGAGCAGACGGTGGACGCGGCCGCCCGGCAGCTCGGCGTCGCGGAGTAGCCGGATCCGGCGCGTCCGGGGCGGGCTGCCGTTGGGCGGGCCGCGAGGTGGGCATACTCCCCCCGTGCGAGTCGCGATCATGACAGCGGGTTCCCGGGGCGACGTGGCCCCGTTCACCGGTCTCGGGCACGGTCTGGTGCGCGCCGGTCACGAGGTGACCCTGGTGACCCACGCGAGGTTCGAGCCGCTGGTGGCCGGGTCCGGGGTGCGCTTCCACGGGCTGCCGGTCGATCCGAAGGACGAACTGGAGTCCCCGCGCGGACGGAGACTGCACCGCAGTTCGACGGGCGCGGGGAAGCTGCTGCGGATGGCGTCGATGGCCCGGGCCGTGATGGGCCGGATGACGGAGGACCTGGTGGCCGCCGCGCGCGCCGCCGACGTGCTGTTGCTGGCCGCGCCGGTCGCCCCGCTGGGCCTGGCCGTGGCGGAGGGCCTCGCGCTGCCGAGTCTGGGCCTGAACCTCCAGCCGATAGCCCCCACCCGGGAGTTCGGGCCACCCCTGCTGGGCGACCGTTCCCTCGGCGGTGTCGCCAACCGGGTCGCCGGACACGGGGTGAACGCCGCCGTGGAACAGGTCTTCGCGGCCGTCGTGCCCGGCGTACGGGCCGGGCTGGGACTGCCCGCCGTCCGCGCCGGTGCCCTGCGCCGGGACCGGGAACGGCGGCGCTGGCCGGTGCAGCACGGCTACAGCCCGCTGGTGGTGCCCCGCCCGCGCGACTGGCGGCCCGGCCTGGACATCGCCGGGTACTGGTGGCCGTACGACGACCGGGCCCGGCTCCCCGACGCGGTGCGGGAGTTCCTCGCCGCCGGACCGCCGCCGGTGTTCGTCGGGCTGGGCAGCGCGACGGTGCCCGACCCGGACGGGCTGAGCGCGCTGATCGTGCGGGCACTGCGCCGGGCGGGGCTGCGCGGGGTGATCCAGCGGGGCTGGGGCGGGCTCGCGGCGGACGGGGACGACATGCTGACCGTCGGGGAGGCCGCGCACTCCCTGCTCTTCCCGCACATGGCGGCCGTCGTGCATCACGCGGGCGCGGGCACCACGGCGGCCGGGCTGCGGGCCGGGGTGCCGGCCGTGCCGGTGCCGGTGCAGTTCGACGAGTCGTTCTGGGCGGCCCGGCTGGTCGCCCTGGGCGTGGCCCCGTGCGCGGTGCCCCTGCGCCGGGCGACGGAGGGCGCCCTCGCCGCCGCGCTCGGCCGTGCCGTGTCACTCCCGGCGTACCGCACCCGGGCGGCGGCGCTCGGGGCGCGGCTGCGTGAGGAGGACGGGGTGGCGCCGGTGGTGGCCGCGCTGGACCGGCTCGGCGGCTGAGCGCGCTCCCGGCTCAGGAATCCCCCTCCAACGGCCGCAGTATGGAGAGCAGTTGGCGGACGAGTTCGTCGACCACGTCGTCGAGCGTCGCGTCCACCCAGCCCGCGCTCCAGTCGTGCAGAAGCCCGTTCACGCTGCCGATGAACGCGGCGGCGGCGAGGCGGTGGTCGCTGCGGGTGGCCTCGCCCCGGGTGACTGCGGCGGCGGCCTCGTCGCAGATGAGGTCGACCCAGCGCGAGCGGCGGGCGAGCCGCTGTTCCTCCAGGCGTGGGCTGACCCCGATGATCTCGACGAAGGTGATGCGGATGCGGCGCGGGTCGGCGGTGACGTTCCCGGCGTAGGCCCGGAAGATCGCGTCGGCGCGTTCGCCGAGCGGTCTGCCCTCCGTCGCCGCGGCCGCTGCCAGCACGGCCTCCTCCGCGAGGCCGTTGACCTGGAGATGCAGGTCGGCGAGGACGTCCTCGAGGGTGCGGAACTCCTCGTAGAACTGGCGGGTCGAGAGTCCCGCGGCCTCGCTGAGCGCGGCGACGGTCGTGCCGCGGTAGCCCGGAGTGTCGCCGAACAGCTGGAGCGCCGCGTCGAGGAAACGCCGGCGGCGCTCGGCCTGGCGTTCCTGGGCGGACCTGCCGCCGTAGCGCCCGGTCGGCCCTCTGAGCCTGCCCGTCACCGTGCCTCCCCGTGATCCGCCCGCGCCGAACCCCGATTTTGTCGTGCACGGAGTCTTGTGGAGAAGGGCACCCCTTCCTTACTTTCCAGTAAGTCACTCTGAACGAGGCTGTATTCAGACTGCCCCCCACCCCCGAGGAGAGTGCAGCCATGTCTGCCTTCCGCTCCCGGCACCTGTGCACCGTCGCCGCCGCCCTCGCCCTGGCGGCCTGTCTCCCCGCCGCCTCGGCGTCCGCCGACTCCCCCGCCGCGCTGCGCGAGGTGATGTTCGTCGGCAACAACTGGGACGGCACCGCCGATGTCATCGGCTCCTCCGGCGACTTCGCGAGGATCGGCCGGGTGAACGTCGTGCCGGACAAGGACCGGCGCATGGCGGAGATCAACGCCGATCCGATCAAGTGGATCTACTTCATGGCCATCCGCAACGGAGTCGGCGAGGGCCACGACCAGTTCGTCGACGACATGTACGCCACCCCGGACGGCCGCTCGATGGTCGTCTCCCGGCCCAGCTTCGCCGATGTGGTCTCCATCGACCTGGCCACCGGTGCCGTCAACTGGCGCTTCGCGGTGTCGGGTTACCGGGCCGACCACATGGCGGTCTCCCCCGACGGCACCCGGGTCGCCGTGTCGGCCTCGACCTCCAACACCGTCCATGTCCTGGACATCGTCACCGGCGCGCAGCTCGGCTCCTTCGGCACCGGCGACAAGCCGCACGAGAACGTCTTCAGCCGGGACGGCCGGTTCCTCTGGAACATGTCCATCGGCGACGTGAACACGGCCCTGGACGCCCCCTGGCTGGACTGGACGAAGGGCGACCGCCGTATCACCGTCGTCGACACCACGACCTTCCGCCAGGTCAGGGTGATCGACATGCGACAGCGCCTGGACGCGGCCGGGCTCGGCGAGTACTCCGACGCGGTGCGGCCGGCCGCGTTCAGCCCCGACGAGTCCAGGCTGTACTTCCAGGTGTCGTTCTTCAACGGCTTCTTCGAGTACGACGTGGCGAGCGACCGGATCACCCGGACCAAGGTCCTGCCGAAGAACCCCGCGACGAGCGAGGACCGCACCACCTGGGTCAACGACTCGCGCCACCACGGCCTTTCGGTGAGCCCCGACGGCTCCAAGCTCTGTGTGGCGGGCACGATGGACGACTACGCCACGGTCGTCGACCGCGCCACCCTCCAGGAGGGCCCGCTGATCACCGCGTCCAAGCCCTACTGGGCCACGGTCAGCGGCGACGGCCGGTCGTGCGTGGTCTCCGAGAGCGGCGCCGACCAGGTCACCGCCATCGACTTCGCCACCGGCCGCAAGACGGTCTCGGTACCGGTCGGCGACCATCCGCAACGCGTCCGCCTCGCGCGCATACCTGCCGACTGGACCGGCACACCGAAGGGCTGAGGCCGCGGCCCAGGGTGTGTTCCCAACACTCCCTGGGCGGGCGGCTGCCTTATGTCAGCAACCGACGAACTCGTGGGACGCGTTCTCGTTCTTCAACGTGGCGTTCAGATTCGCCCAGCTGTAGCGCGGGATGAACTGCCGGGCGCCCCGCTGGCCGGTGTTGTAGTAGATCCACACATCGCAACGGGTCTTGTTGTGCACGGAGGCCGCGTTGTTCCACACGGGACTGCCGGCACCGTTGCAGATGTTCAGGCCGCCGCTGCCGTCCTTGGAGCAGATGAAGCGCTCACCGTCGTAGCTGAGCAGGTCGCCGCTGACGTCGAACATGGCGCCGTAGAGGTTGGAGTTGTAGTACAGGCACACCTCCTCCTTGTCGCACCAGCCGTCCCTGTTCACGGTCGCCAGCGGCGACGCCGCCGCGCCGTTCGCCGTCACCAGATTCCCGCCGAGTACCGCGAGAGCCGCGGCCGCGACCGTGGCGATGCGCTTGAGTGACATGTCGTTCCCCCTGGGATTCAAACTGATGATCCAATTCGGCCGAGGCGAGTTTAAGTCAGGCGGCCGCCGTGGGCGGACACGCCGATCGCCGCCCGCCGGGCGGGGGCCGGCTCCGGTCCCGCGCAACGCGCCTGCGGCGTCGGTGCGGGCGGGAGTGCCAAGATGGAACGTGTGCCCGGAGCGTCATGTCCTCGACGGAGCGGCTCGGGGAGGGAACCGTTCCTTCCGGGGCCACGGCGCCGGATCGAAGGAGCCCCGCGGTGCGTGAGATTCTCCCGGCGCTGAACGGCTGGTGGTCGGCCGGCAGCCCGTTCGGGCTGGCCACGGTGGTGGCGGTCAGCCGCAGCGCGCCCCGCGATCCGGGCGCCGCGATGGCGGTCGGCCCGGACGGCGAGGTCCTCGGCAGCGTGTCGGGCGGCTGCGTGGAGGGCGCGGTCCACGAACTGGCCCAGGAGTCCCTGGCCGACGGGCGGGCCCGGCTGGAGACCTTCGGCTACAGCGACGAGGACGCCTTCGCCGTCGGGCTGAGCTGCGGCGGTGAGATCACCGTGCTGGTGCGCCCCGTGACGCCCGAACGGGACCCGGCCTTCGGCGCGGTCGCCGAGTCGGTGGCGGCGGGCCGGCCGGTCACCACGGCCACGGTGACCGACGGCCCCGCGGCGCGCGGGGCGGTGCTCGCGGTGTGGCCGGACGAGGTCCGGGGCACCCTCGGCGCGCCCGGCCTGGACGCCGCCGTCACCGCCGACGCGCGCGGTGAACTCGCCCTCGGCGCCACGGGCGTACGGCACTACGGCCCCCAAGGCGAGCGTCGCGAGGACGCCGTTTCGGTGTTCCTGCACTCCTACGCGCCGCCGCCGCGGATGCTGGTGTTCGGGGCCATCGACTACGCGGCCGCCGTCGCCCGAATCGGTGACTTCCTCGGCTACCGGGTGACCGTCTGCGACGCCCGCCCGGTGTTCGCGACGCCCCGCCGCTTCCCGCCGGGCACGGAGGTCGTCGTGGACTGGCCGCACCGCTATCTGCGCGGCGCCGCGACGGACGGGCGCACGGTGATCTGCGTGCTCACCCACGATCCCAAGTTCGACGTGCCGCTGCTCCGGGAGGCACTGCGCCGGCCCGCCGCCTACATCGGGGCGATGGGCAGCCGCCGCACCCACGACGAACGCCGGGCGCGCCTGGTCGAGGCGGGGCTCGACGGGACCGAGCTGGCCCGGCTGCGCTCTCCGATCGGGCTCGACCTGGGCGCCCGTACGCCCGAGGAGGTGGCGGTGTCCGTGGCCGCGGAGATCGTGGCCCTGCGATGGGGCGGCAGCGGCGTTCCACTGACCGGGACGGAGGGGGCCGTACACCCTCCGTCACCCTTCGAAGATTCTTCCTCCCCGAAGGTGTGAACCCGGACGAATCGGGTAGTCGCCGGTCCACGGGGATGAACGTGTCCCCGGTGCGACCCAGCGGGAAGGAGGTCTGTGACAGACAGCCCACACTCGCAGCGCGCGGGCCGTTCCCGACAGACCGGGACGGCCCGCCTTCACATGACGCCGCCGTCCCCCGCCCGGCGCGGCGGCAGCCGGTGCAGCACCACGTCCGTGAGTATCCCGTCGGCGGCCGACGCGGTCAGATAGGTGTGGTGCGGCTGTCTGCGCCGGTCCGTGGGCGAGCCCGGGTTGAGCAGCCGCAGGCCGGTGGCCGCGGTGCTGTCCCAGGGGATGTGACTGTGCCCGAAGACCAGCACGTCCAGCTCGGGGAACCGGGCCGCGCAGCGCGCCTCCCTGCCCCGCGCCGGGCCCGTCTCGTGGACCACCCCGAAGCGCAGGCCGCCGAGCTCGGCGTACGCGATCTCGGGCAGCCGCGCCCTGAGGGCGTCCCCGTCGTTGTTTCCGTACACGCCGACCAGGCGGCGGCTGCGGTGCTCCAGCAGGTCGAGCGTGGCCGTGTCCACCCAGTCGCCGGCGTGCAGCACGACGTCCGCGAGCGGCAGTTCGGCGAGCAACTGTTCGGGCAACTCCCTTGCCCGGAGCGGGATGTGGGTGTCCGACATCAGAAGCAGACGCATGCGGTCAGCGTAGGCGCGCGGCGATCGCCGGAGCGGCGAGCGGGATAAGATCGGGCAACGCGTAGCAATCCTCGACGCGAACGGCAGACGACCCAGGGGGCCAGGAGGCCATGCCGGTGAAGGTCAGTGTCATCGTTCCGGTCTACAACCCCGGACGCTACATCGAAGACTGCGTCGGCTCTCTTCTGCGCCAGTCGCTCCCCGACGACGAATACGAAGTGATCTTCGTCGACGACGGCTCCACCGACGACACGCCGGCCCGGCTCGACGCGCTCGCCGCCGAGCACCCCCATGTGCACGTCTTCCACCAGGAGAACTCCGGCTGGTCGGGCAAGCCCCGCAACGTCGGCATCGACGCCGCCAAGGGCGAGTACGTGATGTTCGTCGACAACGACGACTATCTCGGCGACCAGGCGCTGGAACGGATGTACGAGTACGGCGTCGCCAACGCGGCGGACGTGGTGGTCGGCAAGATGGCCGGCAAGAACCGCGGGGTGCCGGTGGAGCTGTTCCGCCGCAACCACCCGCGCGCCACCGTCGCGAACGCCCCGCTGATCGACAGCCTCACCCCGCACAAGATGCTCCGCAAGGCCTTCCTGGACCGCACGAACCTGCGCTTCCCGGAGGGCCGGCGCCGCCTGGAGGACCATGTCTTCGTCACCGAGGCGTATCTGCGCGCGGAGAACGTCTCGGTGCTCAGCGACTACGTCTGCTACTACCACGTACGCCGTGACGACGCCTCCAACGCGGGCTTCCAGCGCTTCGACCCGGCCGGCTACTTCGGCAATCTGCGCGAGGCGCTCGACGTGGTCGAGCGGTACACCGAGCCGGGCCCGCTGCGCGACCGGCTGTACCGGCGCTGGCTGCGCAACGAGATGGTCGAACGGCTGCGCGGCAAGCGGCTCCTGACGGCGCCCGAGGACTTCCGCAAGGACCTCTTCCAGGAGATCCACAAGGTGGTTGTCGAGCGGTTCGGCCCCGAGGTCGCGGCCGGACTCCCGGCCACCCAGCGGTACGTCGCCAAGCTGGCGGAGCAGGGCCGGTACGGCGACGCGCTGGCCTTCGCCGAGTGGGAGGCGGCCATCGGGGTGAAGTCGGTCCCCGAGCGGGTCGAGTGGCAGGACGGTGCGCTGCGGATCGTGTTCTCCGCCCAGCTCGCCCTGCACGGCGAGCCCATGACCTTCCCGGCCGGCGCCGAGGCCCCGGGGGCCGAGCCGCCGGAGAGCGTACGGGACGCGATCGACTGGCTGGGCGCGGAGGCGGTGACCCGGTTCGGCAAGAGCACGCTGGACCTGGTGTTCAAGGAACGCTCCAGCGCCGCCCCGCACTTCCAGCCCGTCCAGGTCGACCACGAGACCGTCCCCGCGGGCGACGGACGGGTGCGGCTGGTGCTGCGCTCGACGGCGGTCGTCGACCCCGCGACCGCGGCCGGCGACACCCCGCTCACGGCCGGGCTGTGGGACGCGGTCGCGCGGCTGAAGCTGGCCGGCTGGACCAAGGAGGTGCGGCTCGGCCCCGCGCCGAAGGGCGAGCGCTCCCTGCCGCCCGCCGGGGTGGCCGCGGGCCATGTGGTGCTGCCGTACTGGACCGAGCCGCACCGCAACCTCTCGCTGGACGTGGACAAGGCCGCCAAGCGGCTCGGGCTCGCCCGGATCGCGAAGGACCAGGTCACCGTGGTGGACGGCCGGCTGAGCGCGCCACTGCCGCTCTATGTGCCCACGGCCACCGAGGTGGCGGTGCGGCTGACGTCCCCGGCGTCGCCGACCCCGGTCGAGGTGCCCGGCACCCTGGCGCCCGACCCGTCCGGCGGGGGCTCCCTGCTGACGGCCGCGCTGTCCGGCGGCCTGCCGGCCGACGGTGTGTGGCGGGCCGCGTTCGTCCCGGTGCCGGGCGGACCGGCCCGGCACGGGCTGCCGATCGAACTGCGGTCCCGGTCGGGGCGCGTCGACCTGGTGCGCGCCGCCGGGCCGGGTCTCGCCGGGCGGGTGGCACGCAAGGTACGAGGGCTGTTCGGGGCGGGGAGGTAGCGATGCGTTCGCTCGGCATCGAGGGCGCCTGGATCCTGGAGCCCAAGGTGTTCCCGGACGACCGGGGCAGCTTCCACGAGTGGTTCCGGGGCACGGAGTTCGCCGAGGCGACCGGCCATGACCTGTCCCTCGCCCAGGCCAACTGCTCGGTCTCGCGGCGGGGCGTGCTGCGCGGGCTGCACTTCGCCGACACGCCGCCCGGCCAGGCCAAGTACGTCACCTGTGTGCGGGGCGCGGTGCTGGACGTGGTCGTCGATCTGCGCGTCGGCTCGCCCACGTTCGGGCAGTGGGAGGCGGCCCGCCTGGACGAGGACACCCGGCACGCGGTGTACGTCTCCGAGGGCCTCGGACACGCCTTCATGGCGCTCACCGACGACGCCACGGTCATCTACCTGTGCTCGACGGGCTACGCCCCGGAGCGCGAGCACGGCGTGCACCCGCTGGACGCCGGCCTGGGCATCGAGTGGCCGCGGGGCATCGAGCCGGTGCTGTCGCCGAAGGACGCCGAGGCACCGTCCCTGGCGGAGGCGCGAGAGGCCGGGCTCCTCCCCAGCTACGAGGCCTGCCGTGCCCACTACGAGCGGCTGCGCGCGGGCGCCCGGCCGCTGGACGACTGACCCACGACGCAGACCCACGACGCAAGGGAACGGGCCGTCAGCCTCCGGGGCTGACGGCCCGTTCCTCGTGTGCGTCTCAGCCGCCGACCGCGTACTCCGCGAGCGCGCGGCGCAGCGGCGGCAGGCCCCGCGAGCGTCCCGCGCCGATGTTGCGGGCGCGCACCAGCGGGCGCCAGAATCCGGCCGACAGCAGCGTCTCGGGCCGTACCGCCGGCACCCGCTCCAGGATGCTCTCGGGCACCTTCTGCGGGTCGGGCACCTCGAACTCGGCGATGATCTCGTCGTACTTGTCCTTCAGGACGGTGTTCGACGGGTCCGCGCCGAAGACCACCAGCTGTCCGGTGGGCTCGGTGTCGACCAGGACGGTCACCAGGTCGGGCCGGTACCGGTTGAGGATCTCGACCAGCTTGTAGACGTCCCCGGTCCAGGCGCCGGTGTGCCGGTCGCGGGCGGCCTCGTCGATGTTGCGCGGCAGCATGTCGTCGAAGACGATGACGCTCGCCCAGTCCGAGTGCTTCTCGATGTTGATGAAGTCGCGCAGGGCGTACTCGAACAGGTGCATGCCGTCGATGAAGGACAGGTCGAGCGTGGTGCGCTTCCAGTAGCCGACCGGGCTGCGGCCCCTGGCGAGGTTGCGCAGCGGATGGCGGCCGCCCCTGAGGTGCGCGAGGGGGTTCTCACGGGCGAAGAAGTCGTCGCTGGTGGCCTTCACCAGATGGACGTCGCACTTGATTTCCGTGACGACCTTGAAGGCGGGGTCGATCGCGATGCTGGGCACGCGCGACAGCTTCAGACTGCGGCCGTCGTTGACGCCGATCTCCAGGTAGTTGCGGTTCGCGGTGACCTTGTGCAGGTCGCGCAGGAACTCATGGCGTTTCACGAAGGGGACTCCTTGCGGATGAGGGGTAGTGCCTCGTGCAGGGCGTCGCGCCAGGCGCGCGGCGGGGGCAGGCCTGCCTCCTGCCATCGGTCGTGCGCGAGGACGCTGTACGCGGGGCGGGGCGCGGGCCGGGGGTAGGCCGCGCTGCTGGTGGGGCGCACCCGGTCGGGGTCGGCGCCGACGCCGTCGAAGACCGCGCGGGCCAGGTCGTACCAGGTGGCCTCGCCGGCCGAGGTGGCGTGGAAGACGCCGTGCAGGCCGGGGCCGATCAGGGGGCCGAGCGCGGCGAGGCACTCTGCGACGTCGGCGCTCCAGGTGGGCTGGCCGCGCTGGTCGTCGACGACGTCGACGGTGTCGCGGGAGGCCTCGAGGCCGAGCATCGTGCGCACGAAGCTGCGGCCGTGGACGCCGTAGAGCCAGGCGGTGCGCACGACGGCGGAGCCTTCGGGCAGTTCGGCGAGGACCGCCTGCTCACCCGCGAGTTTGCTGCGGCCGTACGCGGTGCGCGGGGCGGGCGCGTGGTCCTCCGGGTAGGGCGCCGTGCGGGTCTCGCCGGAGAAGACGTAGTCGGTGGAGACGTGCAGCAGGCGGGCGCCGGTGGCGGCGCAGGCGCGGGCCAGGTTGCCGGGGCCGTCGCCGTTGACGCGCAGGGCCTGTGCCTCGTGGCTCTCGGCGTCGTCGACGGCGGTGTAGGCGGCGCAGTTGACCACCAGGTCGGGGCGGTGCGCGGCGAACGCCTCCTCCACCGACGCGGGGAGGGTGATGTCGAGGGCGGTGCGGTCGAGGCCGGTGACCTGCTCGCCGCGCCGGGTGAGGGCGGCGACGGTGTCCCGGCCGAGCATGCCGCCGGCGCCGGTGACCAGCCAGTTCATCGGCGCTCCTTGAGCGGCTCCCACCAGGCGCGGTGGTCGCGGTACCAGTCGACGGTGGCGGCGAGGCCGCTCGTGAAGTCGTGGCGGGGCCGGTAGCCGAGTTCGGTGCGGGCCTTGGTCCAGTCGACGCTGTAGCGCAGGTCGTGGCCCTTGCGGTCGGGGACGTGCTCGACCATGTCCCAGCCGGCCCCGCAGGCGTCCAGGAGCAGTCCGGTGAGCTCCTTGTTGGTGAGCTCGGTGCCGCCGCCGATGTTGTAGACCTCGCCGGGCCGGCCCGCCGTGCGCACCAGGTCCACGCCGAGGCAGTGGTCCTCGACGTGCAGCCAGTCGCGGACGTTGAGGCCCTCGCCGTACAGCGGCACCTTCCTGCCGTCGAGCAGGTTGGTGACGAACAGCGGGACGACCTTCTCGGGGAACTGGTGCGGGCCGTAGTTGTTGGAGCAGCGGGTCACGCGCACGTCGAGGCCGTGGGTGCGGTGGTAGGCCAGGGCGAGCAGGTCGGAGGAGGCCTTGGAGGCGGAGTACGGGGAGTTGGGGCTCAGCGGGTGGGTCTCGGGCCAGGAGCCGGTGTCGATCGAGCCGTAGACCTCGTCGGTGGAGACGTGCACGAACGGGCCGACACCGTGCCTCAGGGCCGCGTCCAGCAGGGTCTGGGTGCCCAGCACATTGGTGCGCACGAACTCGGCGGCGCCCTCGATGGAGCGGTCCACATGGGACTCGGCCGCGAAGTGCACGACCTGGTCGCTCTCACCGACCAGCTTGTCGACGAGCGGGGCGTCGCAGATGTCGCCGCGCACGAACCGCAGCCGGGGGTGTCCGTCCGGCAGGTTGGTGAGGGTGCCCGCGTAGGTGAGTTTGTCCAGCACGGTGATGTGCGGGGCGTCCGGCCCGTCGTCCGCCAGCAGGGTGCGGACGTATGTCGAGCCGATGAATCCGGCGGCGCCGGTGACGAGGAGGTTCATGTACGGATCTGCACCTTGCTCAAGCTGGCACCTTGCTCGGTACGGGGTCACGCACCTGCTCAGGTATGGATCTGGACCTTGCTGTGGTCGCCCAGGACGAGCCGGTGGGCGCTGGGCACGCTGGGCGCCGGGGTGACCTCGACATGGCGCCCGATCAGGGAGTTCTCGATACGGCCGACGCCGTCGATCGAGGAGTCGCGCAGCACGATCGAGAACTCCAGCTCGCTGTCCGTGATGCGGCAGTTCTCGGCGACGGAGGTGAACGGGCCGACGTAGGAGTCGGTGACGACCGTGCCGGCGCCGATCACGACGGGGCCGACGATGCGGGAGCCGACCACGCTCGCGCCCCGCTCGATCACCACTCGGCCGACCGTCTCGGAGGTGTCGTCGACCTCGCCGTCGATCCGCCGCTCCAGGCCCTCCAGAACGGTGCGGTTGACCTCCAGCATGTCGACGACGTTGCCGGTGTCCTTCCAGTAGCCGTGGATCACGGTGGAGCGGACTTCGGCGCCGTCGTCGAGCAGGTGCTGGATGGCGTGGGTGATCTCCAGCTCGCCGCGCCAGGACGGGCCGATGGCGCGCACGGCGTCGTGGATGGCCGGGGTGAACAGGTACACGCCGACCAGGGCGAGATCGCTCTTGGGCTTCTCCGGCTTCTCCTCGAGGCCGACGACCTGTCCGTCGGCGCCGAGCTCGGCCACACCGAAGGCGCGCGGGTCGGGGACATGGGTGAGCAGGATCTGCGCGTCGGGCCGGCTGCGCCGGAACTCCTCGACGAGGCCCGTGATGCCGCCGACGATGAAGTTGTCGCCGAGGTACATCACGAAGTCGTCGTCGCCGAGGTAGTCCCGGGCGATGAGCACCGCGTGGGCGAGCCCGAGGGGGCGTTCCTGGGGGATGTAGGTGATGTCGAGGCCGAACTTCGAGCCGTCGCCCACCGCCTCCTGGATCTCCTCGGCGGTGTCGCCCACGACGACTCCGACTTCGGTGATCCCCGCCGCGGCGATCGACTCCAGGCCGTAGAACAGCACAGCTTTGTTCGCGACCGGAACGAGTTGCTTGGCCGAGGTGTGGGTGATCGGCCTCAACCGTGTTCCGGCGCCTCCGGACAGCACGAGTGCCTTCATCTGCTTCACCATAGCGGGGATCTTGCGGACCGGCGGTCGCTTGCCGTACTTCCTCCGTACTCCCCCGACTACCCGTTCGTTCGCCTCTCGGTCGCCTCATCTGTCACGGACAGGCGGGGACACCGTCCAGCCACGCGGGTCCCCGGAGATAGATGTTGGTCATCCAGGCGCGGTAGTCGGGCAGGTAGGACCAGACGTCGTTGGTGTAGCCGTCGGAGGTGACGCGCTCGGCGTGCTTCTGGCAGCGGACCCGGACGGTGGTCGGCCCGGGGAAGGCGTACACCCGGGCGGCCGCGGTGGCGGGCTCGGCCTTGGTCCACACCCCGCTGCCCCAGGTGTCGAGGACGAGGCCGGACACCGCCCCGGTCTGTACCCGCACGGCCCCGAAGTACGTGCTGTTCAGGCGGACGTCACTGACCGTCAGCCGGGTGCCGGACTGCCGGGCCTCGACCATCCGGCCCGCGCCGAGGTAGATCGCGATGTGGGCGAGGTGGTCGGAGGTTCCCCAGGCCAGCAGGTCGCCGGGCAGGAGCGGCGCGAGGCCCTGGTCGGGCGTGAAGCGCTCGGCGGTCCGGTGCGTGTAGTGCTGAGCGCTCGCCACGCCGTTCAGGATGTCCTCGCCGGTGGCGCGGGCGTAGGCGTGGCGGACCAGTCCCGAGCAGTCGAAGCCGAGGCGTTCGGGGTCGTGCTCGCTGGCCGGGTCGTCGGGGTCGACCTGCCCGTACGTCGGGCCGGGCGTGGGGCCGTGGCCGCCGCCCCACGCGTACCAGGTGCCCGCGGCGACCTCCTCGCAGGCGGCCGCGACGGCCCGTTCGGCGGCCGGTGAGGCCCCCGGGGCGAGAGGGCGGCAGTCGTCGGCGGGGGCACCGGCGGCGGGGGCCGGGGTGCCCAGGAGGAGGGCCGGGAGGGCGGCGAGCAGGCTGCCGGCGAGGATGCGGCGGAGCATGGGCGGGTCCCCGTTCCGTGGTGTGGAGCGACTGGTCGGCGGCCAGCCTGCCGACCCGGACCCGGTGTCGTCCCGCCCGGCGCGCGGCCCACTCGAAAGAGGCAACGGGAAACAGCCGGGAAACCCTCACCCGGGAGAGTGATGTGACGGGTGCGGGGGCCGGGCGCAGGGGTGGTGCGGGTCGGCCGGGACCTCCGACAGGAGCGGTCCGCGGGCGTCCGTGCCGAGCGTCCCGCGCAGCCGGCAGATCCGGGCGAGCCGAGCGTCCGGTTCGAGGTCCCACAGCCGTACGGTGCCGTCGTTGCCGGCGCTGGCCAGCGTCCTGCCCCCGGGCGCGAACTCGATGCCCCACACCGCGCCCGTGTGTCCGGTGAGGGTGGCCCGGAGCCGCCGGGCGGTGACGTCCCACAGCCGGACCGTGCCGTCGCCGCCGCTGCTGGCGAGCGTGCGGCCGTCCGGCGCGAGGGCGACGCCCCGGACCGATCCGGCGTGCCCGGTGAGGGTTGCCGCGAGGCGGTGCCGGCGCGGGTCCCACAGGCGCACGGTGCCGTCGTTGCCGCCGCTGGCGAGGGTGCGTCCGCCGGGGCCGAAGGCGACCGCGCGCACCGCCCCGGTGTGGCCGGAGAGGGTGGCGCGCGGCCGGTGCGAGACCGTGTCCCAGAGCCGTACGGCGAGGTCGTCGCCCGCGCTGGCCAGGGTGCGGCCGTCGGGGCTGAAGGCGAGGTCGTTGACGAAGTCGGTGTGGCCGCGCAGCACGGCGGGCGGGCGGTCTCCGGTGAGGTCCCAGAGGCGGACGGTGCGGTCGGCGGAGGCGGAGGCGAGGGTGCGGCCGTCGGGGGCGAAGGCGACGGCGAACACGCTCTGCGGGTGGCCGCGCAGCGTGTCCACCGCACGCCCGGTGGACACGTCCCACAGCCGGATGTCGCCGTCGGCGCCCGCCGAGGCCAGTCGGCGTCCGCCGGGGGCGAAGGCGACCGCGAGCACGCTCCGCCGGTGTCCGCGCAGGGTCCCGGCCGGGCGCCGGGTGGTGACGTCCCACAGCCGTACGGTGTGGTCGGTCCCGGCCGCCGCCAGCAGCCGCCCGTCCGGGCTGTGCACGACATGGGCCAGCTCGGTGAAGGGGCGCGCGGTGAGCGTGCGGCCGCCCAGGTCCCACAGCACCGTGCTCTGGTCGAACCCGGCCGTGGCCAGGGTGCGGCCGGCGGGGTCCACGGCCGCCGAGAGCACATAGTCGGTGTGTCCGGCGAGGGTCGCGACGGGCCGGGCGGCACGCACGTCCCACAGCCGGGTCGTGCCGTCCCCGCCCGCGCTGATCACCGTGGTGCCGTCGGGGGTGTAGGTCACGGCGTTGACGTCGTCGCCGTGCCCGGACAGGGTCGCCGTGACCTGCCCGGAGCCCAGGTCCCACAGCCGTACGGTGCGGTCGGTGCCGCCCGAGGCGGCCGCCCGGCCGTCCGGTGCGACGGCGAGCCCGAGCACCTCGCCGGTGTGCCCGCGCAGGACGCCGAGCGGCCGGTCCCGGACGGCTCCCGTTCCGGCGTTCGTGTCCCAGACACGGATCGTGCCGTCGGCGCCGCCGGAGAGCAGCCGGGTTCCGTCGGGGGTGTGGGCGAGCGCGTCGACCACGCCGGAGTGACCGGTGAGAACGGCCTCAGGGCGGCTGTGGCGCCCGGTGCGCCACAGCTGGACGGTCCCGTCGGCGGCGGCCACGGCCAGACGCGTGCCGCGCGGGTCGAAGGCGAGGGCGCGGGCGCCGGTGGTGGCGGCGGACAGGAGACGGGGCGGGTGCGCGGCGGCGGATGGAGCGGACGGGGCGCGGGGCGGGTGCGCGGCGGCCGCGTCCCGTGTGAGCCGGTCGACCCCGAACAGCCGCACCGGGCCCTCGGTGGACGTGGCCGCGAGGGTCGACCCGTCCGGCGAGAACGCCACCGCGCGGACCCGGCCGGGCAGCCGCAGTACGGCGACGGGGGCGTGGCCGGCCGTGCGGCGCAGCCGGACCGTGCCGTCGGAGCCGCCGGTGGCCAGAAGGCCGCCGCCGGGCGCGAAGGCGACCGTGTTGACGGGACCGCGATGCCCGGTGAGGCGGGCGGAGAACGGCTGGGCCTGGGTGCTGAGCAGGGCGCCGCGCGCCTCGGCGGTGGCGTCGGCGCGATAGGCCTCCTCGGCGAGCAGCATCGAGGCCTCGGGGCGGCCCCCGGCCAGGGAGGTGGAGCGTACGGCGAGGGCCTGGGAGCGGGCGGTGCGCTCCGCGGAGAGGGCGGCGGAGCGCTGGTGCGCGGCGAGGGCTCCGGCGGTCAGCGCGAGGCCGAGGAGCGCCGCGAGGGTGGCGAGGGTGGCCTGCCGCAGCCGGGTGCGCCGTCCGGCGAGCCGCCGCGCGGCGTCCTCCTCGGCGAGGGCCGCCGCGAGGAACGCCTCCTCCAGGGGACCGAGTCCTTCGGCGTCCGCGGCCCAGGACCTGGCCGCCTCCAGGCGGCTGCCGCGGTACAGGGCGGACGGGTCACGGCCCTCGCGCTCCCACTCGGCGGCGGCCTGGGCGAGCTGCTGGTGGACGAGCAGCCCGGCCCGGTCGGCCTCGATCCACTCGCGCAGCCGGGGCCAGGCGTGCAGCAGTGCCTCGTGGGCGATCTCCACGGTGTCGCGGCCGACGGTGACCAGCCGGGCCCGGACGAAGGCGTCCAGGGCGCTGTAGGCGCCCTCGGCGTCGGCCAGGAGGGCCGTCAGATCGGTGCGCCGGACCCTGCGGCGGGTCGGCGCCGCCTCGTCGGAGACGTGCACGAGCCGGGAGAGCAGCCGGCGTACCGTGCGCTGTTCGGCCGGGTAGAGCCGGGCGAAGACGCTCTCGGCGGTGCGGGCGACCGCGCCCTGGATGCCGCCGGTGCGCTCGTACCCGGCGACGGTGAGGGCGCCGCCCTCGCGCTGCTGCCAGGTGGCGAGCAGGGCGTGCGAGACGAGGGGCAGGGCGGCGGGCGCGTGCGCGGGCTGACCGGCGTCGCGCAGCAGCAGGGGGACGAGGCCGGGTTCGAGGGGGACGCCGGCCAGTTCGGCGGGGCGGGTGATCGACTCGCGCAGCTCGTCGGGGGTCATCGGGGGCAGGACGAACAGGCCGTCGGTGAACACCTCGGCGAGTTCGGGCAGTTCGAGGCAGCGGCCGGAGAAGTCGGCCCGCACGCCGAGCACGACGAGCGCGCCTTCGTCGGGCTGTGCGGCGAGCGCGGTGAGGATCCGGACGAAGGCGCGGCGCTCCGGCTCGTCGGCGCACAGGGTGAAGAGTTCTTCGAACTGATCAATGATCAGCACGGGCCGTACGGGTGGAGGTTCGCGTTCGGCCGCGGGTGCGGGCGGTGCTGCGGCCCGTACGGCGGCGAGCAGCCGGTGGGGGTGCCGGGTCAGTTCCCCGGCGGTGAGGCCGAGGTCGGCGCCGATGGCCTTGGCGGTGCGTTCCAGCAGTTCCCCGACCGGGTGGGCGGTCGGGGTGAGCGTCACCCGCGGCCAGCGGTCCGCGCCCGGCATGGGGAATCCGCCGGGGCGTGCGAGGGCGGTCGTCAGACCGGCGTCGAGCAGGGAGGACTTGCCCGCGCCGGAGGGGGCGACGACCATCAGCGGGCCGCTGCCCACGCGCCGGAAGGCCCGTTCGACGAGGGCGGCCGTGGCCCGTTCACGGCCGAAGAAGCGGTCCGCGTCCTCCTGGGTGAACGCGGTGAGGCCCCGGTAGGGGCAGGCGGGTTCCCCGGTGTCGCCGGGCGGGCGCGGCCGGGTCACGAGGGCGAGCAGTTCGCCCCGGGCGCGCAGGATCTGGTCGCAGCGACGGGCCACGTCGGCGGTGGCGGGTTTGACGCCAGTCTCGATCTTGCTGAGGTAGCCCTTGCTGTAGTGCGTGTGGCGGGCCAGGTCCGCGAGGGACAGGCCGCGTTCCCTGCGCAGTCGTCTGAGCTGTGCGGGAAAGGAGGCGGTGGTCGGCGCGGCGGGCCCGGACAAGCCGTGCTCCCCGTCCGCCGGGTCGTGCTGGTGGTCCCCCAAGACGTCCCCCATGGCATGGTGCGCCCACATCGTGAGACGGTGGACGCCCAGGTTACTGCGGGGATCTGACGGACCGACATCTCATTCACCCGTAGTGGCGAAAAGACGCGGATGCACGCGGAGGGGCGCGGTGGACGCGGAAGGGGCGCGGACGCGCGAGGGCGGGCGTCCGCGGCCGTCCTGCGACGGCCACGGACGCCCGGCTCCCCCGTGGCGGATGGTCAGGGACGGTTCAGCCGCACCGAGTTGACGGGCGTGAGGTCGGCGTACACGGCCGTACCGGCGGCGATCTCGCCGCCGCAGCCGCCGCCGTTGTACTCGGTGCACAGGTTGGCGCCGGCTCCGCCGGTCTGGTTGTTGTAGACCCAGTGCTGTCCGACCTGGTTGCTCAGGTTGTGGGAGCCGTAGCTCCAGAAGACATGGGTGGGGTTGACACTGGGGTCGGCCTCGGGGTCCTTGCCCTCGGGGTAGATGCAGACCGCGCCGTCCGGGCAGCGGTCCCAGTCGGCGGCGCGGGCCTCGGCCGTGCCGGCCAGGGTGAGGACGGCGGCCGCGGCGGTGGCGAGTGCGGCGGCGCCGCGGATCTTCTTGCGCATGGTTCCCCCTTGCGGGTGGCCCACGGTTCGTGGGCCGGGCTTCTTCGGTCGGCAACAGCCTGTCCGGCGGGCCGGGCGAGGTCGACGGGTTGCCCGTCGCCCACCCGCGGGACGTCCGGGAAACCCCCGCCGACCTGGTACTTCCGCGGCGCGAAGGCAACGCGTGTCGGTCACCGGTGGAGGTTGATCTCGCTCCAGACCTGCTTCCCGCCGCTGACCGGCAGGGTTCCCCAGGTCGCCGAGGAGGCCTCGACCAGCAGCAGCCCCCGCCCGCCGGTGGCCTCCCAGCCGATGCTGGTCGGCTTCACCGGTGTGCGCGGCGAGGAGTCGGCGACGGCGATGCGCAGCCGGCTGTTGACGAGGGTGAGGTCGAGGCGGACCCGGCCGTCGGTGTGGATGAGGGCGTTGGTGACCAGCTCGGAGACGATCAGCAGAACCGCGTCGATCTCCTCGGTGACGTCCCAGGCGCGCAGGGTGCGCCGGGTGAAGCGGCGTGCGTGCCGGACCGCCTCGGGCACCCGCCACACGGTCCAGCTCTCGCGGCGCGGCCGTACGGCCATGCCGTCGTAGCGCATCAGCAGCAGGGCCACGTCGTCGCTGCGCTGGGCGCTGCCGAGCAGGGTGTCGGCGACCGTGCCGAGGTGGGCGGGGTCGCCCGCACCGAGGTCGGCGGCGAACCGGGCCATGCCGGTGTCGATGTCGGAGTCGGCGGACTCCACCAGGCCGTCGGTGGTGAGGGCGAGCACCGTGCCGGGCTGGAGGCGCAGCGGGCTCATGGGGAAGTCGGCCTGGCGTTCCACGCCGAGCGGGAGGCCGCCCTCCGCCTCGGCGATCTCGGTTCGGCCGTCCGGGTGACGCAGCACGGGTGGCAGATGTCCGGCGCGCACGCTCCAGGCGGAACCTTCCTCCATGTCGACGTCGACGTAGCAGCAGGTGACGAAGAGCTCGGTCTCCAGGTCGACGAGGAGCCGGTTGGCGTGCGAGACGACGACGTCGGGCGGGTGGCCCTCGGCGGCATAGGCGCGCAGGGCGGTGCGCATCTGGCCCATCAGGGTGGCGGCGGCGGCGCTGTGGCCCTGGACGTCGCCGATGACGAGGGCGACATGGTTGTCGGGCAGCGGGATCACGTCGTACCAGTCGCCGCCGACCTCCAGTCCGGCGGTGGTGGGCAGATAGCGGGCGACCGCCTCGGCACCGGGCAGTTTGGGCAGCCGGCGGGGCAGCAGCTGGCGCTGGAGCATGCCGACGAGTTCGTGCTCGGCGTCGAAGGCGCGGGCGCGCATCAGGGCCTGTCCGGCGAGACCGGCCGAAGCGGTGAGCAGGGCGCGTTCGTCGGGGCCGAACTCGTGCGGGGTGTCCCAGCCGATCAGGCAGGCGCCGGCCATGCGGTTGCCCGCGGGCAGCGGGAGCACGGCCAGGCCGCCGGGGCCGACCTCGGCGAGGGCCGGTTCCAGGTCGGTGCCGGCGGGCCAGATGCGGGCCCTGCCCTCGTCCAGGGCGGCGGCGAGGCTGGGCATGGCCCGCACGGGGGCGTCGGGCCACTCCGTGCGCCACTCCAGGCGCCACAGCTCGGGCCAGGACTCCGGGTCGGGCGGGTCGAGGAGGGTGACCACGAGCCGGTCGCCCTCCAGCTCGGCGAGAGCGAGGCGGTCGGCGCGCAGCGGTGCGCGCAGCGCGGTGACGACGGCCTGGCCCACGTCACGGACGGTGCCCGCGGTGGCGAGGGCGGCGGCCAGCCGCTGGACGCGGGCGACGTCGGTGACGTCGGCCCGCAGGGTGGAGGCGTCGGCGACGGTGCCGACGAGCCGGTCGGGGCGGTCCTGCCCGCCGGGCTGCAGCCGGCCGCGCAGCCGCAGCCAGCGGGGCGCGCCGGTGGGCTGGAGCACCCGGAACTCCAGTTCGCGCTCGCCCGTGGAGATGTGGTCGGCCTCGGTCACGCTCATCAGCGACGGGAGGTCCTCGGGGACGGTGAGGCGCAGCAGCGTCTCGACGTTGCCGTCGAACTGCTCGCGGCCGAGGCCGAACAGGTCGAGGAGTTCGTCGCCGACCTCGACCCGCCCGGTGTCCACGGCGAGGACGAACCCGGCGGGACCGGGGGTTCCGGCCTCGACGGTCTCGGCGGGGACGGGGCAGGCCACGGCGTCGGCGATCAGCTCCAGGCAGGCGCGCTCGTCGGTTCCGAACCCGCCGGGACGCTCGGTGACCGCGACCAGGCAGCCGCCCTCCCGGTCCCGGTCGGTGGGCAGCGCGGCCATCCAGAAGCCGCCCTCGGGGGCGCTCAGGGCCGGGCCGCCGCCGTCGGGGCCCACGGGGCCGCACCACACCGGCCGGGCGATGCGGTGGGCGTCCGCCGCCGGGGAGTGCCCGGCCAGCGGATAGCTGTCGCGCAGGCCGTAGAGCGTGCGGGGGACGCCGACCGAGTCGACGAGACGCAGCAGGTCCGCGGAGGTGGCGTAGACGGCGGCGAACGTGGCGGTGGTGAAAACGAGCGCCTGTTCGAGGACACGGCGGAGCCGTTCGGGTGAATCCGGCTCGGCGGTCAAGGCCTTGAGCGCGATATCGGCACGCAGAGCCCCGCCTCCCCGTCCCTCGGTGCCCGCACTGACCACGTCCGTATTACAGCGCGGATGGCGCGCCCGCGCAGCCCCTGCGGGCGTTCCGGGGAGCCCACCGCGGGCAGCGGCTCGAAAACCGCCCAACAGATCTCGACTCCTGCGTTCCGCGCGGAGAGCGCGTGTCTCGGGCCGCCCGGGGACGGCGGCGGGACGCGGGTTTCCACCGGGCCCTGTGCCCGTGCGCGGCGGGCGGACCGGGGCCGGCCGGGCCGGGCTCGTCGGTGCCTCGCCGTGCGCGGCAGGCCCGGTGGGGGCAGATTTGAAGGCCTGGACCCTCGCGCGGTGCACGCGGGGAACCCGCGCACGACCGGGCGAGGAGGTGGTCGGCGTGTCCGACGGGCAGGCACCGGCGGCCCACCACGCGCCGGCCGGCCGGCCGCTGCTGTCACTGTCGCTCGCGGCGATGATGGACGAGGTGCACGCGCACTCCGGTGCGGTCTATCTGCTCTCGCCCGACCAGCCGCTGCTGGAGATGGCGGTGATGGCCGGGCTGCCGCGGTCGTTCGCCGCGCCCTGGGAACGGGTCGGGCTGAGCGCGCACATCCCCGTGGCCGACGCGGTCAACGAACGGCGGCTGGTGTGGGTCGGCGGCGAGGAGGAGATGGCCCGGCTGTATCCGCGGATCGCCGTCGTCCTGCCGTATCCGTTCGCGCTCGCCGCGCTGCCGGTGGCGACCGACGGCACCGTCTACGGCGCGGTCTTCGTGACCTGGCCGGGCTCGCATCCGCCGGAGATGTCCGACCACGAGCGCGACCACCTGACGGCCGCCTGTCACCGGCTCGCGGTGCGGCTGGAGCGCGCCGCCGAGCACAGCGTGCCGCTCGCCCCCGAGCCGGATCTGGTCGGTTCCCCGCCCGTCGGCGGCGTCTCGGCGACCCTCGGAACGGTCGAGGCGGCGCGGATGGCGGCCCGGCTGCCGTACGGGCTGTGCTCGCTCGATCTGCACGGCCGGGTGGTCTTCGCCAACGCGGCGGCGGCCGAGCTGCTGGGTGTGCCGGTCAACCGGCTGCTGGGCACCCAGCCGTGGGCGTCGGTGTCCTGGCTGAACGACCCGGTGTACGAGGACCGCTACCGGGGCGCGCTGTTCAGCCAGCAGGTCACCTCCTTCGTGGCGCTGCGCCCGCCCGGCGACTGGCTGTCGTTCCGGCTGTATCCGAGCACGACCGGGCTCAGTGTGCGGATCACGCGCGCGCGGGCGGTGGCGCGGATGGGGCGGTCCGGGGCGCGCCCGGGGGACGCCGCCGACCCGCCGCCCCGGCTGGTGACCATCTCCCAGGTGCTGAATCTGGCGGGCGCGCTGACCGAGGCGGTGGGGGTGCAGGACGTGGTGCAGCTGGTCGCGGACGAGATCGTGCCGGCGGTCGGCGGCCACGCGGTTGTCGTGTTCGCCTCGCGCTCGGGCCGACTGCATGTGCTGGGGCACCGCGGCTACCCGGACCCGCACATCGTGGAACGCTTCGACGGGACCCCGCTGACCGCGCAGACCCCGGGGGTGCACGCGCTCAGCAGCGGGGTACCGGCGTTCTTCGAGTCGCGCGAGCATCTGGAGCGGCTGTACCCGGCCCGGCACAGCACACCGGACGGCTTCGCCGCCTGGGCGTATCTGCCGCTGATCGCCTCCGGGCGGCCGGTGGGCACCTGTGTGATCGCGTACACCGAGGCGCACATGTTCCCCACCGAGGAACGGGCCGTGCTCACCAGCCTCAGCGGTCTGATCGCGCTGGCCCTGGAGCGGGCGCTGCTCTACGACGCCAAGCACCAGCTCGCGCACGGGCTGCAGGCCGCGCTGCTGCCGCACACGCTGCCTCCGCTGCCCGGGGTGAAGGCGGCCGCGCGGTATCTGGCGGGCACCCGGGGCATGGACATCGGCGGTGACTTCTACGACCTGGTCCCGACGCCGGAGGGCGCGGCCGCGGTCATCGGGGACGTCCAGGGGCACAACGTGACGGCGGCCGGGCTGATGGGCCAGCTGCGCACGGCCGTACGGGCCTACACGACCGTCGGCCAGGCGCCGGAGCAGGTAATGGGCAGCACCAACCGGCTGCTGATCGACCTCGGCTCGGACCTGTTCGCGAGCTGTCTGTATCTGCGGCTGGATCCGGCGCACGGCCGGGCCGTGATGGCGCGGGCCGGGCATCCGCCGCCTCTGCTGCTGCGGCCCGACGGGCGAGTGCGGGTGCTGGACCTGGCGGGCGGGCCGCTGCTGGGCATCGACGCCTCGGCGGTGTATCCGACGACCGAGGTCTCGCTGCCTCCCGGCTCCGTCCTGGTGCTGTACACCGACGGGCTCATCGAATCCCCGGGCGTCGACATCGAGGACGCCCTGGCGGCGCTCGGTGAGCGGCTCGCGGGCGCCGGGGAGCGGCCGTTGGACCGGCTGGCCGACATCCTGGTCGGGCATCTGGCCGAGGCGGAGGAGCGGCTGGACGACGTGGCGCTGCTGTTGCTGCGGGCGCAGCGGTGAGGTCGGTCGCCCGGAGCGGGGGGCAGGCCGGGCGGGAGCCAGGGTCTGCCCGGTGGGGGTGAGGGTCTGCCCGGTTAGGCGTTCGGGAAGGCCCGGTGGGCGGGCGGGAAGGCCCGGTGGGAACGCGAGGCGGCCCGGTCCTCCCGCCGAAGGACCGGGCCGCGGCCACCGACCGCTGGTGGGTACGGCCAGTGGGGCTCGGGTGTGCCGAGAACGAGCTCGGAGCGTGGGGTCAGTGACCGCCCTCCAGGCCGGGCTCCTCCTCCTGGCCGGCACCGGCACCGTCGCCGGGGTTCATGGCGTCACCGGCGCCGTCCCCCGCTCCGGCCTGCTCGCCACCGGCTTCCTCGCCGGCACCGGCCTCGGCGCCCGCGTCACCGCCGGCACCGGCCTCACCGTCTGCACCTGCTTCGGCGCCCGCGCCGGCCTCGCCGCCTGCACCGGCCTCACCGCCGACGCCTGCCTCGCCGCCTGCTCCGGCTTCGCCGCCCGCGCCCGCGCCGTCACCCGCGCCGAGCGTCGCGCCGACCGCCTCCAGTGCCGTGGTGACCGGCTGGAAGAAGGTCTCGCCGCCGGAGGTGCAGTCGCCGCTGCCGCCCGAGGTGAGGCCGATCGCGCTGCCGTCCTGGGTGAACAGGGCGCCGCCGCTGTCGCCGGGTTCGGCGCAGACGTTCGTCTGGATGAGCCCGGTGACGGTGCCCTCCGGGTAGTTCACCGTGGCGTTGAGGCCGGTGACCTGGCCGTCGTTCAGGCCGGTCGTGCTGCCCATGCGGAAGACCTGCTGGCCGACCGCGGCCTCGGCGGCCTGGTTGATGGCGACGGTCTGGCCGTTGCCTATGTTGACGTCGCTGGGCGCCTGGGTCGCCGGGTCGTCGTACTTGACGAGCGCGAAGTCGCCCTCGCCGGGGAACACGGCCTGGTCGACGGTGCCGATCGGGGCGCCGTTCTGGGAATCGGACCACTGCTCGACCGCGACACCGCAGTGACCGGCCGTCAGGAAGGCCGGGCTGCCGTCGCCCGCGGTGACGTTGAAGCCGAGGGAACAGCGTGAGCCGCCGCCGAAGATGGCGTCGCCGCCGGAGACGAGCGGCTTGAACGTCCCGCTGGACTTGCGGATGGTCGCCATGCCGGAGCCGAGACCCTCCACGGTCGACTCCAGGGTGTCCCACTTGTCACCGGTGACCGTGCGGTCGGCGGTGACGAGGATCTTGTTGGTGCGCGGGTCGACGGCCCAGGCGGTGCCGGGGATGGTCGCGTCGGCCTTCAGGGTCCCCGCGGCCGCCTCCAGTTCGGCGGTGCTGTTGTCGACCTGGCGTACGGCGGCACCGGCCCGCTTGGCCTGCACAATGAGCTGGTTGTTGTCGCCGACGACGTTGACGACGAGTTGCTGCCGGTCGGCGTCGTAGTAGGAACCGGCGAAGGCTTCGCCGAGGGCGGCGGCGAGCTGTTCCGAGAGCGAGGAGGCGTCAGACGCCTTCAGGGTCCTGGGCGCCGCCGCGTCTGCCGCGCCGTCCTGGGAGGCGTTGGCGTGGGGCAGCAGCAGTGCCGCCGCTCCGAGCGCCACCACGCTGCCCGCCGCGATCGCGGCCTTGCGCTTCGGCATTCGCTTGTGACTCAAACTTCTCGACCTCCTGGGGGACGGGGTCTAGTGGGTCGCCGGTCGGCGACCGGGTCTGGGGCGCCTGGATGGTCACTGGTACGCAGGAGGCGCGTGGGCCGTTCAATTCCGTTTCGGGGCAAGGCGGTCCGCCACGCCGATCCGGCCATGCCTCTCGCCGGGCGGACGGGGGCCGGTCACAATCCCCGTTATGACGATGACCACGGCCGATGCCGACAAGATCCTCTCCGCCAACTTCGCTCCCTGGGTGCTGGAACTCGGCCTCACCGTGGAGGCCTTGGGCGATCAGCGCGCCGTGCTGCGGCTGCCCTGGTCCTCGGCTCTGGCCCGGGAGGGCGGGGCGCTGTCCGGGCAGGCGCTGATGGCCGCGGCGGACACGGCGACGGTGATCGCGGTGTCGTCGGCGCGCGGCGGGTTCGTGCCGATGACGACGGTCCAGCAGTCGACGTCCTTCCAGCGCGCGGTGACCGGATCGGACGTGCTGGTCGAGGCGGTGCTGACCAAGTTGGGCCGCCGGATGGCGTTCGCCGAGATCGCGATGACGGACGCGGCGAGCGGAGAGCTGGCCGCGAAGGCGAGCACGGTCTACGCCCTGCTGGGCTGACCCGCGGCGCTGGTCCGCGCCCTGCTAGGCCGACCCCCGGCACACAGGGCACGCACGGCGACCGTGCCGAGACGCACAGTCACCCCACAGGGCGGAATCCCGGCTTCAGGGAATCTGCACACCGAATGCCCAACCGGCCCACGGCGCACAGTGGATCCACACAAGCGCCGGGGGCCGGTTTCGCCTTTTACGGCGGGAGTGCCGGAATTCACCGGACCCGAATTCCGGACCCCGCTCCCCGATGCCGCGCGCATTGTGAAGAAGTCGGCACCAAGCCGTGCGCGCACCTGCACCAATGAGTCTCCCTCCGGGCTCATTTGCCCAGGTGAGGGGGTTGGGCGACTGGAACGGCGAGGCGGGAGCGTGCTTTTATCCATCGCACCGCGGCCGCTCGTCTGTTGCACAGAGGGGGCCGCTCTCCCCCTTGTGACGTATCCATATGAAGGGATGTTCCATCATGAACTCCACCCCCCAGGTCGAGACCGTCGAGATCGCCGACGCCGACCTCGACAACGTCTCCGGCGGTCTGCACGTGAACTCGCTCGGCACCGTCACCGGCCTGGTGGACGGCATCGCCCCGGTCTCCGGCCTGGTCAACACCGCCGTCGGCACCGTCGAGGGTGTCACCGGCCTGAACACCGCCCCGATCACGGGCCTGGTCGCCGGTCTCTGACCGCGTCCGAGCACACCTGACAGTGCTCCCGAGTCCCGGGGCCGGGCGACCGCCCCCGGGATTCCGTGCTGTCCCAACGACCGTCCCGACGCGCATCCCCGGGTGAGGAAGATCCCGTGCAGTTCCGCCAACAGGCCCTCGCCAAGCTCCAGTCACCGGAGGAGCTGGACCTTCCGGTGCGGCTGGCCCGCCCGCAGGGCTGGCTCGTGCTGTCCGTGACACTGGTCGCGATGGCGGCCGCGTCCGTGTGGGCGGTGACGGGCTCGGTGTCCACCACCGTGAGCGCGCCCGCCGTGCTCACGCACGGCCGGGGCAGCTACATCCTCCAGAGCCCGGTCGCCGGCCAGGTCACCGCGGTCCTCGCCGAGCAGGGCGAGCAACTGCCGCCTGACGCAGCGGTTCTGAGGGTCCGTACCGCGGAGGGCGAGATCGTCGTGCGGGCCGTGTCCGCGGGCCGGGTGACCGCGCTCGCCGCCTCCGTCGGGCAGATCGTCGCGACCGGCACCGACCTCGCCGCGGTGGAGAAGGTCACGGACGCCGGCGCACCGCTGTACGCGACGGTCTACGTACCCGCGAGGAACGCCGCGTCGATCCCCGTGGACGCCGTCGTGGACCTGACCGTGCAGACGGTCTCGGCGCAGAGCTACGGCGTGCTGCGCGGCCATGTGAAGTCGGTGGACGCCACCCCGCAGTCGGCGCGGCAGATCGGCGCGTTCCTCGGGGACTCCCAGCTCGGCGAGCAACTCACCCGCGACGGACGCCCGGTGGCGGTCCTGGTGCGTCTGGACCGGGCGCCGGGCACCCGCAGCGGCTACCGCTGGTCCACCTCCGACGGCCCGCCGCACCCCCTGGTGTCCATGACCCTGGCGGACGGCTCCGTCCACCTGGCCGATCAGCGCCCCGTCGACTGGCTGCTGCCGTGACCGCCGCCCGGCGCCGCGCCGCCACCACCGTTCCCAGGACCCGGGTGAAGGCCGTACGCACCCCGACCGTGCTCCAGATGGAGGCCGTCGAGTGCGGCGCCGCCGCGCTGGCGATGGTGCTGGGCCACCACGGCCGGCACCTCCCGCTGGAGGAGCTGCGCATCGCCTGCGGTGTCTCCCGCGACGGCTCGCGCGCCTCGAACCTGCTGAAGGCGGCCCGTGGTTACGGCCTGACCGCCAAGGGCATGCAGATGGACCTGGCCGCGCTCGCCGGCGTGCGGGGGCCGGCGATCCTGTTCTGGGAGTTCAACCACTACGTCGTCTACGACGGCATGGGCCGCCGCTTCGGCCGCCGCGGTGTGTTCGTCAACGACCCCGGCAAGGGCCGCCGTTTCGTGCCGGTCGAGGAGTTCGACGGCAGCTTCACCGGTGTCGTGCTGGTGATGGAGCCCGGGGAGGACTTCACCCGCGGCGGGCGCCGGCCGGGTGTGTGGGGCGCGATGCCCGCCCGGCTGCGCGGCACCGCGGGCACCCTGCCCGCCGCCGTGCTGGCGAGCCTGCTGCTGGTGCTGGTCGGCGCGGCGGTGCCCGCGCTCAGCCGTACCTACATCGACACGTTCCTGATCGGCAGTCAGACCTCGCTGCTGGGCGTGCTGTTCGCCGCGATGGGTGCCTGTGTCGTGCTCACGGTCGTGCTGACCTGGCTCCAGCAGGCGAACCTCCATCATGGCCGGATCATCTCCTCGACCCTGTCCAGCGCCCGCTTCCTGCGGCATCTGCTGCGGCTGCCGGTCACCTTCTTCGCCCAGCGCAGCCCGGCCGACCTGGTGCAGCGTCTGCAGTCCAACGACGCGGTCGCCGAGACCCTGGCCCGCGACCTGGCGGCGGCCGGGGTGGACGCGGTGGTCGTGGTGCTGTACGCGCTCCTCCTCTACACCTACGACCCCCAGCTGACGTTCGTGGGCATCGGTGTGGCCCTGCTGAACATCCTCGCGCTGCGGATCACCGTACGGCTGCGCGCGACGCGGACCGCGAAGCTGCGGGCGGACAGCGCGCGGCTGACCAACACCGCCTACACCGGGCTGCAGTTGATCGAGACGATGAAGGCCACCGGCGGGGAGGACGGCTACTTCCGCAAGTGGGCGGGGCAGCACGCCACCACGCTGGAGGAGCAGCAGCGGCTCGGGGTGCCGGGGGCATGGCTGGGTGTGGTGGCTCCGGCGCTGGCGACGGTCAACAGCGCGCTGATCCTGTGGATCGGCGGACTGCGGGCCGTGGAGGGGCACATGTCCGTCGGCCTGCTGGTGGCGTTCCAGGCGCTGGTGACCCGCTTCACCGCTCCGCTGTCCCGGCTCAACGGCGTGGTCGGGCGCCTCCAGGACTTCGCGGCGGACGTGGCGCGGCTGAAGGACGTGGAGAACTTCCGCGCCGATCCGCTGTACACGCGCGGCGGCGGTGAGTCGACGCGGCGGCTCCAGGGGCATGTGGAGCTGGAGAACATCACGTTCGGCTACAGCCCGCTGGACAAGCCGCTGCTGACCGGGTTCGACCTGACGGTGGGTCCGGGGCGGCAGGTGGCGCTGGTGGGCGGCTCGGGCAGCGGGAAGTCGACGGTGTCGCGGCTGATCGCGGGGCTGTACACGCCGTGGGACGGCGTGATCCGGATCGACGGGCGGCGTCTGGAGGACATTCCGCGCGGGGCACTGGCGGCCTCGGTGTCCTTCGTCGACCAGGAGGTGTTCCTGTTCGAGGGCAGTGTGCGGGACAACGTGGCGCTGTGGGACCCGTCGATCCCGGACGAGGCGGTGGTGGAGGCGCTGAAGGACGCGGCGCTGTACGACGTGGTGGCGCGCCGGCCCGGGGGCATCCACAGCCGGGTCGGCCAGGACGGCCGGAACTTCTCCGGCGGCCAGCGTCAACGCCTGGAGATCGCACGGGCGTTGGTGCGCCGGCCGAGCATCCTCGTGCTGGACGAGGTGACCAGCGCGCTGGACGCGGAGACCGAGCGGGTGGTGATGGACAACCTGCGGCGGCGCGGATGCGCCTGCGTGGTGATCGCGCACCGGCTGAGCACGGTGCGGGACAGCGACGAGATCGTCGTTCTCCAGCACGGCGCGGTCGTCGAACGCGGCCGGCACGAGGAGCTGGTGTCGCGCGGCGGGGCGTACGCGGCGCTGGTCGGGGAGCGGTGAGATGACGGCCGTACACGAGGGCGACCTGGTGCTGGCCGCGCTGGGCGGGATGGGGACCCGGCTCGACTGCGCGGGCCACGGCACCCTGGACCTGGAAGGCCCGCAGGTGCTGTGGCTGGTCGTGTCCGGCGCCCTGGACCTGTTCGCGGTGGACGCAGCCCAGCAGGGCCACTGGCACCATGTGGGCCGGCTGGAGCCGGGCGCGCTGCTGCTCGGCCCGGTGACGGGCGCCCGGCACACCCTGGTCGCACGGCCGTCGCGCGACTGCGCGGTGCACCGGATCGCGCTGCGGGAGCTGTACGAGCCGGCCCCCGCCGACGGCTGGACGTACGACGAGTGGGGCAACCCGCGGTATGTGCCGCCGGCGGCGAGTCCGCTGGAGCACGCGCTCGCGCTCGGCGTGGGACGCGGGCTGTCCGTGCTGTTCCAGGCGCCCATGGCCGCGGATCCGTCGGCGGGCTCGACCGACGACGACGTGTTCTGGATGCCGGTGCCGCCGGGCGGTGTGCAGTACGGCTCGCTGTACGGCGCGGAGGCGGCGGCGGATCTGCTGATGGATCCGGCGCTGTGGCAGAGCATGGTCGAGCAGCAGTACCGGCTGCTGACCACGCTGGACCGCTGGATCGAGCAGTTGGAGCACACGCACGAGACCCGGACGGCCGCCGGGATCAGGGCCGGTGAGGCGGTCCGCGCGCAGGCCGACCGCACGCTGCTGGCGGCCATCGGCAAGGGCTCGGCGCACCGCCGTACGGCCGCCGACGCCGACGCGACGTACGCCGCCTGCAAGCTGGTCGCGGACGCGGCCGGGATCGCGCTGGCGGAGCCCGCGCACGGCGGCACCGGGAGCGAGCGCCTGGACCCGGTCGAGCGCATCGCCCTGGCCTCGCGGGTGCGCGTCCGGGCGGTACGCCTGGAAGGGCGCTGGTGGCGTGACGACGTGGGCCCCCTGGTGGGACGGCGTGCCCTGTCGGGGGTGCCGGTGGCGTTGCTGTGGCGGCGCGGCGGATATGTCGCGGTGCAGCCGGCCACCGGGCGCGAGACTCCGGTGGAGAAGGCCAACGAGGCCGAGTTCGAGCCGCGCGCGGTGATGCTCTACCGTCCGCTGCCCGAGCGCCGGCTCGGCCCGCTGGGGCTGGCCCGGTTCGTCCTGCGCGGCACGCGGGGCGATGTGGCGGGGCTGGTGCTGGCCGGTCTGGTGACGGTGGCGATCGGCGCGCTGGTGCCGGTGGCGACGGGCAAGGTGCTGGGCGAGTACGTGCCGAAGGCGCAGTCCGGGCTGATCGGCCAGGTGTGCCTCGCGGTGATGGTGAGCAGTGTGGTCGCGGCCGCGTTCACGCTGGTGCAGAACCTGACGATCCTGCGGCTGGAGGGGCGGGTCGAGGCCACGCTCCAGCCCGCCGTGTGGGACCGGCTGCTGCGGCTGCCGACGGAGTTCTTCGCGGGGCGCTCCACCGGCGAGCTGGCCAGTGCGGCGATGGGCGTGAGCGCGATCCGCCGGCTGCTGGCGGGCGTCGGGCCGACGGTCGCGCAGGCGGCCGCGGTCGGCGCGGTGAACCTGGCGCTGCTGCTGTACTACAGCGTGCCGATGGCGCTGGCAGCGGTCGGGATGCTGGTGGCGGTGGCCGCCGTCTTCCTCGGCCTCGGGCTGTGGCAGGTGCGCTGGCAGCGGCGGCTGGTGAAGCTCACCAACCGGCTGAACAACCAGGCCTTCCAGACCCTGCGCGGGCTGCCGAAGCTGAGGGTGGCGGCAGCGGAGAACTACGCGTACGCCGCCTGGGCGGGCGAGTTCGCGCGCGGTCGGGAGCTGCAGCAGCGGGTGGGGCGGATCAGGAACCTCTCGGCGGTGCTGGGCGCGGTGTATCTGCCGCTGTGCTCGCTGCTGATGTTCATGCTGCTGGCGGGGCCGGCGCGCGGGGCGATGCCGGCGGCGGACTTCCTCGCGTTCCACACCGCGGTGACCATGCTGCTGACCTCGGTGACCCAGCTGACGGGCGCGTTCGTGTCGGTGGTGGCGGCGCTGCCGCTGTTCGAGGAGATCGAGCCGGTGCTGGCCGCCGCGCCCGAGGTGCGGACGGCGAGCACCCGGCCGGGCCCGCTGTCCGGGGCGGTGGAGGCGCGGCGGCTGTCGTTCCGCTACTCCGACGACGGGCCGCTGGTGCTGGACGACGTGTCCTTCGAGGTGCGGCCGGGCGAGTTCGTGGCCGTGGTCGGCCCCAGCGGCTGCGGCAAGTCGACGCTGCTGCGGCTGCTGATCGGCTTCGACCGTCCGGTCTCGGGCGGTGTGCTGTACGACGGCCAGGACCTGGCGGCTCTGGACACGTCGGCGGTGCGGCGCCAGTGCGGGGTGGTGCTCCAGCACGCGCAGCCGTTCACCGGCTCGGTCCTGGACGTCATCTGCGGCACCGAGCCGTATACGCCGGAGGAGGCGATGGCGGCGGCCGAGCTGGCGGGTCTGGCGGAGGACATCCGGCGGATGCCGATGGGCCTGCACACGATCGTGTCGGCCGGGGGTTCGGTGTCGGGCGGTCAGCGCCAGCGGCTGATGATCGCCCAGGCGCTGATCCGCCGCCCGCGCATCCTCTTCTTCGACGAGGCCACCAGTGCCCTCGACAACGAGACCCAGCGGCGGGTGATGGAGTCCACCAAGGCGCTCGACGCCACCCGTGTGGTGATCGCGCACCGGCTGTCGACGGTGCTGGACGCGGACCGGGTGATCGTGATGGAGAACGGCAGGGTCGTCCAGCAGGGGCCGCCCGCGCTGCTGCTCGCGGACCCGGGCGGGCGGCTGCACGAGCTGGTGCGGCGGCAGCTGGCCTGACGGGGCCGCCGCCGCTGGGCCGGACGGGTCAGTCCGCTCCGGGGACGGGGGCGCCGGAGGGGAACCCGGCCTCGATGTAGCCGTCGTAGGCCTCGCGCCACGGAGCGCCCGTTCCGGCGTGCGGCCCGGCCGGGGTCTCGTCGCGGGCGAGGGCGTCCAGCGCGGTCAGGCAGACCTCCCAGCCCGCCGCGTTGCGCGCGGCGGCCTCCGGGTCGGCGAGTACGTCCGTGAGGGTGAGCCGGGTGCGGCCGTCGTCCTGTTTCTCGAGGTCGAGGCGGATCTCGTCGCCGCCCCATTCGAAGGCCAGCCGGCGGGGCGGGTCGGCGGCCAGGACGAGGCCGGTGGAGTCGGGCTGGTTCGGGTCACCGACGAACCGGGCCGTGCCGCCGGGCCGCAGCTCGAACTCGGCCCGGGAGGGGAACCACCGGGCGAGCTCACGGGGGTCGGTCAGCAGGGACCAGACGCGCTCGGCAGGACGGGCGTAGACGCGGCCGAGGACGACGGCCGGGCGGCCGTCGTCCAGGGCGAGGAAGCTTCCGGTGAGATCGGCGGGCATGCTGGATCACTCCTTAGGAGCCGTGCTGTGCCCCCATACCTCCCGCGAAGGCGGCATGCGTACACCCCCCCGCCCGTCCGGGCAGGGGGTGCGGCTGTCGTGGAACGACGAAAGCCGGGGTCCGGGGGGGGGGGGCCCCCCCCCCCCCCCCGCCCCCCCCCCCCCCCCCCCCCCAAAACCCCCCCCCCCCCCCCCCCCCCCCCCCCCCCCGGTGCCCGAAGTCCCGGTGAATCGTTGGTCGAATGGGTTGGCCA